>DATGGP010000026.1:0-4737 GCA_035308425.1 Casimicrobiaceae bacterium | reverse complement strand
CGCCGGCCCTCTTGGCCGGCAATTCGTTTGATGACCGCGACGCCTCCGGACCTCGCCAAACTTCGCATCGACCGCGAGCTCGCGCCGATCCGGCGGCGCAGGCGTCGCAAGTGGATCTGGCTCGGCACGATCGCCATCGCGATCGTCGCGTTTGCCGGATGGCGCTTCGCGCAGCCGCACGCACAAACGGTGCAGACGACGCCGATCGTCACGGCATATCCGTCGCAGCAATACGTCGTGCTCAATGCGACGGGTTATGTCGTCGCGCAGCGCAAGGCCGCGATCTCGTCGAAGGCGACCGGCAGGCTCGAATGGCTTGGCGTCGCCGAAGGCTCGCGTGTGAAGGCGGGCGACGTGATCGCGCGCATCGACGATCGGGACGTGGCCGCGCAGGCGCAAAGCGCGGAAGCCGCGGTGCGCGCGGCGCGTGCGGCCGTCACGCAGACGGAGGTCGAGCGCGAAAACGCGCAGGTCGAATACAAGCGCAACGATGAGCTCGTCGGCAAGGGATTCATTTCGCAATCGGCGCTCGACACGGCGAAGGCGCGCCTCGATCGCGCGGTGGCCGGCGTCGCGAGCGCGAATGCCAACCTGAACGTCGCGCTGGCGAACGCGCGCAACGCCGAGGTCGCGGTCGACTACACGCAGATTCGCGCGCCCTTCGACGGCGTGATTCTGTCGAAAACCGCGAACGTCGGCGATCTCGTGACGCCGTTCTCGAATGCCACCGATTCGAAAGGCGCGGTCGTCTCGATGGCCGACATGAGCACGCTCGAGGTCGAGGCCGACGTCTCGGAGTCGAGCCTGTCGAAGGTGCACGTCGGCCAGCCGGCCGAGATCATCCTCGACGCGCTGCCCGACAAGCGCTTTCGCGGCCACATCGACCGGATGGTGCCCACCGTCGATCGCGCCAAGGCGACGGTGATGACGAAGGTCAAATTCGACGACATCGATTCGCGCGTGCTTCCCGAGATGAGCGCCAAGGTGAGCTTTCTGTCGCGGGAAGTGACGCCCGAGCAGCAGAAGCCACTCGTCGCAGTGGACAAGGACGCGATCGTGCCGCGCAACGGACACGACGTCGTGTTCGTCGTGCGCAACGATCATGCGGTCGCCGTGCCGGTGACGCCCGGCCTTGCGATCGGCGACACGGTTGCGATCGAAGGCTCCGTCAAGAGCGGCGAGAAGGCCGTCGAGAAGCCCGCGCCGTCGCTTGCCAACGGAATGGCGGTGACGACGGCATCGAAGTGATGGCGCGCGCCGCAACCCGAGCGGCGGGTGACGATGCGCTGCACGTGGGGACGCCCGATGTGCGCGAAGACGGCGTGCTCGACGACGATGCTTCGTTGCCACTCGTGTCCATCCGCGGCGTGTCGAAGTACTACATCCGCGGCGACCAGGTGATTCCGGTGCTCGTCGATATCGATCTCGACGTCGCGGCCGGCGATTACGTCGCGCTGATGGGACCGTCGGGCTCGGGCAAGTCGACGCTGCTCAATCTCGTCGCCGGCATCGACAAGCCATCGGCCGGCGAGATCCGCGTCGCGGGCGTCGATATCGCACAGCTCTCCGATGCCGATCTCGCACTGTGGCGCGCGACACACGTCGGCTTCATCTTCCAGTTCTACAACCTGATGCCGGTGCTCACTGCTTACGGCAATGTCGAGCTGCCGCTTCAGCTCACGTCGCTTTCGAGGCGCGAGCGGCGTGAGCGCGTCGATACGGCGCTCGCGCTCGTCGGGCTTTCCGATCGCGCGACGCACAAGCCGAACGAGTTGTCGGGCGGCCAGCAGCAGCGCGTCGCGATCGCGCGTGCGCTGATTGCGGATCCCACGCTGATCGTCGCCGACGAACCGACCGGCGATCTCGACCGCACGACCGCCGAGGAGATTCTGGGCCTGCTCGCACGGCTCAACGCGGAGCTCGGCAAGACGATCGTGATGGTCACGCACGATCCGAAGGCGGCCGAGAAGGCGCATCGGATGGTGCACCTGGAAAAAGGCGTGCTCGTCGGCTGATCGTCGCGGCGAGCCTCGCTTCGCAAATCGCGTCTTCTCCATGTTCGTTCCGTTGCTCGTTCTTCGCAACGCCTTTCGCCACAAGCTGCGCACGACGCTGACGATCGTCGGCATCGTCGTCGCGATTGCCGCGTTCGGGATGCTGCGCACGATCGTCGACGCCTGGTACGCGGGCGCGAATGCGAGCTCGTCGGCGCGGCTCGTCACGCGAAGCTCGGTGTCGCTCGTCTTCTCGCTGCCGCTCACCTACGCGCAGAAGATCCGGCAGGTCGACGGCGTGAAGGAGGTCGCCTGGGCGAACTGGTTCGGCGGCGTCTACGTCAACGAGCGCAACTTCTTCGCGCAGTTTGCGATCAGCACGCCGAGCTATCTCGACATCTATCCCGAGTTCATCCTTCCGGACGACGAGCGCCGCGCGTTTCTCGCCGATCGGCTAGGCGCGATTGCGGGGCGCAAGCTTGCCGACAAGTACGGCTGGAAAGTGGGCGACCAGATTCCGCTGCGCGGAACGATCTATCCAGGAACGTGGACGTTCAATCTGCGCGGGATTTACGACGGTGCCGACGAAGGAACCGACACGTCGACGTTCTTCTTTCACTTCGACTACCTGAACGAAACCATCAAGCGCCAGTATCCGGGGCGGGGCGACCAGGCGGGTGTGTTCGTCGAATCGATTCGCGACGCCGATGATGCGGCGGCCGTGTCGCAGGCGATCGACACAACGTTCAAGAACTCGCTGGCCGAGACGCTCACCGAAACCGAGAAGGCGTTCCAGTTGGGTTTCGTCTCGATGTCGGAGGCGATCCTGCTCGCCATCCAGGCGGTGAGTTATGTCGTCATCGTCATCATCATGGCCGTGATGGCGAATACGATGGCGATGACCGCGCGCGAGCGCTACGGTGAATATGCGACGTTCAAGGCGATCGGCTTTTCCAATGGGTTCGTCGCGATGCTGATCTTCGCCGAGTCGGTGGGCATCGCGGTTCTCGGCGGCCTGCTCGGGATCGCCGCGACGTTTCCGCTTGCATCGACGTTCGCCCACACGATCGGCTCGATCCTGTCGGGGTTCAAGGTGTCGCAGCAAACCGTCGCATTGCAATTCGCTGCGGCGCTCATTGTCGGCGTGGTGGCGGCGGCGATTCCCGCGTGGCGCGCGGCGCGGGTTCGGATCGTCGAAGGCTTGCGGGCGATCGGCTGATGGCGATTCCGATCGGCTACATCGGGCGCAATCTCGTCGCGCGGCGATTGACGACCACGCTTACGGCGGGCGGGATGGCGCTCGTCGTGTACGTGTTCGCGACCGTGCTCATGCTTTCGGCGGGCCTGCAGAAGACGCTCGTCGCGACCGGGGAGGACGACAACGTCGTGGTGATCAGGCGCGGCTCCCAGACCGAAGTGCAGAGCGGCATTGCGCGCCTACAGGCGGGCGTCGTCGAGAGCCTGCCGCAGATCGCACTCTCTGGCGACGGTCGTCCCCTAATATCGAAGGAGCCCGTCGTGCTGATCAGCCTGCCGAAGCGAAGCAGCGGCAAATCGGCGAACGTCGTCATTCGCGGCGTCACGCCGGCCGGTCTCATCCTGCGGCTGCAGGTGAAGCTCGTCGAAGGCCGCATGTTTCGACCGGGCACCGCCGAGGTGATCGCCGGTCGATCGATCGCGGATGGTTTTCAAGGCGCAGGCTTCGGGGAGACGCTTCGCTTCGCGTCGCGCGATTGGAAGATCGTCGGCGTTTTCGACGCCGGCCATACGGCGTTCGACTCGGAGATATGGGGTGATGCCGAGCAGATGCTGCAGGCGTTCCGGCGCACCGGCTATTCGTCGCTTCTGTTCCGGCTCAACGATCCGTCGCAGTTCGATGCGGTGAAATCGGCAATCGAGAACGATCCGCGGTTGACGCTCGAGGCCAAGCGCGAGAAGCGCTTTTATGCCGAGCAGTCCGAGGCGCTGTCGCGATTCATCAGCTATCTCGGCACGTCGATCTCGATCATCTTCTCGTTCGGCGCGGTCATCGGCGCGGCGATCACGATGTACGCGAGCGTCGCGTCGCGCACCGGCGAGATCGGAACGCTGCGGGCGCTCGGCTTCTCGCGTGGCGCGATTCTGACGGCGTTCTTGCTCGAGGCGCTACTGCTCGGTTTGATTGGCGGCGTCGTTGGGCTAATCGGAGCATCGGTGATGCAGGCGCTGACGATCTCGACGACCAACTTTCAGACTTTTGCCGAGATCGCGTTCTCGTTCACGCTCACGCCGCGAATTGTCGTCGTGTCGCTGATATTTGCCCTCGGTATGGGGTTTGTCGGCGGATTTTTGCCGGCCGCGAGGGCGGCGAGGATGAAGATCGTGGATGCGCTGAGGGCGGCGTGACAGGATAGCTGGCGATTCGGACTCGTCCGCTAGGCGGCGAATCCTGTCCTATTCGTTCATGTGGGATCGGCCAGGTATAACGCGTTGATCGTGACTGGAAATGGCATGATATCGGCGCCAGGCAGCCCTAGTGGCGCCATCTCACTGTTGCGATTATCGGGCGTGCCCGGGATTGCATCATCGCCATTAACGACGCATGACACGTTGTACCAGCCGTTGACACCGCGAACCGACTTCAGCCGATCTACCGTGTAAATGTACTCAGTGGGCGAAAGGACCGTCATTTGCGAACGTCGTGGCGAGATATTGAGCGGATCGGTAGGCAAGCAATTCGTCTGCTGATATAGAAGGGCTTTGT
>DATGGP010000025.1:0-165895 GCA_035308425.1 Casimicrobiaceae bacterium | reverse complement strand
GCCTGCGGCAACGCCTGCGTCGATCGCGTTGCCCCCCGCTTCGAGAATCGCGAATGCGGCATGCGCCGCGCCATAGTGACCGGCGACCGCCATGTGCCGCGTGCCCATCAGAACCGGGCGCAGGCTTTCGATGCCTTCGGCCCGAACGGATTGCGAGATCGCGTCGGTCATTGTCAGCTATCAGCTATCAGCTTTCGGCTCTCAGCTTTCGAATTTCAGATTTCAGGGCCTGGCGGCATCATGCCGCCGCTGCTGTCTGTCGTTCATCGAATCGCAGCGATGGTCGCGTCGCGAGCGCCTCGTCGAGAATCGCGTTCGCCTCGCGAAGCTCGTCCCCTTCGAGCGCGAGGCGAGGCGCGCGAACGCGCGCGCTTCCCATGCCGACGCGCTCTTGCGCAAGCTTGATGAGCTGCACGAACTTTGGCACGGTATCCATCCGAAGCAGCGGCAGGAACCAGCGATACAGCGCGAACGCCTCGTCGCGTCGGGCCTCCGATGCGAGGCGAAACAGCGCGACGGATTCGGCCGGGAACGCATTGGCGAGGCCCGCGATCCAGCCGATCGCGCCGGCGCCGATCGTTTCGACGATCGCGTCGTCGACGCCGCAAAGAATCGACAGCCGATCGCCGATCAGCGCGCGAATCGCGGCGACGCGCCGAACGTCCATGCTCGATTCCTTGACCGCCGCGAGATTGGGCAGCTCGCGCGCGAGCTCGGCGATCTGGCGCGGCACGAAATCGGTTTTATACGCGACCGGATTGTTGTAGAGCATGCACGGCAGATCGGTCGCGGCGATGACAGCGCGTACGTGCGCCTCCATCTCGCGCCAATCGGTGCTGTAGACGTACGGCGGCAACACCATCAGCCCACTCGCGCCCATGGCTTTGGCGTCGCGCGCGAGCGACACGGCTTCGGCCGTGCCGAGCGCGGCAATCCCCGGGATTACCGGCACCTGATCGCCGACGGCGTCGACGCACGTCTTTATTACCTTGCGCCTTTCCGTCGCATCGAGCGTCGCCGATTCGCCGAGCGACCCGATCGGCACGAGCGCCGTGCAGCCGTGGGCGACCAGCCAGCGCGCATGCTCGCCGAGGAAGCCCTCGTCCATCCGATACGCGGCGTCGAACGGCGTCGTGATCGCGGGGATGACGCCTTTCCAGTTGACCTTCATCGTTCGCGTCCCTTGTCCGATGATGTCGACAGCCTGTCGCTCGACGCCGCTCGCCTCGTGAATCGATCGGGATCAAGCAGCGCGATGTCGAGCGATGGCGCCTCTCCCGACAGCAACTGCGCGATGAGCCCGCCCGTGATCGGCGCGAGGCTCACGCCCATCATCGCATGCCCCGTGGCCGCCGACAGATTCTCGAAGCGGCGAAATCGCCCGATGTACGGCAAACCATCCGGCGAACATGGACGGAGGCCGCTGCGAATCGTGGCGTTCGCGAAATGCGATGGCGTCATGGCGGGATAGTACGACGCGACCGAATCGACGATGCTTCGTATGCGAAGCGCGTCGATGCGCTCGTCGATGCCCGTGATCTCCATCGTGCCGCCGAAACGCAGCGTGCGGCCCATCGGGGTGACGGCAACGCGCGCTTCGGAAAGGATGGCGCAGATGCGGGGCTGCGATGGCGGATCGTCGAGCGTCAGACTGTACCCCTTCCCCGCCTGCAGCGGCAGCGACAGCCCAAGTTTTCGTGCAAGCTCCGACGACCACATGCCCGCGCAAAGCACGAATTCGTCGCCTTCGACGCTGCCATCGCTCGTGTCGATGGCGGCGATGCGGTTGCCTTTCATTCGCCACGCGCGCACGTCGGTTCCGTGACGCAACGTTGCCCCGAGCGCCTGCGACTCGCGGCGAAGCGTATTCATCAGCGCCGAAGGCGACACGTGAGCGTCGAGCGGAAAGTGCACACCGCCCGAAACGCTCATCCGCATGCCGGGTTCGAGCCCGACGACAGCGGCCGCATCGAGCACCGTCGCAGGCATGCCGAGTCGGCGTGCCAATTCCGCAACGTGCACCTCCTCCGCGAGCGCACGATCCGTTCTGCACAGCACGAGCAAGCCGCGCTCGACGAGATCGAATGCGTTGTCGAAGCGTGCCGCCCATTCCTCGAAACATGCGCGGCTCGCGAGATGAAGATCGCGCAGGAGCGGCGCGGCGCGCTCGACGTGCGTGCGATTCGCGGCCCGCATGAACCTCGCACCCCAGGCGAGAAGATCGGCGCTCGCGCGCGGCTTCACGTAGAGCGGACTCGTGCGCTTCCAGAGGCTCCGCAATGCGAGCGAGACGGCGCCGGGGCTCGCGAGGGGCACGAAGTGACTCGGCACGATCATGCCGGCGTTCGCGAACGAGCAGCCATCGCGCTCGGGTTCGCCGCGTTCGAGCACAACGACGTGATGGCCCTTCGTCGCGCAAGAATAGGCGACGCACAGTCCGATGACGCCGCCACCGATGACGACGACGCGTCGCCCGATCACCCGCTAAGACGCTTTCTTCCGCACGCGCTCGTCGTCCCAGGACACTGGAACGTTCTCGAGCATGTGGGCGACGAGGAATGACAAGTCGCACTTTGGCGTCCATCCCCAGTCCGCCCTGGCGTGCGCGTCGTCGATCGTCCTCGGCCACGAATCGGCGATCTTCTGGCGATAATCCGGCTCATAAGCAATCTGGAAGGATGGCACGTGTCGACGGATCTCGCTTGCAAGCTCGGCTGGGCTGAAGCTCAATCCGGCGAGGTTATACGACGAGCGTACCCGAATTCGTGCTGGATGCGCGTCCATGAGATCGAGCGCCGCGCGAATCGCATCCGGCATGTAGATCATCGGCAGGATCGTGTCGGCTGCGAGAAAACATCGATACACCTCGCCGCGGCGCGCGGCCTGGAAGATCGCGACGGCGTAGTCCGTGGTGCCGCCGCCTGGCGGCGTGCCGTAGCCGATCACGCCGGGATAGCGAACGCTTCGCACGTCGACACCGAACTTGCCGAAGTAATACTCGCACAGGCGCTCGCCCGCTTCCTTGCTCGCGCCGTACATCGTTGTCGGGTCCATCACCGCCCATTGCGGCGTTCCGTCCGCCGGGCTGTGCGGACCAAACGCCGCGATCGACGATGGCCAGAAGACGCGCGCGACGCGTTTTTCCCGGGCGAGCTCCAGTACGTTGAGCAGGCCATTCACATTGAGCGTCCAGGTGGCGAGTGGCGCCGATTCGCCTCTCGCCGACAGCAGTGCCGCGAGCAGATAGACATCGCCGATATCGTGGCGCTCGGCAATCTCGCGAAGGCGCGCGCTATCGAGGACGTCGAGGCAGACGAACTGCACCCGATGAGGACGCCGCGGGAGCACGACGTCGGCGGCAATGACGTTTGCCTCGCCGTTCCGGCGCGCGAGCGCCGCGACCAGCTCGCTGCCGATCTGTCCGTTCGCGCCGATCACCAAAGACTTCGCCATGTTCAGCCTTCTCGAAGAAAGTCCGGATCGCTATACCGGAGCAATGCCATAATAGAGGAAAAACGTTCGATATAGCGAATATTCTAGAACGAGGAAATCGACGATGGCAAACCGACCCGCGGCGACCGGACGCTCCGTCACGCTTCCTCCCCCGGTTGGCGCGACGCTTCAGCGACTGCGCCTTGCCCGCAAGATGACTCTCGAGCAACTCTCGCGCGCCGCCGGCGTATCGAAGTCCATGTTGTCGGAAATCGAGCGCGACAAAGCGAACCCCACGATCGCCGTTGCGTGGCGCCTCGCGAACGCGCTTGGTCTCGAGCTCAACCAGCTATTCGCGCCAAGCCAGCGCGAGCGCGAGACGGTTCGCGTGCTCGGTCGTCACGAGATGCCGTCGCTCACGGGCAACGACGAGCGGCACGTGCTGAAGATTCTCGGGCCCATGGAGCTCGCGGGTCGTTTCGAGTGGTATGACCTCGCGCTTGCGGGGGGCGGAACGCTGAAGTCCGAGGGCCACGACCCCGGAACGATGGAGCACCTCACCGTGCTCGGCGGTGTCATGGAAGTGACGGTGGGCGAGACGACCAGGCGCGTGCGAAGTGGCGAGACGGCGCGCTACCCTGCCGATCACGTGCACGCGATCGCGAATCCGGCGTCGATCGGCGCGCACGGCATCCTCGTGGTCGTGCACGGCACGCACCTCTGACCCCTATATAGTGCTTGACACGCGGACTGATACGGCAGTACGGTTCGCAGACCATGTCAGAAGCCCGCAGTCCGAGCATCGGGCAAGCACTCGCTATATAGGAGTTCTCGCTTTTTGAGCGCTGTCATCCAGCTATCGAAGCAGCTCGCGCGAGGCGGTGAAGCGGCGCATGCGCCCAAGTATCAGCGTATCGCGGACCTGCTGCTCGATCGCATCGAAAAAGGGCATTGGAAGGCGGGCGAGTTGCTGCCATCGGAGGCCGATCTCGCCGATGCGCTTCCCGCAAGCCTCGGCACGATCCAGAAGGCGCTCAACCTGCTCGCCGCCCGCGGAATCGTCGTGCGCGAGCAGGGCAAGGGCACGTTCGTCATTCGCGCACGAACGCCCGACCGGTACCTGCGGCACTTCCGCTTCCTCGGCGAAGACGGCAAGACACTGCTGCCGGCGTACATGCGCATGCTGTCCGTGGATCTCACCGGCGAGCGCGGTCCATGGGCGGCGTTCCTCGGCAGCGAGAAGGAGTACGTGCACCTTCGCCGTCTCATGAACATTAACGGCGAGTTCGACGTCTTCAGCGAGATCTACCTCTCCGGCGATCGCTTCCGCGTGATCGCCGGCATGGACCTGCACGAGCTCGAAGGCGCGTCGATCCGCGATCTACTGAGCGACCGGTTCAACGCGCCGACGCTCAAGGTCGAGCAGACGTTTCGCTGCGCGCCTATACCGCCGCGCGTCTGCCGCGAAATCGGAATCGCGCACGGCACGCCGGGGATCGCCTGGGAGATCTGTGGACGAAGCTATCGCGACGCCCCGATCACATTTCAGCGCGCTTACGTGCCGCCGGTCGATCGGCCATTCCAGGTACTCGGCCGGTTCGTCTGACACTCGATTGCTTCCGAAGGGAACGCGCCATGGCCACTTCCGACCCGATGTCGACCGCCCCCTTCTCCTTCGTCGAGCTCCCTGCAACCCGCAGCCCGCACAAGCCACGCCGCACGGGGCTCACGATGGTCGCCGACTTCGGCTTGCCTTATCGCTACGCCGAAGACATTCTCGACATGGCCGGGCGGTACATCGACCTCGTGAAAATCGCGGTCGGCACGTCGCGCCTCTACGAGCCCGACATGCTGCGCCGCAAGCTCGAGCTCTATCGCGCGCGCGGAGCGCGTTCGTTTCTCGGCGGTCAGTTTCAGGAGTACGTCTACGCAACGTACGGCAAGGACGCCCTGCCGCGCTTCCTGAACGAGGCGCGACGCGTTGGATTCGAGACGATCGAGATCTCCGACAACTGCGTGCCGCTCTCCGACACCGAGCGCCGCGAGCAGATTCGCGTCGCGCTCGATTGCGGCCTGGCGGTCTTCGGCGAAGTCGGATCGAAGGACACGAAGACCGATGCGAAAGTCCTTGCCGAGCAGGCGCAAACATGTTTCGACGCCGGCTGCGAGCTCGTGCTCGTCGAAGCCGCCGAACTGATGCACGCGGGCGAGCCCAATCGCGCGCTGATCACCGAGCTTTGCACCGCGATCGACTTTTCGAAGGTACTGATCGAGCTGCCGGGGCCATGGATCTCGGGCATCACGCTGTCCGCGATCGAGGACATGAAGAAGTTCCTTGTGCGCGAATTCGGACCGGACGTGAACATCGCCAACGTGATGCCGAACGACATCATGGAAACGGAGGCGCTTCGTGTGGGCCTTGGCGTCGTGGGTCCGAGCGTGCCGGAAAAGTGAATCGACGACTCGTTTCGAAGGAGGACATGTGATGTTGCGGCACGTCGGATTCACCTCCGGCCTCGCGTGCGCGGTCGTGGCTGCGATGACGTTTTTCGCACAGCCGGCGAGCGCCGCCGAGATCAACATCGGGCGGCAGCTCGGCATCGGCTACCTGCAGGTGTACGTGATGGAGCAGCACAAACTTCTCAAGAAGCACGCGAAGGCCGAGGGCATCGGCGACCTCACGGTCAATTACCACGCGATCGGCAGTCCGGCCGTCCTCAACGACGGGCTACTGTCGGGCAAGCTCGACATCGTCGTCGCCGGTCCGACGAGCTTTCTCGTTCTATGGGACCGCACGCGCGGCACCGACAACGCGGTCAAGATGATTTCCGGATTGAGCCAGCAGCCGGTCTATCTCGTCGCCAATACGCCGCGGATCAAGACGCTCGCGGATTTCACCGCCGACGATCGCATTGCGGTTCCCGCGGTCAAGACCTCGACGCAGGCGATCCTGCTCGGCATTGCCGCCGAAAAGATGTTCGGCAAGGATCAGCGGACCCGGTTCGACAAGATGCAGATCGCGTACTCGCATCCCGACGCCGTCGTCGCGATGTCGACGCACTCGGGCATCACCGCGCACTTCGCGAGCATTCCGTTCTACGGGCAGGAGCTCGCGCTGCCAGGCATGCACAAGGTCATCGACTCGTATCAGATTCTCGGCGGCCCGGCCACGCTGTTCTGCCTATGGACCACGACGCGCTTTCACGACCAGCACCCGAAGATCATCAAAGCGCTCTGGGGCGCGCTCGAGGAGGCTACGAAGTACGTCAAGGATCATCCCGACGACGCGACGAAGATCTACCTGAAGCTCGACAACTCGAAGCAATCGGTCGAGTCGATTGTGAAGTTGCTCGCCGACCCGCAAGTCGTCTATTCCCTCACGCCAAAGAACCTCATGCCGTTCGCCGATTACATGGCGAGTAGCGGCATGCTGCGAACGAAGCCCCAGAGCTGGAAGGACCTCGTCTTCCCCGAGGCGTTCTCGTTGCCGGGAAGCTGAGGCGATGCCGCATTCCACGTACTTCGCCGAGCGCATGGGCCATGCGACGATCGACCCCCACGGCGAGTTCAAGGCCGGCAACTTCCAGTCGCTGACGCTCACGTACACCGCCGGCTACTTCGGCATCGACGATACCGGATCGATCAAGATCGTTCACCGCTTCGCCAGCGACATGGGTCGGCCCCAGTTCACCGACCCGAAGGGCTGGAACTACACGACGGTCGAGGCAAGCAACGGTGCGGTGCTCGACTTGCAGTACGACGCGAAGCGCAACATCCGGCCGTGGGACAAGACGCTGTTCATCCGCGTCGTCCGCGGCTTCCTGCGCGAAGGCGATCGCATCATCGTGCGCTTCGGCGATCGCCGCGAAGGCTCGCCCGGGATTCGCATGCAGACTTTCAACGAGCCGACGTTCGAGTTTCGCGTGCTCGTCGACGCTTGGGCGACGTACAACTACATCGAGTTGCCGCAGCAGCCGTGGATCTCGATCGTCGCCGGGCCGCCGGCAACATGGCAGGCAGTCCTGCCGACCACGCGGCGAATCGGTGACAGGTTCCGCCTCGGCTTCAAGGGCGTCGACCGCTGGGGCAACCCTTCGCATCGCGCCGCCGGCACGTATCGGCTCGAAGCGGGCGGCGAGATCTCGGGACTCCCCGCGACGATCACGGTCGCGGAAGGCCAGCATGCGCTCACCATCGATGGGCTGACCGCCGAACGTGCGGGCGAATGCGTCGTGCGCGTTCGCGACGCGGAAGGTCGTCTTCTCTGCACCAGCAATCCGATGCAGATCGTCGCCGAGGCAGCGCTCCTCCCCTACTGGGGCGACCTGCACGGTCAATCGGAGGAGACGATCGGCACCAACTCCGCACGCGAGCTGATCGAATTCGCCCGAGACCGCGCGTTTCTCGACGTGATGAGCCACCAGGCGAACGACTTCCAGATCACCACACCTTTCTGGAACGCGCTCAACGTGCTGACGCGCGAATTCAACGAGGACGGGCGCTTCGTGATCTTTCCCGGCTACGAGTGGTCCGGCAATACCGGGCTCGGCGGCGACCGCAACGTGATGTTCATGCACGAGGGCGAGCAGATTCACCGCTCCTCGCATGCGCTGCTCGACGATCTCTCGGACGTCGATACCGACGCGAACAGTGCGCACGATCTTTTCCGCGCATTGAAGGGACGCGACTGCGTAGTGTTCGCGCACATCGGCGGGCGGTACGCCGACATCAAGATGGCGCACGACGTGCGGCTCGAGCGCGCCGTGGAAGTCCACTCCGACTGGGGCACGTTCGAGTGGCTCGTCCAGGATGCATTCGAGCAGGGATATCGCGTCGGCATTCTCGCCAACAGCGATGGCCACAAGGGGCGACACGGCGCGAGCCATCCAGGCGCGTCGCTCTTCGGCGCGTACGGCGGCCTGTCGTGCATTCTCGCGAGCGACCTCAATCGGTGCGCAATCTTCGACGCGCTGCGCAAGCGGCATCACTACGCGACGAGCGGATGCAGGCTCATCCTCGACACGCGGGTGCATTTCGATGCCGGCGCAACGCTCTTCACCGACGATCCGAATCTTGGTCCGACGACGAAGACGCCCGCGCGCGAAGCGATGATGGGCGATATCGTCTCCACGTCAGCGCGCCGCGCTCGCTTTCGCATCCGCGTGATCGGCTCGGCACCCATCGAGCGCGTGGAGATCCGCAATCGACTGCGCACGCTCGAAACGTATCGACCTTACACGGGGAACGACCTCGGTCGGCGCATTCGCGTGATCTGGGAAGGCTCGGAGTACCGGGGACGCGGGCGCCAGACGATCTGGGACGGAGGCGCGAAGCTCAGCGGAAACGCCTTCGTCCGCGTTTCACCGATCAACTTCTGGAATCTCGATCGTCGCCTCGATCAGATCGCGCCCAACGAGTTGCGTTGGTCGGCGCTTACGACCGGATGCTTTGGCGGCTTCGACGCGTGGCTCGCCGACGCGTCCGCCGGCACGCTCGCAATCGACACCGCGCTCGTCAAGACTTCGATCGACGTCGCAAGTATCGGCCTCGAGGACCGGATCTTCGACGCCGGTGGAATCCGGCGGCGCATACGTGTCTTTCGTCTTCCCGACGAGAATCCTCACCGGCATGTCGACATCGAGCGCGAGATCGAGCTCGATCGCACGCACGACAACGCGCTGTACGTCTGCGTGGTGCAGGAGGACGGCAATCTGGCGTGGTCGAGCCCGATTTATGTTTTTGAAGCGTGATGTGAATCGAGTCGCGAATTCGCAATGAACGAGTCGCAAGGAGGAAGCACGCAATGGCCAAAGTGGGCTTCATAGGACTCGGGCGCATGGGCGCAGGAATGGCGCGGAACCTGATCAAGGGCGGTCACGCGCTGACGGTGTTCGACGTTTCTCCCGGAGCGCTGAGGCCATTTGCCGAAAGCGGCGCGCATATCGCGAGCTGTTCTCGGGATGCGGCGACGGGCGCCGACTTCGTCATCACGATGCTGCCCAACTCGCGTGCGGTTCGACAGACCGTTCTCGGCGACGACGGCGCAATTGATGGCATGCCGAGCGGAAGCGTCCTCATCGACATGTCGACGGGGGGCTTTGAGGACGCGCTCGATATCGCGAGAGAGTTGAATCGCCGCGGTCATGCGTTCATCGACGCACCGGTGGGGCGCACACCTTGGGATGCCGAAGCAGGGACGTTGATGATCCTCGCAGGAGGGACGACCGAGGATATCGAGCGCGCTCGCAGTCTCTTCGAATGCATGGGAAACGAGCTTGTGCACGCGGGTCCGGTTGGGAGCGGCGTGAAACTGAAGCTCGTCAACAACTACCTTACGGTGGTGGGGTCTGCCCTTGTTGCCGAGACGCTTACGCTCGGGCGAAAGGTTGGCCTCGATCGTGATTTGCTCGTGCGGGTCCTCCGATCCACCGTTGCCGGGAAGGGTCCGCTGAACGTCTTGTATCCGAAGAAGGTTCTCGCAGGCGACATCACGCCCCTGTTTTCAGGTCGCCTGGCACACAAGGACCTCGTACTTGCCCTCGAACTGGCCAATAGCGTGGGCTCGCCATTGCCATTGGGAGCCGCAGCCCGCGAGCTTTACTCGCTCGGACAGGCATACGGAAGACTGGATGACGATATGACAGCGTTGCTGCTCGTACTGGAGAGCGCATCGCTTGCCACGACCGATCCATCCCAGACGACTTCCGGCACTCTCTACAACGAATCGCAACCTGGTCCTTGACGCAACCTTCCAAATTCACGACATGGCTACCGTTATCCCAGCACAAGACATCGGCGCGCAGCAGCCCGTCGGAACAGCCCGCTATCCCCGGCCGCGCCTTTACATCGATGGCGAATGGTACGAAGGGACGCGCGGCACGACGACGCCAATCATCAATCCAGCGACGGAAGAAACGCTTTGCGAATTGAAACATGCATCGATTGCCGACCTGGATCGCGCGCTTGCGGCAGCGCAGCGCGGTTTCGAGCAATGGCGACACGTGCCCGCCATCGAGCGAAGCAAAATTCTGCGGCGCGCCGCGGACATGATGCGGGAACGGCACGAGCATATCGCGCGCGACATCACGCTGGAGCAGGGCAAACCCCTATGCGAGTCGCGCCCGGAAGCGCTTGCTGCAGCAGATATGTTCGATTGGTACGCCGAGGAAGCCCGCCGCGCATATGGGCGCATCGTCCCGGGTCGCAGCGAAGAGGTCCGGCAGATGGTACTGCTGGAGCCACTGGGGCCGATTGCCGTGTTCACGCCATGGAACGTTCCGAGCATGGCGCCGTCGCGCAAGATCGCCGCGATACTCGCTGCCGGATGCTCCGCGATCGTGAAGGCATGCGAGGAAACGCCCGCTGGCTGCATGGCGCTGGTGCGTGCATGCGAAGACGCCGGACTGCCTCGCGGCGTCCTCAATCTCGTGTTCGGAGTTCCGGACGAGGTCTCGACGTACCTGATCCGGTCGCCGATTGTCCGCAAGTTTTCTTTCACGGGGTCGGTCGCGGTGGGCCGAAAGCTTGCCCATTTGGCGGCGGATGGTCCCAAGCGCTGCAGTATCGAGCTCGGCGGACACGCGCCCCTCATCGTCTTCGATGACGCCGACATCGAGGTCAGCGCGTCGCTTTCGGCGCGCGCGAAATTTCAGAACGCCGGCCAGATCTGCATCGCGCCCAGCCGCTTCTACGTGCATGAGCACATCTACGACAACTTTCTCAAATGTTTCAGCGAGCAGGCGGCGCGGATCAAAGTGGGTAACGGACTCGAAAAGGGAGTCACGATGGGTCCCATGGCCAACGCCCGCCGTATTTCGATGATGGAAGCGCTCGTCGCGGACGCGCTCTCTCGCGGCGCTCGCTTGAAAACGGGGGGCCGTCGACTCGGAAAAAAAGGCTTCTTTTGGCCTCCGACAATTCTGACCGACGTGCCTGACGACGCACGCATCATGATCGAAGAGCCGTTCGGACCGATCGCCCCGATCGTCCGTTTTACGCATTTCGACGATGTGATGCGACGAGCCAATTCACTCGATTACGGTCTCGCCGCGTATGCGTTTACGCGTTCCGCAAAAACGATCGACGCCGTTTCTCGCTCGATCGAAAGCGGATTGCTGGGTATCAACAGCCTTGCGCTTGCCACCCCCGAAACGCCCTTCGGTGGAATTAAGGAAAGCGGCTATGGGTTCAAGGGCGGCGAAGAGGGATTGCGCGAATACCTGTCGGTGAAGTTCGTGAGCCAGGCGGGCGTTTAGGCGACCCGCGGTGCTGTATCACAAAGTGGCTTCCGGATCAGGAGGCCGTTTCCGAGGTTTCGCGTGAACGGCCTTTCGCCGATCGCGCCCGCTACGGAGGAGATCGAATGCAAATCGAACGTGAGAACCGCCTGCTTCGCCCTAGTCACCGCTTCCCGAACGCAATTGCCATTCGCTTCATGGCGGCGCTGGCGCTGGGTGCGTGCCTCGGAGGAGGTGCGCTCGCCGCGGAAGGCGGCAAGCCCCCATCGGACAAGGAAGCCATCGACGTCAACATAGGCGGCATTCCAGGGCTGTCGCAAATGTTTTATCCGTATGTAGCGCAGCAGAAGCATTTCTTCGAAAAGCACGGCATCAAACCGAACATGGTGAACATCCAGACTGGTCCCGGTCTGGTTGTCGCGCTTCTCGGCGGCAGCAGTGATATCTCGATGGCGGGTCCGCAACTGCTGTGGCCACCGATCAAGAAGGGCGAACCGATCGTCGTCATCGCCGGTGCCATCAAGTTGAACTATCTTCTGGTGACGTGCGGCAATACACCCGTTCCTCACGCTCACGAGCCTTACCCCAAGAATCTTCAGGACTTGCGTGGAAGATCGATCGGCGCCATCGGCCTTGGGACACAAACGATGAACATGGCGGAGTCGTTGGCCAGGGCGGCCGGCTTTGTTCCGGGCAAGGATGTGCAACTCGTCGCTGTCGGAGGCCCGGCGACGATGGTTCCCGCATGCAAGCAGCAAAAGGTGGATTTCATCATCGCGCCCCCGCCGCTCGAGGAATTGCTCGGAACCGAGAACAAGGATTACGTTGTCGTGGCAAGCGCAACCGATCCGAAGACCACAGGCGACGCTTTCGGCGGTCTCTTCGCGGACACCTACGCGACGACCGCGTCCTATCTCAAGGATCACCGTGCCCAGGTTTCGGGCTTCTGCGCGGCGATGGTCGATGCGCAAGCGTTCAGCACGAATCCCGCCAACCTCGCGGAAGTCGCGAAGCTCTATTCCGACTACACGCAAATCCCCTTGGACAAAGCAACGAGCTTCTGGCCCAGACATGAGGATGAATTGCTGATTCCGGTGACGCGCACTGCCTGGTCGCGCCAGGCGGCGGGCGTAAAGGGTGACCTGCATACCTACGTACCCGACTACGACACCCATGTCGATAAGGTATGTACCGAGATCATCGAGAAGAATGCCGGCGTCAAATGACGATCATCCACCATGAGGCCTTGCCGAACATGCGCGCGGTGCCAAGGTGCCGTAGACCATGGTGGAGCCTATCTTCGATCAAGACGAGCGCGCGAAGTGCTCACTCGTCGCGCGGTTGGCGGTTACGATTGCTGCAGGTGCTCGTGGGGTTGTTTCTTGTCGGCCTATGGCAGATGGCCATGGTCAGCGGTGTCGTGCGTCCCTCCCTGGTCTCGACGCCGCATGATGTTTGGAATTTTCTGTTCGAATCGAGCCGCGAGGGCACCCTGTGGATCAACCTCTGGGCTACTTTGGTCGCGACGCTGATTGCATTCGTGCTCGGAAGCGCGCTGGGAATCGTGCTGGGATTGTTGCTCGGAGTCCTGCCAACCGTGCAAGCCGCAGTCGACCCCTACATCAGCGCGCTCAAT
Organism: Casimicrobiaceae bacterium; assembly: GCA_035308425.1. GTDB lineage: Bacteria > Pseudomonadota > Gammaproteobacteria > Burkholderiales > Casimicrobiaceae > VBCG01. The sequence goes on along the minus strand of DATGGP010000025.1, from coordinate 152,590 downwards.
GCCATGCCGCGAATTGCGCTCGGGCCGCTGTTCCTTCTGTACTTCGGGATCGGAATTGCCGCGAAGGTTGCATTGGCAGTGAGTATCGTGGTGTTCATCCTGCTGCTCAATACGCGCGCGGGAATCCTGTCGGCCGACCCGGACATCCTGCGACTGGCATCCGTCATGGGAATGACCCGTTTCCAGCGATTTCGACTCATATTGCTGCCCGTTGCGGTTCCATCGATATTCGCGGGACTGCGCCTTGGCCTCGTCTATTCGCTACTGGGCGTCGTCACCGGCGAGCTCATCGCCTCGCAACACGGCCTCGGCGCACTGGTCGTTTACTACTCAGCGGTATTCAACATCACCGGCATCTATGCGATCTTGCTGGTTCTCGCTGTCATTGCGAGCCTTCTCAATATGGCGATGGTGGCCGGCGAGCGTTCATTGCTTCGGTGGCAACCGCCTTCCGATCGATGACGCCACCGATGGTGCAAACGGGACGTCCAATCCCTGCGGTTACGACGCGCCGAGGTCCCATGGAGCTGAAACCTGTTGCAGCCATCCGGAATGTAAGCGTCAATTTCGCCACACCGCAAGGCACGTCGAAGCCGGTCCTTCGCGACGTCACGTTGTCGGCGGCACCAGGAGAGCTTCTCGTTGTCATCGGAAGAAGCGGTTGTGGAAAGACTACCGTCCTCAACCTCTTCGCCGGACTCGTCCTTCCATCGAGCGGTGAAGTCGAAGTGCTCGGCTCCTCCCCCGCGCAGGCGAGGACGCGATTGTCATACATGTTTGCGCGGGACGCACTCTTGCCATGGCGCACCGCTGCACGCAATGTCGACCTGGCCCTTCAAGTACGTGGTATAGCGAGGACCGTCCGGCGCAAACACGCGTCCGAAATGCTCGCCCTCGTTGGATTGAAGCAGTACGAAAGCTACTACATCTGGCAACTCTCCCAGGGAATGCGCCAACGAGTCGCATTGGCGCGCACTTGGGTGGGCAGCCCCGAACTCTTGCTGCTGGATGAGCCGTTCGCCGCACTTGACGCCCAGACACGCCTCAGCATTCACGCCGTCTTTCTTGAACTGTGGGCCCGTGACCGAAGAACGGTGATCTTCGTTACCCACGATCTTCATGAAGCGATCGTCCTGGCCGACCGCATCGTCGTGATGGGTGATGGACGAATTCTCGACGACATTTCGGTCCGGTTTCCGCGGCCGCGCGAGACGACGAAGCTGATGGAAGACAAGACCTACATCCAGCTTGTCCGCAGGCTCCATGATCTGATAGAGGTGGGCAGCTGAGATGCAGGCACGCCCTTGATCACGATGGCCGGTGAGTGACCGGACTTTGGCCTTACGCCGCGCATCAGCCACAATCGATCCCGTAACGTAACGGATCGTCGTCGTCGAAGATTAGCGTCGATTCCGCGGTGACGTATGCGGCGCCGGTGATGCGCGGCAAGACGCGTCCGCCGCCGGCCGGATCCGGGGCGAACGTCGCGTCGAACGCCGTGCCAATCACACTCTCCTGCCGCCACGTCTCTCCCGGCGAAAGCTCGCCGCGCGCGAACAGGCAAGCGAGCTTCGCGCTGGTGCCGGTGCCGCATGGCGAGCGGTCGTAGGCGTCGCCCGGACAAAGCACGAAATTGCGACTGCCCTTGGCCGTCGATGAAAGCGGCGCGTACACCTCGACGTGATCGATCTCGGCACCATTCGCGCCGCGCACGTTGCGCGCCGCGAGTGCGCGACGCACGTCCTGCGAGAACCCGGTGAGGCGTCCGAGATTCGCCGCATCGATGTCGATATCGGGCGTGCGCACAATGAAAAACCAGTTGCCGCCCCACGCGACATCGCCGATCACCTCGCCGTGTCCCGGCACGTCAACGCTTACGTCGGCCGCATGCCGATAGCTCGGCACGTTGGCGACGGTGACGCGGTGGCGATCATGCAACTCGGCCGTCACGATTCCGACCGGCGTTTCGATCCGATGCACGCCCGTGTCGATGCGACCGAGATGGGCGAGCGTCACGGCGAGGCCGATCGTGCCGTGGCCGCACATGCCGATGCAGCCGACGTTGTTGAAGTAGATGACGCCCGCTACGCATGTGCGATCGACCGGCTCGCACAACAGCGCGCCGACGATGACGTCGGAACCTCGCGGCTCGTTGACGACACCGCTGCGAAAGCGGTCGTGCTCGGCACGGAAGCGTTCGCGTCGCGTCGCAAGATCGCCGCCGCCGAGGTCGGGTCCGCCCTCGACGACGACGCGCGTCGGCTCGCCAGCGGTGTGCGAGTCGATGATGCGCACTTTCCTCATGACGATCGGGTTTCGCCGCACTCCATCGCGCGCCATTATCCAGCCGGCCGCGTTACGCGCGCCAGGCACGGATAAACTGACGGCCCGGCTCACAGAGGAGCGGTGAATGGCCGCGTATCACTTTTTCGGCGGTCGCTTTCTCGATCCCCGCGCGCGGGAGCTTCGCGACGGCATCGAAGTGTTGATCGAAGACGAGCGCGTCAGGGAAGTATCGGACCGGGCGATCAAGGCGTCCGGCGCAGCGCGGATCGACCTTCGCGGGCGAACGCTGATGCCCGGACTGATCGATGCGCACGTTCATCTGTTTCTCGCCGAAGTGAACCTCGGGTTGCTCGACGGCATGCCGCTTACGCTTCTTACGGCGAAAGCGGTCGTCGCGGCGCGGCGCATGCTGATGCGCGGGTTCACTACCGTGCGCGACGCCGGAGGCGGCGATTACGGCATCAAGGCGGCGATCGATGCCGGCCTCGTGGAGGGACCGCGCGTTTTCATCGCCGGCATGCCGATCAGCCAGACCGGCGGCCACGCCGATTTTCGGCGGCGCACCCAAACGCAGTACGAGTGCTCGTGCAGCTCGGGCCTCGCATACATGAGCCGGATCGCCGACGGCGTGCCCGAGATGCTGAAGGCGGTGCGTGACGAGCTGCGCAAGGGCGCGGACCAGATCAAGCTGATGGTGTCGGGCGGCGTCGCATCGCAGAGCGATCCGCTCGAAAGCCTCCAGTTTCGCAGCGACGAGATCGAGGCCGCGGTCGAGCAGGCGACCAGCTTCGGCGCGTACGTGATGGCGCATGCGTACTCGGCAGACGCGATTCGCCGCGCCGTCGATTGCGGCGTGCGAACGATCGAGCACGGCAATCTCGTCGACGAATCGGCGGCGCGCCGGATGGCGGAACGCGGCGCATACATGGTGCCGACGCTCGTCACCTACGACAGCTTGCAACGACGCGGACCCGACTACGGGCTCACGCCGTACAGCCTCGAGAAGAACAAGGTCGTGCTGAACGCGGGGCTACGCTCCCTCGAGCTCTGCCGTGCGGCGGGCGTGCCGATCGGGTTCGGCACCGATCTGCTCGGCCAGCTTCAGGACGATCAGTGCGGCGAGTTCCTGATCCGCGCCGAAGCGATGACACCGCAGGAGATCATTCATTCGGCAACGCTCGTCAATGCGCAGATCGTGCGTCGCGAAGGCGAATTGGGCGAAATCAGGCCCGCCGCGTTCGCGGACCTGCTCGTCGTCGACGGCGATCCGTATCGCGATCTCGGCGTGCTGCAGGGTCAGGGCGCGCACATCGCGGGCATCATGAAGGGCGGCGCCTGGTACAAGAACGCAATGTGACGACGAAATCGACATGTACGTGCCGATCGGCGAGATAGATGAATGGATTGAGATCGGGTCCGACAGACGATGGACTCGAGGTCGCACGGTTTCTGATCGCCCATCTGGGACAACCGAAGATTCTGCTGGTGGGTCACTCGTGGGAACCGGCGCTCGGCGTGTTCATGCTGAAACGCAACCCCCAGTTGTTCTCCGCGTTCGTGGGAACCGGGCAACTCGTCAACATGCGCCGAAACGAAGAGTGCAACTACCCAAGAAGTTCGTGCGATTCGAGGGCTGCCACCACTTCGTCGCGATGAATCGACCCGATCTCTTTCTGCGCGAGCTTCTGCTGCACGTTCGGCCGCTGCTGTAAGGCCGAGCGAACGCTCGAGCGGACCGACCTCGTGACACGAGCAAATGAGGGCCACGCGCGCACTCGTCATCGGCGGATCGGGCAATTTCGGCGCGCGGATATGCAGACGCCTCGCGCAGGAGCCCGACGTCGAGGTCATCGCCACGTCACGCCGTGAATCGTACGAGGGTGATCCTTCCCGGCGCTTCGTCATGCTCGATCGCCATGCGCCGCAATTCGAGGAAGCGCTTCGCGCGTTGCGCCCCGACGTGGTCATCCACTGCGCCGGTCCCTATCAGGGGCAGGACTACCGCGTCACCCATGCATCGCTCGCATGCGGCGCGCATTACATCGATCTCGCCGATGCGCGCGACTTTGTCGCCGACTTCGGCGCGTGCAACGACGCGCGAGCCATCGCGGCCGGTCGCGCGGCGATCTCCGGCGCGAGCACGCTGCCTGCGCTTTCGTCGGCGGTCATCGACGATCTCGCGCGCGGTTTCTCTCGCATCGACGAAATCGACATCGCGATCGCGCCGGCGCAGCGCAGTCCTCGCGGCTTCGCGACGATCTGCGCGGTGCTCGGCTGCGCGGGACGTCCGTTCACCTGGCTCGAAGATGGCGCAACGCGTACGGTGTACGGGTGGCAGGCATTGCGACGAACGCGTTTTCCGTTCGGAACGCGAATCGCGGCGGCCTGCGATGTCCCGGATCTCGCCTTGCTGCCAACGCGCTATCCCGGCGTGCGCAGCGTCAGGTTTCGAGCAGCGCTCGAGTTGCCGATCGAGCATTACGCGCTCGCTTGCCTTGCCGGCATTCGTCGCATCGGGATTCCGCTTCCGCTCGAACGCCTTGCGCCGTGGCTCGATCGTATTGCCGTCGCGCTCGATCGCTTCGGAAGCGATTGCGGCGGCATGAGCGTCAGCGTCGCAGGTTGTCGCGACTCCGGCGAGCGGCGTCGCGCCACGTGGTACCTCGTGGCGAGAGACAATCACGGACCGGAGATTCCGTGCATGGCGGCAATCCTGTTGACGTGCAGGCTCGCCTCGGGCGAGACGATCGGTGCCGGCGCGCGCGCGTGCGTCGGCATGCTCACCCTTTCCGAGTTCGAGCGCGAATTCGCACGCTGGAACATGTCGACGTCCGTGGACGAGACGCACGCATGACGATTGCCTATCTGGTCGCGAAGTGGCTGCACATCGTGTCGTCGACCGTGCTGTTCGGCATGGGCGCCGGCATCGCGTTCTTCTTCATCCGGGCCCATCGCACCGGCGACACAACGGTCATTGCCGCCGTCAGTCGCGACGTCGTGATCGCCGATGCGCTCTTCACCGCGACCGCCGTCGTCACGCAACCTCTCACGGGTCTCGCGATGCTGTGGATCAGCGGTGCATCGTTCCTGCAACCGTGGCTTGTCGTTTCGATCGCGCTGTACGTGCTCGTCGGATGCTTCTGGCTGCCTGTCGTCCGGTTGCAGATCAGGATGCGCGACATGGCGAAGCAGGCCGCCGCGACGGGCACTTCGCTGCCGGACGCGTACGCTCGCTGCTACAAGGCGTGGTTTGCGCTCGGCTGGCCCGCGTTTCTCGCCGTCCTTGTAATCTTCCATCTGATGGTCGCCAAGCCGGCATTCCCACTTCCGCATTGAAACGGAGACCCGATGCTTCACCTCCTCGATCGCATCATGAATCTCGACATCGGCAATCGCGGCGTCGACAAGCTCTACGAGCCGGCCCGCGCGCGAAACAGCGAGCCGCTTTGCGCGGCAGCGGCGCGCACGCTCCTCGGTCTTACCGCGGGCGAATGCGTCGTGCTGATCACCGGGTCGCTGACGCGCCCGTGGGTGTCGCCGCGGATCGGCGAAACCGACGGACCTGTCGGCATCGCGGCGTTAGCACGTGCATTGAGCTACGGGTTCAATGCGATTCCGGTCGTCGTCACCGATACGTCGCTGATCGAGCCGATCGGCTCGACGGTTCGTGCGGCAGGCCTAACACCGGCGACGCTCGAGCAGGCCAGGCGCGCCACCGCGAACAAGCGGTTCTGCAGCGTCGCGGTGATGCAGGGATTTCCGATCGGCGACGAAGAGGCGCGAGCCGAGGGTAAGCGCATGGTCGACGCGTTATCGCCCAAGGCGGTGATTTCGGTCGAGCGCGCCGGGATGACGGTGCGCGGTACCTATCACAACATGCTCGGGCAGGATTTCAGCGAGGGACGCGCGCGGATCGACCATCTGGTCGAGGCGGCCGCGACGCGCGGCATCCCGACCGTCGGTGTCGGTGACGGCGGCAACGAGATCGGCATGGGCGCGGTTGCGCAAGCCGTGCATCAGCATGTGCCGCACGGACCGACGCTTTGCGCGAAGCTCGCGACCGACGTGTTGCTGCCCGCAGGCGTCTCCAACTGGGGATGCTATGCGATCGTCGGCGCGCTGGCCGTGCTCACCGGCAAAGAAAATCTGGTGCACACGCCCGCCATGGAGCGACGACTCGTCGAAGCCGCGGCGAATGCCGGCCTCGTCGACGGGAACACAGGCAAGTGCGAGCCGACGGTCGACGGATTGTCGCTCGACGTGCATGCAGCGCTTGTGGAGGTGATGATGACGACGACGCTTCGCGCCATGAAGACGAGCCATTGATACTTCGCACAACTGATTCGAGGCAATCCGCATGCGTTCGCTGCTGACGCTTTTGATCGTCGCCATTGCGTTGGCGAGCACGCCCGCGCGCGCCGACGACTATCCCGATCGCCCGATCAAGCTGATCGTGCCCTACCCTGCCGGCGGCGGCACCGACATCGCGGCACGCTTCGTCGCGCAAAAGCTCGGCGAGCGTTTGCAACGGCGACTGATCGTCGATAATCGCGGCGGCGCGAACGGCAATCTCGGTACCGACCTGATCGCGCACGCGGCGCCCGATGGTTACACGATCGCGATGGCGACGCCCGGGCCGGTGACCGTCGCGCGCAGCCTGTACCCGTCGCTGCCGTACGATCCTCGAACCGACCTCGTCCCGGTGATTCTCGTCAACGAAAGCCCGATCGTGCTCGTCGTCAATCCGGGCGTCGCGGCCAAAACGACGCGCGAGCTGGTCGCACTTGCGAAAGCGAGCCCGGGGAAATTCACGTGCGCGCTCGTATCGACGGGTTCGGTGCCGCATCTCGTCACCGAAATGTTCAAGGGCGCGGCCGGCATCGACATCCTCGACGTGCCGTACAAGGGCGGTGGCCCGGCGGCGATCGACGTGATCAGCGGGCGCGTCGACATGTTCTTCAGCGTCGTGCCGCTCGTGTTGCCGTACATCGAGTCAGGCAAGCTGCGGCCGATCGCGGTCGCGAGCGCGAACCGTTCCAGACTATTGCCCGATGTGCCGACACTGACGGAAGCCGGTTATGCCGTCGTCGGCAGCGCGTGGAACGGCATCGTTGCCCCGCGCGGCACGCCGGACGCGATCGTCGCGAAGCTCAACGCCGAAACGGCGGCCGTTCTCGCCGCGAGCGAGACGAAGGACGCGTTCGCGGCGCTCGGCATGGAAGCGGCCGGCGGCTCGCCGCAGAGCTTCGCGTCATTCCTCGCCGCGGAACGCGAAAAATGGGCGAAGGTCATTGCGGCGGCGCACATCAAGCCCGAATGAAACCGGTTCAGACCAGTCTACGACAGCGGCTGAATCCCGAGCGACTTGACAAGCTTCGCGTAGCGATCGAGCTCGGCGGCGATGAAGTCGGCGAACTCCGCGCTCGTGCTGGTGACCGGCTCGGCGCCGAACTGGAGGAACTGCTTGCGGATCGAGGGCTCCGCGAGCACGGTTGCGATGTCCTGGTTCAGAAGCGAGACGATCGGCGCCGGCGTTCCGGGCGCGGACACGACGCCCCACCACGTCGATACCTCGTAGTGTCCAACGCCCGTTTCGTCTACCGTCGGCACGTCGGGAAGAAGCGGGAAGCGCTGCTTGCCGGTGACCGCGAGCGCACGCGTCTTGCCCGACGTGATGAACGGCAGCGCGGCCGGAATGCTGTCGATGATCATCGTGATCTCGCCGCTCGCGAGCGCGACCTCGGCCTGACCGCTCCCCTTGTACGGAACGTGCAGCAGCTTCGTGTTCGTCACCCGCTGGAAGATTTCGCCGGCGAGATGCGTCGGGTTTCCGACGCCCGCCGAGCCGAACGTCAGGCGCTCCGGCTCGCGTTTCGCGAGATCGACGAGCTCGCGCAGCGTCCTCGTTTTCACCGACGCGTTGACGACGATCACGTTCGGGCCCGACGCGACCTGAATCACCGGCGCGATGCCCTTGATCGGGTCGAACGGCATCGTCTTGTGCAATGCCGGATTGATCGCGTGGCCGCTCGAGATCAACCCGATCGTGTAGCCGTCGGGATGCGCCTTCGCTACGGCGTCGGTGCCGATGATGCCGCCCGCACCGGGCTTGTTCTCGACGATCACCGACTGGCCGAGGAGCCTCGTCAGCTCCGCGGCGATGACGCGCGCCATCACGTCGGTGCCTCCGCCCGGCGTGTAGGGCACGATCAGGCGAATCGCGTGATCGGGATATTGGTCGGCGCCTGCGGAAAAGCAGACCCCGAAGAGCGCCAGAAGCCATACCCATCGACGGAGGGAACCGACGTGTTTACGCAGTCCGGCCATCGATCGCAATCACCCGAGCTTCCAGCGGACCACGACGGCGATCGCGCCGGGAACGACGAAAAGAAGCAGGACTATCGGCAGCTCATCCATCGCCGAATAGCCGGCCTTCGTGACGCCGGCCCACATGTTGGGGACCGTAATCGCGAGCCACAGCACGACGAAGGCAGCCGTTGCCCACGTCGTCGCCGACGAAACATGCGCGGAGAAAAGTTTCGCCACGATGAACGTGGCCGCGAGCAGCAGGAAACCGGAGAGGACGAACAATGCGGTTCGCACGCGGCCGGGTCGCTTAACGGAGTTGCGCAAGCTCGGGATCGTTTTCCGGCTGCGCTTCGATGCCGGTGATGCGCGGAAGCGCGGACAGGCGTGGCGCCGCGTTCATGACCTGTATCCGTCCCTCCGAATCCTTCCATACGAGCAGCGGCGTTCCCGGCGCACCGAACGCGCGCATGAGTCTCGTGTTCGCGTCGAGCTGCGCCGCGAGCGCCTTGGAAACGTTTGCCGGCGCGATGCCGCCGTCGAAGTGCGCGCGATCGTAACGCAGCTCGTTCTCGCGCATGGCAGCGACGCGGTCATGCGCCTGCATGATCGCCGCCGCGCGACCCGCGGAGCTCGGCTGCTGATAAGCGACCGGGACGAGGCGAACCTGCAACCCTGCTTTCTCGTACGGCTGCAACGCCTTCCACGTCAGGTGGCAATAAAGGCAGTTCGGGTCGAAGAAGACGTACAGGATACGTCGTGCTTCCCGCGGGCCTTCGATAACGACATCGCTTTTCGCGAGCCGCACGAAACGCGCCCGATTCTCGCGCTCGATCGAATCGTCGCTGACGGCAAGTGCTTCGTGCGTGACAGCGCAAGCGAATCCTGCGGCGAGTCCCGAGAGAAGCCGCCGCTTCGACGAGCTCGCGCAACGGGAAGCCATGCGGCGTTCAACTCCCCGGCGCACCGTGGATCTCGGGAAAATAGACGTCCTTCCAGCTTGCCGGCTCGTGCGTGATCGATTTCGTCCGGTACATGAAGCTCGCGTACTTCATGATGCCCTCGGGCGTGGAAGTGACGATGAAATCGGGACTTTCGAGGATGCGCGCGATGAACTGCGGCGAAAGTTTCGAATGTTCCTCCTCGACGTAGGTGCGCGCGGCGGCCTTCTTGTCACGGTTGATCATGTCGATCGCTTCGCGCAGCGCGGCGAGCACCGCGCGATACACCTTCGGGTTGCTGTGGTGGAACTTCGCGGTGGTGTAGAGCGAGTTCAACGTGCTCCGGCCGGCGACATCGTAGGAGCTTAGCACCTTGTGCACGCCGGGTGAGGCGAGCTCCTGCTCCTGGAACGGCGCATTGGCGAAGTGGGCGGTGATCTCGGTGCCCCGGCCGAGCATGGCGATCATGGCATCCGGATGGCGCATCGACACGGTGATCGGATCGAGCTTGTCGTAGGCGGCTTCGCCGAGCGCCTTCGCGGCAGCCATTTCGAGCACGATCGCCTGAATGGAGACCTTGACGGCCGGTAGGGCGATCCGGTCCTCGCTCGTGAAATCGGCGACAATTTTCACGTCGGGATTCGTCGTCGTCAGGTACAGCGGCATCGATCCCAGCGATGCCACACCTTTGATGTCGATCGTGCCCTTCGACTTGTCCCAGATGCGAAGCAGCGGGCCGACGCCACCGGAGGCGAAATCGAGAGTGTCGGCGAGAAGCGCATCGTTCATCGCCGCACCGGAGCCGAACTGCGTCCAGGTGACTTGAACGTCGCCGAGAGCGGCCGCGCGCGCCTGCTTCTCGACGAGCTGGTGCTTCTTCATCATCAGAAGCGGCAGGTAATTGACGCCGAACTGCTGCGCGATCCTGACTTGCGTGGTGTCGGCGAACGCGTCGTGCGGCGCGATAGCGATGCATGCGACGAGCGCGACCAGGCCCAGCGCCGACCATCCTCCTCGATGGCTTGTCTTCATTTCGCTCCTTCTCTTTTCGATCGGCTGTCCTCCGCTGGCTCGCGCGAGTCGGTTCGCGCCCTGCCGATTGCGAAAAAGCCGGATCAGTCATATCATCCGAATGACTGTAGCCCGCATGCCGATGGCACGTCAACCACGCGACAACGCCAGAGTCGGCGCCGCGCATCCCCTCCCCCGCCCGTACGTTGCGGCCGGCATGCGCAGCGCGCTGATGGCGCCCGACCCGCTCTACAAGCAGGTCAGGACCGATCTCGTGAATCGCCTGTGCGCAGGCGAATGGAAACCCGGCGAAGCGCTGCCGAGCGAGCGCAAGCTCGCGGACCACTACGGCGTCGGCATCGCGACGATCCGCGCGGCGATCGGCGAGCTGACCGCGATGAAAGTGCTCGCGCGCCGGCAGGGCAAGGGCACGTATGTGTGCCGCGAGGAGGAGCGGCGAAGCGTCTATCAGTTCTTCCACATCGTCCGCGACGACGGCATCAAGGCGCTTCCCGTCAGCGATCTCGTGTGGATCAAGTCCGGCCGCGCCGCTCCGGACATCGCGCACGCGCTCGAGCTTCCGCGAAGCCCGGGCGGCCTCGCGATCCACCGGCTGCGCAACGTGCTGACGGTGAACGGCGTTCGCGTCGCCGTGTCCGACATCGCGGCACCGGTCGCGATGTTTCCCGGCCTCACGCAGCAGCGCATCCGCACTGGCGGAGCGACGCTCTACGCGGTCTATCAGAATCTCTACGGGATCAACATCGTGCGCACCGACGAGAAGCTCCGCGCGGTCGTGTGCGACGCCGACACCGCGAGGATCCTCGGTTTACGCGCGGGCGAGCCGGTGCTCGAAGTGCAGCGCACCGCTTACACGTTCAACGACGTGCCCGTCGAGGTGCGCGTAAGCCGCGTGCGCACGCGCGATTATCACTATGCATTGTCGCGAGGAGGCGCGTGATGACGACAAGCCAGGCGCTGGGAAGACGCGCACATCGCGCGGAAGTGTCTGTTCGACCGTTGTCCGCCGCGTGCGGCGCCGCGGTCACTGGCATCGATTTGACACGCCCGCTCGATCCAAAGACGATCGCGCAAGTTCACGAAGTGCTCGGGACGTACGGCTGCCTCCTCTTTCGCGACGCGAACCTCGATCCCGACCAGCACGTCGCGTTCAGCCGCCAGTTCGGCCCGCTCGAATCGCACGTCGTCGGCGAATTCAACTTGCCGGGACATCCGGAGATCTTCGTCGTCTCGAACGTTCGCGAGGAGGGACGGCTCAAGGGCGCAGTGTATGCGGGCCAATACTGGCATTCCGATCTCTCGTACATGGAGAAGCCATCGCTCGGCTCGCTGCTGCTATGCCATGAGATGCCGGACATTGGCGGCGACACGATGTGGGCGAACACGTACCTCGCGTACGAGACGCTGTCTTCGCCGATGAAACGCCTGCTCGGCGAGCTCGAGGCGATCCACGATTACCGCCATGCGTACGACACCTACTTCGCGAAGATGAAGGAGCGGCCTCCGCTCACCCCCGAGCAGCGCGCGAAGACGCCGCCGGTTCGGCATCCGGTCGTGCGGACGCATCCGGTTACGCGCCGCAAGGCGCTCTACGTGAATCCCGGCTTCACGGTCGGATTCGTCGACATGCCCGACGAGGAATCACGGCCGATTCTCGACTTCCTGTTCCGCCATGCGACGCGGCCGGAATTCATCTACCGGCACAAATGGCGAGTCCACGACCTGATCTTCTGGGACAACCGCTGCACGATGCACTACGCGTTGTCCGATTACGATTTCTCTGTCCGCCGGCATATGCATCGGACCACAATCGCGGGCGACGTGCCGGTTTGAATCATTCCCGTGTCATCGCCTCGCGATAAAGCTGGTCGACGCGGCGCGTGATCGGGCCAGGCTTGCCGTCGCCGATCGTTCGGCCGTCCACGCGCGTCACAGGGGTAATGCCGCCGAGCGTGCCGGTCGCGAACGCCTCGTCTGCGGCATAAACCTCGCTCAGCGTGAAATCCGTTTCGCGCACCACACCGCCATCCGCGCGATAGAGCTCGATCACCTTGGCGCGGGTGATGCCCATGAAGTTGCAGCGTCCCGTCGACGTGCAAAGCTCATGCCGGCGCACGATGAAGAAGTTCGTCGAGTTGCAGCTCGCGACGAAACCATTCGGATCGAGCATCAGCGCCTCGTCGGCGCCAGCGTTGACCGCCTGGATCAGCGCCTGGATAAGATTGAGCCGACTGTGCGTGTTGAGCCGGAGATCGAAGACATCCGGCGTGCTGCAGCGAAACGACGACGTGAAAAGCGACAGGCCGTTCTCGGCAAGCGATGGGTTCGGCTGCTTGAATTCGGCGACGATGACGATCGTGGCGCGCCCGAGCGCGAAGCGCGGATCCTGGTTCGGCGTCTTCTTTCTGCCGCGCGTGACCATGATGCGAACGTGGACGCCGTCGCGCATGCCGTTCCGTTCGAGCGTCGCACGTATCGCGGCGACGAGCGCGTCGCGCGGCATGCCGATGTCGAGCGCGAGCGTACGCGCGGCGTCGTAGAGGCGGTCCATGTGCCGATCGAGCGCGACCAGCCGGCCGTCGACGAGACGCAGGCTCTCCCAGATGCCGTCGCCGAGAACGAATCCGCTGTCGAACACCGACACCATCGCTCGCTCGCGCGGCACGAGTTCACCGTCGACGTAGACGAGCACGTCCTCGTTGCGCGGGTCGTCGACGTAGCCTTGCGAGCTTGCCGAAGTTGAGTCGTTGGAAGCGTTCATGCGGAGATCGAGTCGTCGAGAGTCAATTGGCGATAGAGACGCACATACCCGCCGCCTGCTTGTTCGCCGAGTGAAGGCGACGCGACGCCGAGCCCCGGTGCGTCACCCAGATCGACGAATCCGGAATCGATGCGCTTCATCTCATCGGGCAGAAGCGACGCGAGATGATCGTGAAAGCGATGGTATTCGACCGTCGCGACATTGTCGCGTGCCGCGCCGAAATGCAGGCTCGCCGCCTGCATCACGGCGGTCGAGAAGCACTGCGGGGTCGACTTCACGCCGTGCGCGGCCGCGTGGTTGTCGATAGGGCCGGCACCCGAGAAGCCGCCGCAAAGTCCGAGACAGTATTGAAGAACCGTCACCGCGTGCGCGTCGATCAGCATGCGAAACGCCTCTTCGCGATGCTCGGCCTCCGTGGCGACGACCGGCAGAAGCGATTCATTGATCTGAACCATGCCTGTGATGTCATCGAACGACAGCGGCGCCTGGATCGCCGCGACGCCAGCGCCGAGCAGCGCCTCGCACCACGCACGTGCGCTCGTGCGCGAGAGCTGGTTGACCGCATCGACCCAGAGGACGGCATCTGCGCCAATCGCGTGCCGCACTGCACGCACGCGCTCGACGTCGCCCTCGCGCGACAGCGCGCCGATCTTCATTTTCACGTGCCTGATGCCCACCTCGGCGTAACCCTCGAATTCGCGCGCGAGATCGCGCAACGTCGCGCCGTCGCGATAGAGGCCACCGCTTGCATAGACTGCGACTCGTCCTCGATGTCCCCCAAGGACGCGCCATAGCGGCATTCCCGCCGCGCGCGCCTTTGCATCCCAAAGCGCGATGTCGATCGCGCTCGTGGCCGCGGCTGCGACCCAAGGTTCGAGCGAGGGCGTCCGCGTTGCGACGCGTGCAACGATCTCCGTTGCATGCGCAATATCGACGCCGATCAACGCGGGCAGGAATTGACGCGCCAGCGCATCGAGGACGAGCGCGATCTGCGGTTGCCGCGACCATGCCTCGCCGATACCTTGTACGTCGACATCGGTGTCGAGCACGACGAGCGGCGCGCGTCGCTCGTACCAGCGAAACGTCGGATTCCACGAGCGTCCATCGAGCTGCCGCCGGAATTCGAGCACCCTGGCGGCGACGATCTTCACGGGTTCGCCTACAGCGCACGTTCGACGAAGCGCGCGAGAAACTGCTGCGTGCGCTCCCGCTTCGGATGCTTGAGCACCTCGTCGGCGGTGCCCGTTTCGTGAACGATACCGTCGGCGATGAACACGACGCGGTCCGCGAAATGGTAGGCGAAGCCAAGCTCGTGGGTGACGAGCAGCATCGTCCTTCCCTCATCCGCCAGCGCGCGGATCACGCGCAGCACTTCGCCGACGAGCTCCGGATCAAGCGACGAAGTGGGCTCGTCGAAGAGCAGCACCTCGGGATCCATGGCGAGCGCACGTGCGATCGCGACGCGCTGCTGCTGGCCGCCGGAGAGCTTCGCCGGATACGCATCGAGCTTGTCCTGGAGGCCCACTTTGGCGAGTTGCGCGGTGGCACGCTCGCGCGCCGCATGCTTCGCGATGCGTTTCACCGTGATCAGCCCTTCCATCACGTTCGCGCGCACCGTCATGTGCGGGAACAAATTGAACTGCTGGAACACCATGCCGACACGCGCGCGAATCTCGCAAAGCTCGGCTTCCGAATAAAAGCGCTCGCCGGAAGCGCCGTTGGCGCTCGCCTGCCGTCCGATCGCCTTGCCGTCGAGCTCGATCGTGCCTTCGCTCGGCAGCTCCATGAAATTGAGGCAGCGCAGGATCGTGCTCTTGCCCGATCCGCTCGCGCCGATGATCGCGATCCGCTCGCCGCGGCGGACGTCGAGATCGACGCCCTTCACCACGTGCAGGTCGCCGAAGCGCTTGTGCAGATTGCGGATGCGGATGACCACGTCGCTCGTGTTCGCGGCGCCGGCGGCCACGGCGGGCGCTACGGCGGACATGGTTGTCGTCACGTTTTCAATCACGCGCGGCGAGCCGCCGCTCGAGCCGTGCCGACAGGTAGCTGCCCGGGTAGATCAACACGAGGTAGATCAGCGCAACGACGGTCAGGATTTCGAGCGGCCGATAGTAAGTGGAGCTCAGCAGCCGTCCCTCGTACATCACCTCGTTGACTGCGAGAAGCGACGCGAGCGAAGTGACCTTCGCGAGCTCGATCGCGCGATTCGTGAATGCGGGAAGCATTCGCTTCATCACCTGCGGCAGCACGATCCGGCGCATCGTCATCGCGCGCGTCATGCCGATCGCCTTCGCGCCTTCCCACTGCCCGCGCGCAATCGAAACAATGCCGCCACGGAAGATCTCGGCGCAATACGCCGACGTGTTGAGCGTCAGCGCGAGCGCCGCCGCGACGAAGGGCGTCAGTTGCGCGCCGAGCATGATCGGGAACGCGTAATAGAACCAGATGAGCTGCACGAGCACCGGTGTGTTGCGAAAGACCTCGACGTACCCGATCGCCAGCGCGTTCAGCGATGGTCGCCGCGACACGCGCGCGAGGCTGATCGCGAAGCCCAGCGCGAGGCCGAGCGCGAACGCGACGAGCCAAAGCTCGACGGTGACTGAGACACCGCGCAGGAGCAGCGGAAAATTGTCGCGGACGACGGCAAAGTCCCACGTGTATTTCATTGCTCGCCTTCAGCCGATCCGCGCGAGCCGATGCTCGAAGAGGCGCATCAGATTGCTCGCGGCGAAGAGCACGATGAAATACATCGCTGCAATCGTCGTATAGACCTCCATCGGGCGAAACGTGATGCTGTTCACCTGCATCGCCTGGTAGAGCAGCTCGCCGTACGCGAGCGACGACGCGAGCGCGGTCGTCTTCGTGAGCTCGAACGAGCGCTCGACGAACGGCGGCACCATGCGACGAAGCGCCTGCGGAACGATGACGCGCCGGAGCGCCGCGCGATAGTTCATCCCGAGCGAGCGCGCCGCCTCCCACTGGCCGCGCTCGATCGAGACGATGCCGCCGCGAAAGACTTCCGCGTAGAACGCGCCCGATTGCGTCGACAGCGCGAGCACCGCCGCAGTGAACGGTTCGAGCGAGAGACCGATCAGGATCGGCAGCGCATAGAAGAACCAGAAGAAATGGACGAGCGGCGGCGTGTTGCGATAGAAATCCACGAACGCAGTCGCGGGGACGCGTAGCAGCGGCCGCCGCGACAGGCGCATCAGCGCGACCACGAAGCCGACGATCACGCCGAGCACGATCGACACGGCGGCGAGCTTCAGCGTACCGACGAGCCCGGCCACGAGCATGTCGAAGTGGCCGAAGACCGCGCCGAAGTCCCATTGGTACTTCATGCGGATGCCATCGCGACAATGACGCAGCGCGGAACACGACCAGCCTCGCGCACCGCGTAGGCAGACGCTACTTCCACTGCTCCTTGATGATCGGCGGCGCCTTCGCCGGGTCGATGTGCCGCGATCTCAGGAAGTCCTCGTAGAACTTCTGCGTTTCGCCATCCTTGTAATACTTGGCGAACTCCTGGTCGAGGAATTCGACGAACGCCTTGTCGCTTTCGCGGCGAACGCCGGCGCTCGTCGGCAACGCGACGACGGGCTGCGGGATCACGACCTCGCCCTTCTTGACGCGTGCCTGCTGCATCACGAGCGCAGGGTGATAAAAGCATGCCGCATCGACGCGACCGGAATAGAACGCGGCGATCGCCTCGTCCATGTTCTGAAAGCGCTCGATCTTCGCCTTCGGCAGGCGCTTGGTGATATCGCGGTCGGGCGCCGTGCCGAGCGTCACCGCGATCTTCACGTTATCGTGGTCGAGATCCGACCAGGTCGTCGCCTTGAGCCCGTCGCGAACGAGGACGCCCTGTGCGTACCAGAAGAATGGCGCGTCGGGAAAGTCGATCGCCTTCTTGCGCTCGTCCGTGGCATCGAGCACGAACATCACGTCGATCTGATTCGCCTGAACGGCCGCGACCGCGTTGCCCCAGGTCGTTTCGACCGGTACGAGCTTCACCCGGAGATCCTTCGCCACCTGCTGGCCCATGCTGTAGCCGATGCCGCTCCACTGCCCGGTCGCCGGATCCTTGAAAAACCACGGCTCGCCGGGCGTGACGCCGATGCGAAGCTCGCCGCGTTGCTTGATCTGCTGCATCGTCGACGCGGGTTGCTGAGCGAGCGCGGCGGCGGATGCGAGCGCGACGACCACGAGGGCGCCAAGGACGTTGGTGAACGCGGGTTTGGCCAAAGTGATCATCGGTGTTCCTCCAATTCTCAAAGGCGCGCTCGTTCGACTTGGCGCGATGGGCGACGAAATGATAATACGAACGCCACTCGCATGCGGCTCGCGCAGCGGCGCCGGCTGTCGATGCGAACCCCGTCCTTTGTCTCCACGAACAGCCTGGACCCGAAATTTCATTTGGCGGAATTTGGCGCGGCGTTTTGACATGCTGCATCGCGGGTGAAATACTCGGCCTCGGTTCTCGCCCAGGAGACGAACATGGCGCTCGTTGGCATCAGAATGCTTCCACGCATCGGCGCGGCCGCCGCCGCGATCGTGCTTCTCGCATTGGCAGCCGGAAGCGCGTCCGCGCAAACGATGCAGGGAAAGATCAGGGCCGGTCAGCCGATCATCGTCGCGACGGAGGACGACTACCGGCCGTTCGAGTTCATGCAGGATGGAAAGCCGGCCGGCCTCGACAACGAGCTGTTTCAATTGATGAAGGCCGACGCGAAATTCGACCTGCGACAGGAGATCCTGCCGTGGACCGGCCTTCTCGCCGGCGTCAGCAGCGGCAAGTTCGACGCGGCGGTGACCGGCGCGCTGATCAACAAGGAACGCATGAAGGCGTTCGACTTCTCGATGCCAATCGCCGCGAACAACCACTATTACCTGAAGCGCGCGAACGACAACAGCATCAAGTCGATCAAGGACCTCTCCGGCAAAACGTGCGGCGTGCAGTCCGGCAGCGTGCTCTTCGCCCGTCTGCCGGAGCTCGAGGCGATGCTCGCGAAGACCGGGGGCAAGCTCGGCAAGGTCGTCCAGTACGCCTCCTATCCCGAGGCGTACCAGGACCTGGCGGCCGGTCGCGTCGACTATGTTGTTAACGGCGAGATCAATCTGCTCGGCGTCATGGCGGAGCGGCCCGGCGTTTTCGCGATGGGACAACCGGTCGTCGATAGTCCCTCGTACGTGGGCTGGCCGGTCAAGAAGGGCAACAAGGAAATGCTCGACTACCTGAACGGATTCCTCCGCGAGGTGCGGGCGAACGGCAAGCTGCAGGAGTTGCAGCAGAAGTGGCTGAAGGTTTCGTTCAAGGATTTGCCGGAGCACGTCGAACCCAACTTCTGATCGTTCGCGGTTTCGCTCGCTCTCGTCGCCGCTCGCTTGGGAGCGTCGCTCGCGCTGCTGTTGAAGGGCGCTGCCGTCACGGCGTCCGTCTCGGCGGCGGCGATCGCGCTCGGCGTTCCGCTCGGGCTCGCGCTCGCGCTTATTCGTTGGCGTCGCGTTCCCTTGCTATCGCAGGTGACCGCCGCGTACGTAAGCCTGATCCGCGCAACGCCGGCGATCACCCTCGCGCTTCTGATCTTCTTCGCGCTGCCGACCTTCGGCATAGCGCTCGATCCGACGACCGCGGCGGTCCTCACGCTGACGATCAACACGTCCGCCTTCAACTGCGAGATCTGGCGTTCGGCGCTGATCGATTTTTCGCGCGATCAGCTCGACGCGGCGGCTGCGTTCGGCATGCGGCCCGGCGTTGCGTTCCGGCGGATCATCTTTCCTCAGATCTGGCGGACGAGCCTGCCGGCGCTCGTCAATGAGATGACGCTGCTCGTCAAGGCGAGCCCCGCGCTCGCCGTGATCGGCATCGTCGATCTCACGCGCGCCGCGAGCCGGATCGGCGCAGCCACGTACAAGCCGCTTCCGCCTTTCATTGCGGCAACCGTGCTCTACGTTGCCTTGGTGCTCGTACTCGTCGCGGTTCAGCGCCTCGTGGAAGCGCGCGTCAAGCGCAGGCTCCAGGCCGCATGATCGCCGGTTTTGGCATCGTGGCAGCGCATTTCCGCGAGTTCGCGGCCGGGCTCGCAAACACGCTGTGGCTTGCGGGTGCGACGCTCGTTCTGGCGAGCGTCCTCGGCTGCATCCTCGCCGCATTAATGCTCTCGCGAACGCGCTTCGTCCGCACGTCGATCGGTCTCTTCGTCGACGCCATGCGTTGCGTGCCCTTCCTGCTGCTCGCCTATCTCGTCTATTACGGCCTTCCCGAGCTTGGGATTCGCTTCGACAGCTGGAGCAGCGGCCTCAGCGCGCTCGCGGTCTATCACGCCTGCTACGTGGCGGAGATCGTGAGGGGCGCCTGGAGCCATCTTCCACGCGAGCAGATCGAAGCCGGGCGAGCGTACGGATTCTCCGGATACGCCCTCTTTCGCCGCGTCGTGCTGCCGCAACTCTTCTTCGCGGCGGCGCCGCTCATCGGCAATCAGACCGTCTACATCATCAAGGACACGGCGTTCCTGATGATCATCACGGTGCCGGAGCTCACCTTCGTCGCGAGCTCGATTCAGGCGACGTACTTCGTGCCTTTTGCCTCGTTCATGTTCGCGATGGCGTTGTATTGGATCGTAACGCTCGTTGTCGAGGCAAGCGTGCGGCGCATCGAAGCCGCCGCGGAGACCCGGCGTGCAGGCTGAGGACCAACCCGTCGTCGCCGTCGAAGCGCGCGGCCTGTGCAAGCGTTTCGGCAAGCTCGAGGTCCTGAAGAAGGTCACCTTCACCGTTCCGCGCGGCACGACGGTCTGCATTCTTGGGCCGAGCGGATCGGGCAAATCGACGCTCCTGCGCTGTCTCAACTTCCTCGAGCAACCCGACGAAGGCGAGGTGCTGCTTCGCGGCGAGCGAGTCGGCGTAAAGGACGGCGCTCTGATGAAGGAGCGCGAGCTTTGCGCGTTCCGCGTACGCATGGCGATGGTGTTCCAGCACTTCAACCTCTGGCCGCATCTGACCGCGCTTGGCAACGTGATCGAAAGCCCGATTCATGTGCTCGGCAGGCCGCGTGAAACCGCTGTCGAAGATGGGCGAGAGCTATTGCGCAAGGTCGGTCTCGCCGACAAGACCGATGTCTACCCGCACACGCTTTCCGGCGGGCAGAAACAGCGCGTGGCCATCGCACGCGCGCTCGCCATCAATCCGGAAGTGCTCTTGTTCGACGAGCCGACCAGTTCGCTCGATCCCGAGATCGTCGGAGAAGTGCTTTCGGTGATGAAGCAGCTATCGTCCGAAGGCATGACCATGATCGTCGTGACGCACGAGATGAGCTTCGCGCACGAAGCCGCCGATGCGGTGCTGTTCATGGACGGCGGCCGGATCGTCGAATCCTCGGCGCCGGATGAATTCTTCGCGAAGCCGCGTACCGAGCGCGCGCGGCAGTTCCTGCAACGCTACGTCAGGTGACACGATGACCGAGCACGACAAGACGCTGCCCAACATTGCCGCCAACCAAATTCGCGAGGACCGAATCATCGCGCCGGGTGACGACTGGTCGGGTATCGTCGAGCGCGGCAATACGCTGCGTATCATCGATCTCGAAGGTCAGCAGGCGGTCGATTTTCTCTGCTACAACGCTTCGGATCCTTTGGAGCGCTACAACGCCGCCGACACGATGAAGATCAACGGCTCGCTCTTCGTCGGCAATGGAACGCGGCTCTACTCGGACATGGGGAACGTGCTCTTCGAAGTGACCGACGACACGTGCGGCTTCCACGATACGATCGGCGGCTGCTGCTCGGCGGAAAGCAACCGCGTACGCTACGGCGTTGCGCGGGGACCCAACTGCCGCGACAACTTCCTGCGCGCACTCGCGCGACACGGGATGTCGAAGAAGGACATGGTCGCGAACATTAACTTCTTCATGTACGTCCCGATCGGCGCCGATGGTCGCATGGCGATCAAGGAAGGCCTGTCGAAGCCCGGCGATTACGTCGACCTGAAAGCCGCCATGGACGTGCTCGCGGTGCTTTCGAATTGCCCGCAGATCAACAATCCCGCGAACGCCTACCATCCAACGCCGGTGCGCGTCGTCGTGTACGCGTAGCGCGGTCGGCTTACTCGACCTCGATCGCGACGTCCTTCGGACGGCGATCGAGTCCGTTTGTCAATGTGATGTCCATCGGACACGCGGAAAATACGACGATCAGATCGACGATCGCGCTGATGGCGACGCGATCGCCCGGACGAGCGGCCGGCGGACGGATCGCGAGCTTTCCATCGGACTCGATGGCAACGTTCTCGAACAGGTTCCAGGGACTCGGAATGCGAGATGTGGCAACGGCGATCTCGCCAAGAGCCTGCCAAAAATTTTCAGCGCAGCTCGCGTGCCGGCCTTCACAACCGAGCAGCCGATAACGTTCCTCGTCGCATGCCGAAAGCAGCGTGTCGTGCACGCCGGGTGACGTGTCCTGGTCGAAGCGAATGATGGGCCGGCGCCGGTTGCTGTAGAGCAGGTCGCCGGCTCGCGGGCAGAGCTTGTCCAGGCACGAGCGCGT
The DNA here is from genome assembly GCA_035308425.1 of Casimicrobiaceae bacterium. Classification (GTDB taxonomy): domain Bacteria; phylum Pseudomonadota; class Gammaproteobacteria; order Burkholderiales; family Casimicrobiaceae; genus VBCG01. Next base: position 130,721 of record DATGGP010000025.1, on the reverse strand, counting down.
GTGCTCCATCGACATGACCTCGCTGGTGTCGCTCGCGCAAAGCGCCCACGTGTCGACGACCTGCTGACCGTGGAGATTGACGATCTTGATGCGGCCGCCCGTCGCCAACCGGACGGCCTTGCCCGTGCCGGCTTTGATCAAGAACGAATGCGGCACGACTACACCGCCACGTCCGCGTTTCGCCGTGCCCAGAACGTGACCCGCCGCTCGATCAGCGCGAAGATCGCATACATCGCAACACCAAGCACTGCGAGCAGGAATACGCCGGCGAACACCAGCGGCACGTCGAACGTCGAGCTCGCGAGGATCATCATGCTTCCGATGCCGATGTTCGCGGCGACCGTTTCCGCGACCACCGTGCCGACGAACGCGAGCGACACGGCGATCTTCAGCGATGCGAAGAAATACGGCATCGAGCGAGGCAGCCCGACGCGACGCAGGATGTCGAGCTTGCTGGCGCCGAGCGCACGCAGCACGTCCTCGAGCTCGGGCTCGGTCGTTGCGAGACCGGTCGCGACGTTCACGACCACCGGGAACAGGCACATGATCGCGGCCGTCAGGATCGCCGGGATCGTACCGATGCCGAACCAGATCACGAGGATCGGCACGACCGCGATCTTCGGCACGCTGTAGAAACCGATGAGAAGCGGATACGTCACGCGATAGACGAAGCGCGACAATCCGATGCACGCACCGATTGCCGCGCCGACGGCCACGCCGAGGAAGAAGCCGACGATCGTCGTGTAGAGCGTCTGAATCGCGTTTGGCAGGATCGCCGGCCACTTGGTGACCAGCACCGAGAGAAACTCGCTCGGCTTGGGGAGAATGAACACCGGGACCTTGAACACGCGGCACGCGACTTCCCACAGCACGAAGAAGAGCACGATCGCGAGCAGGGGAAACGTGCGATCGACGGCGAAGATCGTCGCGAGACGCGCTCGCAGGCTTTCGCGCGCCGCCGGGAGCGCCTCCGAATCGGCGACCGGCGCCGGCCTCGGTGCAGCGCGGTCGAGCTCGCTAACGCTGCGCATCCTCGAACTCTCTGTCGCGCAGCATCTGCATTTCTAAACGCCGCGATCGTGCGAGATATGGCGACGCAGCTCGTGCACGAGCTCCGAAGCCTCCTCGGTAAAGAGATCGTCGAGCGTTCGCGGGCGCCTGATCGTCACGCGATGCGACATCAGCACGCGACCCGGCCGCGCGCTCATCACGTGAACGGTATCGGCGAGGAAAACCGCCTCCCGCAGATCGTGCGTCACCAGGATCACCGTCGGGCTGCGCTCCATCCACAGCTTCTGCAGCACCTGCCACAGGTCCTCGCGGGTGAACGCATCGAGCGCGCCGAACGGCTCGTCGAGCAGCAGAAGGCGTGGATCGTGAATCAACGCGCGACACAGCGAGGCGCGCTGAAGCATGCCGCCCGAAAGCTCCCACGGATACTTGTCGACGAAATTGCCTAGGCCCACTTCGGTCAGCAACGCGCGCGCCATCTCGCGATATTCGTTCTTCTTCGCGTGAAACCGACTGCGATGCGGCTCGACGATGCGTAGCGGCATCAGCACGTTGTCGAGCGTGCGAAGCCAGGGGAGCATCGTCGGGTTCTGGAACGCCATGCCAACGATCTTGATGGGTTTCACGACCTCGCTGCCGCCGACCATGACCGCGCCCTGCGATGGACGTCGCAGACCCGACGCGAGCTTCAGGAGTGACGACTTGCCGCAGCCGCTCGGGCCGACAATCGCCACGAACTCGCCGCGGCGAAGCGACAGATTCGTCTGGTCGAGCGCGAGCGTCGACGCGTTCTTGCCGACCTTGTAGTCGAGCTTGACGTCGCGAACGTCGACGAACACGTCGCCGTCGCGAGCCGCCGGGCTCGCCTGGCCCACCGCGGCGGCTTCAACCGCGACGTTCATCGATTCATTCCGCCGCTTTGAGCTCGTGAATCTCGCGCAGCTCGCGCGCCGGCAGGAACTGGCGCGTGAAGATTTCCTGCGGCGCTGGCGTGCGCTTCAGATCGTAGGCGTCGACAACGATGCCGATGCCCTTCTCGAGGTGTGCATCGTCGACGTCGCCGATGCCGATCCGCTTCGATTCGGGCGACAGCATCTCGATGTTCACCGTCGCGATCAGGTTCTCGAGCTCGATTTTGCGATCGAGCAGCGGCTGGCGCTTGAGCGCCGCGTCGACGCCCTTGCCAGGATTCGCGAGCGTGTCCTGGAAGCCTTTCGCGATCGCGCGCAACAGACCTTTGACCGCCTCGGGATGATCGTGGATGAACTCCTTCGAAACGATGATCGCGTTGCTGTAGAGATCGAGCCCGTAATCGCTGTACTTCATGATGTTCACGTGCTCGCCCGGGTTCGGATAGATCTTGCGCAGGCTGAACCAGACGGTGTTGATGTAGCCCGAGATCGCGTCCACCTCGCCGCGCACGAGCATCTGCTCGCGAAGGCTCGGCTGCATGTGCTTCCACTTGATCGTACTGGCGTCGATCCCTGCCGCTTTCGCAAAGGCCGGGAACAGCTTGAACGGCGCATCGTCGACCGGCGCGCCGAGCGTCTTGCCTTCGAGCTGCTTCGGCTTCGTGATGCCCTTGTCCTTCATCGAGTAGATCGTGAACGGCGAATTGCCGTACACCATGAACACGGCCTGCGGCGTGTCGTCGGGGTGTTGCGCCGCAAACACCGTGAGCGCATTGATGTCGCCGAAGCCGACGTCGTAGGCCTTGCTCGCGACGCGCGTCACCGCCGCGCCGGACCCTTCACCCTGGTCCATCTGGACGTCGAGACCTTCGGCCTTGAAATAGCCGTTGTCCTGTGCGAGGAAGAACCACGCCTGCGGTCCCTGGTATTTCCAGTTGAGGATGAAGCGAACTTTGACCGGCTCGGCCGCGTGCGCCGCCATCGAAAGCGCCGCCGCGGCAACGAGGCCGGCGCGCAGCATGTCTCGCAGCCACATTCTCATGCTCTCCTCCTGATTGACCTTACATCCACTTGGACGCCTTCACGGGCGCGAACGCGCCGAATCGCTCGAGCAGCACGCCCGGATCGGATTCGGCGATGATCATCTCGCGATGCGCGGACGGCAGGAAACCCTCGGCGATCATCGTGTCGATCTGCGCGAGCAGCGAACGATAGAACCCGCCGACGTCGAGCAGGCCGAGCGGCTTTTCATGACCGTCGAGCTGCGCATCGACCCACATTTCGAGCAGCTCCTCGAGCGTGCCGACGCCACCTGGCAACGCAATGAAGCCGTCGGCAACTTCCGCCATCCGGCGCTTGCGCAACGACCGCGTGTCGACGATCTCGGCGTAGGTCAGCTTCGAATGCAACTGTCCCTTGTCGGCGAGCGCGCGAGGAATGATGCCGCGCACTTCGCCGCCGGCTTCCAGCACGGCGTCCGCGACGATCTTCATCAGGCCCTTGCTCGAGCCGCCGAAAACGAGCTCGATGTCGCGCGCGGCAAGCGCCTGCCCGAGCGCAGCCGCCGCGTCGCGATAGATATCGGATCGACCGAGGTTCGATCCGCAGAAAACCGCGAGCTTCATTCGTGAGCGACTCGGAGACCGCGTTCGGCATCGGACTCGGTCGCGCGGAGACGATCAGAAGGATGCTGCGCCCGCGAGCGCCGCAAGCCCGGCCTTGGCGACTTCGAGGTCCTCTTCACCTGTTTGCGATCCGACGCCGATGCCGCCGATTGTGATGCCGTCGACGACGATCGGCAATCCTCCCTTGAGATTGACAAGGCGTCCCGACGTCGCGTGCGCGAGGCGGAACTCGAGATCGCCCTGAATGCCGCCGGTCGGCGCGCGGCTCGACGCTGCCGTCGACGCCTTGCGGATCGACGATTCGATGCTCAATCGCTTCGCGCCGTCCATTCGCATGAACGCAAGGAGATGTCCGCCCTCGTCGACCACCGCGATGCACTGCGGCTTCTTCATTTCCAAGGCTTTCGTGACGGCCGCATCGACGATCTTCATTGCGCCAGCCTGCGTGAGCCGTAGATGCTTGGCGACGTCCATGCGGTTCTTTCAGAGAAAGCTACGCGGCCGCTTCGGCGATCACGCAGACGAGATTGGCACCGGGTGGTCCCTGATGCTCCGCACCCGCGGATGCGAGGAACATCGTGTCGCCGACGATCGTCGCCACGATCGCATGCGCGACCGCCTTCGCCTGGATGCCCGAAAACGCCGCGAGAAAATCGGAATGCAGCACGTGACGGCGGCCGCGCACGTTGGTCGCGTAGTCGGCGCCCGCGTTGACGAGCACCGTCGCGAGCCTGCGCCGATCGCGCTCGGCGATGACGCCGTCCGCGAGGTCGAATCCCGCCTTGGTGAAGGCCTTTCGCGCGCCCGCGATGTCGAGCTGATCCTCCATCACGCCGTGCGCGGCGACGAGTCGGCCCGGCGCGCCTTCGACGTTGCCGATGACCAGAACCCGGCAGGCGACCTGCTCGCCGCCGGCGGATGTCGACGCGACCGACGAGTACAGCGACTTCTCGACGTTGACGATGCCTTCGCGGAGCTTTTCGCGATCGACCTCGCCGGTAGCCACTGCGACGCCGAGCGCGCACGCACCCTTCGCAAGCGATGACGCCACGGCCGGATTCGTGTTCGCGACCTTGCGTCCCCGCTTCTCGGCGTCGGCCACGCGCGCCGGCGTCATCGCCGGGCACTTGACCTCGACGCATTCCACCTGCGATGGATCGGTGATGCCGGCATCCTTCATCGCCGCGCGCGTGACGTCGGCCACAAGATCGATCTGCGCCAGCGTTCCGTATTCCTCGGGCAGAAGCTCGCGCGAGCTCGCGACGCCGAGCACGAGGCGTTTATCGCGGCCGCCCGCCTCGCGCGTGGGACGTCTGACGAACAGGTTGATGTGCGGCGACATGATGCCGCCGACGCCCCCGATCATCATCATCGGAATCTTCGCGAACACGTCGGCGCGCGAGATGCCGAGCCGTTCCGACAGCAGCACTTCCATCGCGAGCGTCGCGTAACCGCGCGCGTAGGGGTCGCCCTCGGTCTGCGCCATGATCGCGACGACATGCGCGGGATCGACCTTCTTCGCATCGAACAGCGCGGCGACGGCCGACGCGTCGCCGGGCGATGCCATCGGCACGCGGATCACTTCCGCTTCGTATCCCTGGCTCGGCATTTCGGAGATTTCCGTCCTCCTATGGACGGCGGCCAGTAAATCGGCTATCGGGCGCTATGTCAAGATATTTCGAAATTCCCCGGCACTTCGACTGAAGCGTCGGAATGGCGACGACAGCGACCCAAGAGTCGAATCATCGCGCCGAAACGCTGCGGCGATCACCCCTGCGTGCGTTGCCAGCAATCGAAAGGGTGTTCACCGTCGTCGCGCAGAGGCACGTGCTCGATCCGGATCGATTGCTGCGACGCCGGCTTCGCCATTTCCGCGTAGATCCTCGCCGTCGACAACCCGTATTTCTCGCCGTCCTCGTTCGAGTACGCGTAGTACACCTCCCCGATGCCGGTCATGTGCATCGCCGACAGGCACATCGGACAAGGGTGGCCGCTCGCGTACATGACGCAGCGCTCGAGGCGCGGGGTTTTCAGCTTAGTTGCCGCGGCGCGAATCGCCTGCATTTCGGCGTGCGCCGAGGGGTCGTGCGTTGCAAGGATTTCGTTGACGCCCGTCGCCAACACCTCGTCGTCCCTGACGAGAACGGCACCGAAGGGACGACCGCCGCGCTCGAGCACGTTTTCCCTGGCGAGGCGGATTGCCAGTGCCAGGTGCTTGCGATTCATGGTCATGGTTTGCTTCCTTTCTTCACCGTGCGATGAAGGTTCCATCGCTTGCGACGAGTCGTCCCGCCTTGAAGACATGGCTTCGGACCGGACGCGCGACGACCGCCTCGGCAACGTTGCGCGATGGAACGACAGTCAGGTCCGCCTGCGCGCCCACGTGCACGCCGTAGTCGTCGACGCCGAGCGCTCGCGCGGCGCTATGCGTGGCGAGATCGAGTGCGATGGCGAGTTCCTGATCGGTGAGGAAACCCGAGCCGTATGCGATCAGCATCGCACGCTCCAGCATGTCCGCGTCGCCGTATGGCCACCACGCGTCGCGAATGTTGTCGTTGCCCGCGATGACGGTCACCCCTGCCTCGCGTAGCTGCATCAGCGACGGATAGGGGTGGTTACCCGGCGCGTTCGTGAGGATCGAAACGCCCGCGTCGGCGAGGTTCTCCGCCGTGCGCTGCGCATCGGCTTTCGGCACCATGCCGAGCGCGTAAGCATGACTGACGTTGACGCGCCCCGCCATGCCGAGCGACTTCGCACGCCGTGCGATCTCGTCCAGTTCCGCCAAGCCTTCTGTAGCGGGGTCGTGCAGGTGAATGTCGATGCCGGCGCTGTGGCGTTGCGCGAGCCCGAATACCGCATCGAGCTGGCCATCGACGTCATGATCGACGCCCGACGGGTCGAGGCCGCCCACGAGGTCTGCGCCCTCACGCATCGCCGCGTCCATCAGTTCGTATGTCCCGGGGCACGACACCAGACCACGTTGTGGGAACGCCACGATCTCGATCGATACGACGTGCTTGTAGCGCTCGCGGACAGTCAGCACGGCGTGCAGGCTCGCAAGTCCGGTGACCGGATCGATGTCGACGTGCGAGCGCATGTGCGTCGTGCCCTGCGCAACGGCGAGCTCGATCAGCGCGGCGGCGCGTTGTTCGACCGGCGCCGCATGACCGAGGATTTCAGATTCGATGGCGACCCGCTCCATCACGCTGAATGTCGGGCTCCTGCCTGCTCGGTGCGGTTGCCATGCATCGCCGATGAGCGACTTGTCGAGATGAACGTGCGCGTCGACGAACCCGGGCAGCACGAGCGACCCGCGAAGCGATACCTGGTCGCGTGCGGCGGGCAGCGCAGCGTCGATCGCCGCGATGCGGCCCGCGGCGATGCCGATCGATACCACGGCGCCGTTCGCGAGCAGCGCATCCGTCAGCAGGGCATCGAAACGCTGGCCGGCACCTTCGGTCGTCATGTTTACGACTTCGGAAAGGGTCCGTTGATGCCTTCGACGAGCCAGTTGATGCTGCGGATCTCCTTGTCCGACAACGAAGCGCCCGCAGCCACATGCTGCTTGCCGTCGCGATCCTTGAGCGGACCGGCGAAGACTTTGAGCTTGCCGCTGACGATGTCCTTCTCGCGCTGCTTGGCGTCGGCCACCACGTCGGCCGGTATCGCTGCGTTGTAAGGGACCATCGCGCAGAATCCCCCTTCGCCGAGCCCGCGGAAGCGGTCTTGCGCCTTCCACTTTCCGGCAAGGGCGTCGCGTGCCGAGTCCACGTACGCGCTGCGCCAATCGAAGATGTCGCCGGTCAACTGCTTCTTGGTCACGAACTTGGAATAATCGCTGCAGTTCGCGACCGACCACGCGCCACGTTCTTCCGCCGCGACGCCCTGCACCGGCGTGTTCGGGCTGCCGGCCAGCACGTCGGCGCCCTGCGAAATCAGCGCACCCACGGCGTCCTTCTCCTTGGCAGGGTCGTTCCAGGTATTGATCCAGATGACGTTGCACACCGCCTTCGGATTGACGCTGCGCGCGCCGAGCATGAAGCCGTTCATCCGCCACACGGTCTGGGGAATCGGAAATGCACCGACCCAGCCCAGAACGTTGCTCTTGGTCATGCGGCCGGCGATGACGCCCGCGACGTAGCTCGCTTCGTAGTTGCGCGCTTCGAACGCGCCCATGTTCTTCAGCGTGGTGACCGACGCGCAGCAATCGAAATGGGTGTTGGGTGCGGTGCGGGCGACCTTCAGCATCGGCGCCATGTGCGAGAACGTGGTGCCGAAGATCAGCTTGTTGCCCTGCGACGCGAGCTCGCGGAACACGCGCTCCGAGTCCTGCGCCTGCTGGACGTCGGACACCACGGTAACTTTGACTTTGCCAGGAAACGCGGCTTCCATGGCCTTCCACCCGATTGCATGCTGGGTTTCCCAGCCCACCTCACCGATCGGGTATTGATGCACGACGCCGACGTTCAGAACGTCCTGCGCGAACGCGCCGAGCGCGCGAGCGCCCAGGGCGGCGATGCCAAGCGACGAAGTGCGCTTCAGGAAGTCACGTCTGTTCACGATACGCATGGTTCTCTCCACATGGGGGTGATGATGGCCGGTCCTGCGGGGGTGTCATTGGCAGCGCCGCAAGGTCGCTCGCCGCTGATTCGCGTGTTTCATACGCTGGGGTGGAACGGCTTGCCGAGCGACACCGGGGCGTTCCGGCGGATCATCGCGACATCGCGCGATATCACCACCAGCACGACGATCGTGGCAAGGTAAGGCAGCATCGACATGAACTGGGTGGCAAACGCGATTCCCGCGCTTTGCGCAAAATACTGAACGATCGTGATGCCGCCAAACAGATAGGCGCCCAACATCACGCGTGCAGGACGCCACGTCGCGAACACCACCAATGCCAGCGCGATCCAGCCGCGCCCTGCGACCATGCCTTCCAGCCACAGCGGTGCGTAGACGAGCGAGAGGTACGCGCCGCCGATGCCGGCCATCGCACCGCCGAACAGCGTGGCGAAATAGCGGATGCGAATGACGCGGTATCCGACCGCGTGCGCGGATGCTGGCGATTCGCCGACGGCACGCAACACCAGGCCGGCGCGACTGCGGGAAAGGAACCAGTTCACGCCGGCGAACAGCAGCCATGACGCATAAACCAGCGGGTGCAGCGAGTCCAGCAGCGGACTCAGCAGCGGAATGTCGATCGGCAGCGAGATACCCGCGTTTGCGGAGCTCTCCAGCGTGACGCCGACGTAGCCCTTGCCGATGAACGCGCTCACACCCGCGCCGAAGATCGCCAGCGCCAGTCCCGATGCCACCTGGTTGGCCTGCAGGGTCAACGTCGCGAAAGCGAACAGCAGCGCCATCAGTGCGCCGGCGACGCCGGCCGCAGCGACGCCGAGCCACACGTTGCCCATCCCCCGCATCGTGATGAACGCGACAATCGCGCCCACGAGCATCATGCCTTCGACGCCAAGGTTGAGAACGCCCGATTTTTCGGTGACAAGTTCGCCGAGCGCCGCGAAAATCAGCGGTGTGCCGGCCCCGAGCGTCGCGGCGAGCACCGGCACGAGCATATCCATCATGTGGGCACCGTCCGGTGATGCGTCGCCATGGCGCGGATCACGCGCACGCGGTAATTGACGAGCACATCGACGCCGAGCAGGAAGAACAGCAGCGCGCCCTGGAACAACGAGGCCGCCGCTGCGGGCAGTCCCATGCTGATCTGCGCGGAGTCGGCGCCCAGGTAAAGCAGCGACATCAGCAGACCTGCGAATACGATGCCGACCGGATCGAGGCGCCCCACGAACGCCACAATGATCGCGGTGAAGCCGTAGCCGGGCGATATCACCGGCAACACTTGCCCGAGCGGGCCGGCGACTTCACCCACGCCCGCGAGTCCTGCTGCAGCGCCGCCGGCGAGCATGCCGACCCACACGGTGCGCTTCTCGCTGAATCCCGCATAGCGCGCGGCGGCACTCGACAGGCCGACTACGCGCGTCTTGTAGCCCAGGAAGCTCTTGTTCATGAACACCCACCCGACGCCGACCACGACCAGGGTCAACAGCACGCTGGCGTTGAGCCGCGTGTTGTCGATCAGGATCGGAAACAGCGCGCCATCGGCAAAGAGCGGCGATTGCGGCGTATTGAATCCCTGCGGATCGCGCCAGGGGCCGAACACCAGCCAATTGACCAGCAACTGCGCGACGTACGTGAGCATCAGGCTGACGAGGATCTCGTTCGCATTGAAACGCGTGCGCAGGAACGCGGGAACTGCCGCCCAGGCCATGCCTCCAATGACGCCGGCGACGATCATGGCGGCGAGCAGCAGCGGACTGTCCGCGAACGCAGGATTGAGCGCCACCCAGCCGGCCGCAATGGCGCCGACGGTCAATTGTCCTTCGGCGCCGATGTTCCAGATGTTGCTGCGAAAGCCGACCGCAAGCCCGATTGCGATGAGCACCAGTGGCGACGCCTTGAGGAGCAGCTCGGCGACGCGGTTGATGCTGTTGATCGGCGCGATGAAGAATGCGTAAAAGGCAGCCAGCGGATTCTTCCCGAGCGCAGCGAACAGGATGAATCCCATCACGATGGTCAAGGCCGCGGCGATGAAGGGCGATGCATAGCGCATCGAGCGCGACCGCAACGCCCGTGGTTCCAGTCTAAGTTGCATAAAGCGACTCGTCGGGTTGCCTGCTGGCCGCGCCCGTGATGCGGTCAGGCCAAAGGCCGCTCATCCACACGCCGATTTCCTCGACGTCCGTCTCGGTGACGCGCCTCGTCTGCGACAAGCGGCCATTGGCCATGACGGCGATGCGGTCGCAGATCTCGAACAGTTCCTCGAGATCCTCGGATATCACGAGGACCGCCGTTCCGGCGTTGCGCAGTTCGATAAGCGACTGACGGATCGCGACCGATGCACCGACGTCCACGCCCCAGGTGGGCTGCGACACGATCAGGACTTTCGGGTGTTGCATCACCTCGCGCGCGACGATGAATTTCTGCAGGTTGCCACCCGACAGGGTTTTGGCCTCGGCATCGGGGCCGCCGCACTTGACGGCGAAATCGTCGATGCAGCGCCGAGCGAAATCTCTGATCGCATCGGATCGCAGCATGCCGCCCGCCACCATCTTCTGGCCGTGCGCCGTCAGAAGCGCATTGTCAGCGAGCGACATCGACGGGATCGCGGCGCGACCCAGTCGCTCTTCCGGAATGAAGCACAGTCCCAGCCGTCGACGCGCGGCTGCGCCGAGATGCGCGCTCGCCATTCCGCATATGCGCATCACACCGGCGTTCGGCGTCGGACGCTCGCCCGATAGCGCCGCCAGCAGTTCCTGTTGCCCGTTGCCGGAGATCCCGGCGATGCCAAGGATTTCGCCCTTGCGTACGATGAACCGTATGTCGGACAGGTCGGTGCCGAACGGCTCGTCCGATGCAAGCGAAAGGCCGTCGACCGCCAGCCCGGGCTCGCCAACACCGACTGCCTGCGGATGGTTGCATTTCGGCAAGTCGCGGCCGATCATTAGCCGCGCCATGCTGGAAGCGGTTTCGCCTTGCGGCTCGCATGTCCCGGTCACCCTGCCGGCGCGCAGCACGGTTGCACGATGACAAAGCGCCTTGATCTCGTCGAGCTTGTGGCTGATGTAAAGAACGCTGCAACCTTCGCCCGCCACCTGCCGCAGCGTCTCGAACAGTCTCGTCGTTGCTTGGGGCGTCAGTACCGACGTCGGTTCGTCCATGATCAGCAGCCGCAGGTCCTGCAGCAGGCAGCGGATGATCTCCACGCGCTGCCGCTCCCCAATGGAGAGGGAATGGACGAGGGCCGACGGCTGGACGGTGAGGCCATAGCGTTCCGAAATGGCCCTGATGCGCAAAACCACGTTATCGAGGCCTGGCTTGCCCGGCAGTACCAGCGCCACGTTTTCCGCAACCGTGAGCGTTTCGAACAGCGAAAAGTGCTGGAATACCATGCCGATGCCAAGCTCACGCGCATGAGCAGGACTCGCTACGTCGATCGGCGCGCCATGCCAGAGCATCTCGCCGGCGTCCGGCTTGACGACGCCGTAAATGATTTTCATCAGCGTGCTCTTGCCGGCGCCGTTCTCTCCCAATACAGCATGAATTTCACCGGGCATGACGCGAAGATCGATGCCGTCATTCGCGACGACGGCAGGATAGGACTTGCAGATGCCCCGCAACTCCAATCGCGCGGGGTTGTCGTCAAGCGCGGCCACAGGTAACGTCGCTCATTTGCGCATGCTCGGTGTATTCGTCACGTTAGCCGCAACGCTCGGGAGCCTGTGAAGTTAAGCATGCCAGCGCGAGCGGCGACGCAGTAAACGGGGCTATGGGCTATGTTGTCAAGGTCGAAATTTTGGTCATGTTGCCGTTACGCCGAATGGCTTGCAGGCTGCTCGAACTCCCGTGAGTGGAATCCGGTGTCGGTGCCGGTGCTGCGGGGTGCACTGTCTCAGGATATTTCGAAATTTTACCCGGTCTGGGATATTATCCCCACCTTTGGAATGCCGCCAGCGCCAGTCGCGCGACGCGAATTGCGCGGTTGATCGATCATCCGTCGATCTCGGATGCTGCTTTGGGGCACGAGAGGAGCACACGGCATGGAAACGGACAAGCTGCTGCAATCGCAAGTGTGCGTCGTCAACATCGGCCTGCGCGAGTTCGCGCGCGACATGGAGCGCGTCGGTGTGCCGGTCGTTCACGTCGAGTGGTCGCCGCCTGCGGTGCGCGATCCGCGAATCATCGACCTGCTCGCGAAACTTGGCGCATAGCTCGCCAATGTCGGACTCCGCGCTGAGCGAGCGCATCGCATCCGCCAATCACGAAGCGCACCGGCGGATGCTCGAAAGTGAGCCGGTACTCGTCGACGTGCAGCTCGCCAAGGACGCGATCCCTGCGCTGGATGATCGGACGATCCTGCATGCGGGACCGCCGATCACCTGGGGGCGCATGTGCGGCCCGATGTGCGGTGCGGTCGCGGGCGCCATCGTTTTCGAGGGTTGGGCCCGGGATCTCGACGCCGCCGCGCGCCTCGCCGCGTCGGGCGAAATCCGCTTCGAGCCGAACCATCACCATCATGGCGTCGGACCGATGACCGGGATCACGACGCGTCACATGGCCGTGCTCGTCGTCGAGAACCGCGCGTTCGGTAACACCTCCTTCTGTACGGTGAACGAAGGGATCGGCAACGTGATGCGCTTCGGCGGCAACGACTGCGAGGTCATCGATCGGCTGAAATGGATCGCCGACGTTGCGGGACCGGCGCTCGGCGCGGCAATCCGGCATCGCGGTGGCGTGCCGCTCAAGGGGTTGATTGCGCGCGGGCTTGCGATGGGCGATGAGATGCACATGCGCAACGCCGCCTGCTCGAGCCTGATCCTGGGCGAGCTCGCCGGCGATCTCGCCGAGACTGCGACGAAAGATCTTTCGCGCATCCTGCGCTTCGTCTCGGGCAACGACATGTTCTTCCTGAACGTCGCGATGGCGATGGCGAAGTCGATCGCCGATGCCGCGCAGGGCATCGCGCATTCGACCGTCGTGACGACGATGGCGCGAAACGGCACCGATTTCGGCATTCGCGTCAGTGGCACCGGCGACCGCTGGTTCACGGGACCCGCGCAGATGGCGCGCGGACTTCTTTTCGCCGGCCACACGGAAGCAGACGGCAATCCGGACATCGGCGACTCATGCATCACGGAAACGGTCGGCCTCGGCGGCTTTGCGATGGCGGCATCGCCGGCCGTCGTCGGGTTTCTGGGCGCCGGAACGATCGCCGACGCGATCGGGCACACGCGCAGCATGGGCGAGATCACGATCGGTCCCAATCCCGCGTGGACGCTGCCGACGCTCGAGATGGCCGGCGTGCCTACCGCGATCGACATTCGCAAGGTGCTGGCGACCGGCCTGTTGCCGGTCATCAATACGGCGATCGCCAACAGGCAGCCGGGACGCACGATGGTCGGCGCCGGCATGGTGCATCCGCCGCTATCGTGCTTCGAGCAGGCGCTCGTTGCGTTCGCCGAAGTGAACGGGCTGCATTGATGATGTCGTTTCCCAACGGGGCACAGCCATGAGCGTTCTCGCCAATCGGATTCGCCGCGCGTTCTATCGCGACTCCGTCGCATTGATGCGCATCTCGCGGTCGGTGAGCGCGCTCCCGGGCGTCGCAGCAGCCGCGCTGATGATCGGCTCGGCAACGAACCGAAAGCTCATGCGCGACGCGGATTTGCTCGGCGCCGACGGCGAGGGCGCGGGTCCGAATGATCTCGTCATCGCGATTCGCGCGGAAACGAACGACGCGGCCACGGCTGCGCTCGCCGAAGCGGAGCGCCTGCTCGATTCACAGGGTGCGACCGAACGCGGCGCGGGAGCCTGGCATCCCAGGTCGCTGGATACGGCGCTCAAGCAACTTCCGAACGCGAATCTGGTGCTGATCTCGGTGCCGGGCGAATTCGCCGCCGCCGAAGCACAGCGCGCGCTGCGCAAGGGATTGCACGTGATGATGTTCAGCGACAACGTGCCGATCGCCGACGAGGTCGCGCTGAAGCAGGAAGCGCGCAAGCATGGCTTGCTGATGATGGGCCCCGATTGCGGCACGTCGATCATCGGCGGCGCGCCGCTCGGCTTTGCGAACGCGATCGAGCGGGGCGACATCGGCATCGTCGGCGCGTCGGGCACCGGGCTCCAGGAAGTATCGACGCTGATCGCGCGCCACGGCAAGGGCATTTCGCATGCGATCGGCGTCGGCGGGCGCGATCTCAAGCAAGCCGTGGGCGGCATCACGACGTTGATGGCGCTCGATGCGCTCGACCGCGATCCCGGCACGCGGCACGTCGTGCTGATCTCGAAGCCGCCGGAAGCCTCGGTGGCGCGCGCGATCATTTCGCGCATCGCGACGCTGCAGAAGCGTGCATCGATCTGCTTCGTCGGCACGGCGGACATCGGCGCAATACCGCAGAACGCGCGCCTCTTCGCCGATTTGCGATCGACGGCCGAAGACGCGTTGTCGGGCGCCCGCATCGCATGGCGCGGAAAGGCGCCCGCCGCCGCCGATCTGGCCCGCCGCGTCGCGGGCGGTCGCAACAGGGTGCGCGGCCTCTTCTCGGGCGGCACCATGTGCGCGGAGGCGCAGGTGTTCTTCCAGCGCGCCGGCATCGCTGTCGCGTCGAACGTGCCGATTCCCGGCGTGCGCGATGCCACGTCTGCCGGCAACGATGCGCATGTGCTGCTCGACCTGGGCGACGACGAATACACGATCGGCCGCCCGCATCCGATGATCGATGCGACGCTTCGCAACCGGATGCTGGTCGACGCGCTCGTCGACAAAACCACGGCGGTGATACTGCTCGACGTCGTGATCGGCTACGGCGCGAACGCCGACCCGGCGCGCGAGCTGGTGTCGCAATTGCCGCCGGCCGAGGAGCGCGAGGCGTTGCTGATCACGTCGGTCTGCGGCACCGACGCCGACCCGCAGGGTTATTCGCGGCAGGTCGCGATGCTGGCGGAAGCAGGCGTGGTCGTCGCGCCGTCGAACGCGCACGCGGCGGAGCTCGCGATCGACGTCGCGCGAAGCCTGTCCTGATTCGCTGCACATCGAGCTCTGCGCAGGCGTCGATGGCGCCGACAAGCGAGTCCCAACCCGACGTGTGACCGACGGCATCGATCGCATCGAGGCGCCGCTCGAGTACGGCGAAGTCGCCATCGAGCAGGCATTCCAGCACGTCGAACAGCACGCTCGACGCCTCGCCTTCCGCGGCGCAGCGAAGATACGCGTTGCTGATGACGCTCGTCTCGCTCGCCGCATGCGGCAGCACGCAGGCGGCGAGGCGACGCGCGATGCCTGGATGGCCGCAATAGTGAAGCGCAGCCAGCGCGCCGCAAAGATAATCGTCGCCGGAGGGCGTGAGGCCGGGACCGAGACCGATTAGCGCGTCGAGTGCCGGCGGCGCCACGTCGACGCCGGCAAGTGTCGCGGCGAGCCAGCGACGAAGTGCATCGGTCGCCGGCATCGCCGCGCATAGCAGAGGATTCGCTGTTTCGGCGCTCGATCCGTCTCGCACCATCCATAGCAGCGGCGCGAGCCCGTCGGCCGCGCGACGTCGCGCCGACGATGCGAGCAGTCGCAATCCCGATGACAGCGACGGCCCGCCGCGCATCGTCGCCACCGGGGCGCGCCAGGTTTCCGCATCCGTGAAATCGAAGCAGAAGCGATTTGCAATGCGAAGGGCCGAATCGCCTCCAACAGCTCGCATGCCGCCGGTCACGCCCTCGACGGTCCACGCGATCGCATCATGCGCGGCGTACAGAACGTTCAGCGGACCGCGCCCGAGCGCAAGCGGACCGACGCAGACGACGCCATGCTCGAACGCAACGTAGAAGCTGCGCCGAAACACCGCGAGCACCTTGCCGGTTGCATTGGCGTCGAGAACGGCGCGCGCGACGCACCCGATCAACGCGACGGGAAGCATCGTCCTGGGCTGCATTGCATGCTTCAGTCGGCGACGATGTGCGTGCCCGCCTCGCCGCGCAGGATGGGCACGGCTTCCTCGAGCCGGCCGATCATGACGCGGCGTCCGCCGCCTTCGAGGAACTGGATCGCCGCATCGATCTTGGGTCCCATGCTGCCCGGGGGAAATTGCCCGGCCGCCTGCAACTTCCTGATCTCCGTGAGCGACACGCGATCGAGCGGCTTTTGATCGGGCTTGCCGAAATTGATCGCGACGCGCGGCACGGCGGTGAGAATCATCAGGTCGTCGATATGCAGCACGTTCGCCATCAGGGCCGACGTGCGGTCCTTGTCGATCACCGCCTCGACGCCATGGCGCTGGCCGCGGCCGCTGCGCACGACGGGAACGCCTCCTCCACCACCCGCGATGACGACTGCGCCGCTCTTCGCGACGGTTTGCACGAGCGAAATGTCGACGATGTGCTTCGGCTTCGGCGACGCCACGACGTGCCGCCAGCCACGTCCGGAATCCTCGCGCATCTGCCAGCCGAGCTCTTCCGACAGCGCCTTCGCTTCCTCCTCGGTGTAGAAGTAGCCGATCGGCTTCGACGGATTCGCGAAGGCGGGATCGTCGGGATCGACCTCCACTTGCGTGAGCAGGCAGACGACGTGGCGCGGATTGCCCTTTGCGCGAAGCGCGTTCTCGAGCGCCTGCATCAGCAGGTATGCGATACCACCTTGGCTATGCGCGACGCAGATGTCGAGCGACATCGGTTCGACGCGCTGGCGTGCAATCGACTGGCGCATCAAGATCTTGCCGACGACGGGCCCGTTGCCGTGCGTGATGATGAGTTCGGTGTCGAGCTCCATCACCGGCAAGAGCGCCTGGCCCAGATTCGCCGCGACGGCGATCTGCTCGCCCGGCGTCCCGCGAATGCCTTCGGGATGCGTGGCATTGCCGCCGATCGCTATGACGAGACGACTTGGAATCCGTCCTTCGGCCGACATCGATGCTCTCCCTCGAGGGGCTGCCATCCCGCGACAGCCTGGGAAGTGAAGCCGCGTAGATTACGGCATCGCTTCCGGGTTCGCCACTTTTTCGAAATTTTTGCGATTCGGCGAACGTGCTTCTTCCTTTCGATCTTATTGCCTGGGCGGATGCCCGTCCGGTATCATCCGACGCGGCAGGCCAACGACTCCCGGCGATGACGACCGCGCAACAGATCGAGCTCGCGAACAAGGAGACGCTTCGGCGCATTCTCGAGGCGCAGCCGGTGCTGATCGACGTCAAGCCGGCGGGCCAAGTCATCGCCGGCCTCGGCAGAAACGTGATCCTCCATGCCGGCCCGCCGATCGACTGGACGCGCATGTGCGGGCCGATGCGTGGCGCCGTGTGCGGCATCGCGGTGTTCGAAGGCTGGGCAGCGAGCCTCGACGAGGCCGCGAAGGCGGCGGCCGCCGGCAAGTACGAATTTCATCCGAATCATCACTTCGGCGCCGTCGGGCCGATGACCGGCATGACGACCGCGAGCCAGCCGGTGATGATCGTCGAGAACAAGATCTACGGCAATCGCGCGTACTGCACGATCAACGAAGGCGTCGGCAAGGTGATGCGCTTCGGCGGCAACGACGCCGAAGTGTTGCGCAGGCTGCGCTGGATCGCCGACGTGCTCGGCCCGGCGCTTTCGTCGGCGCTCGAGTCGAGCGGTGGCATCGGCCTCAAGAGCATCATCGCCCGCGGGCTTGCGATGGGCGACGAGATGCACCAGCGCAACGTCGCGTGCTCGGCGCTGTTCCTGCGCGAGATCGCGCCGTCGCTCGCGCGCGCGTGCGGCGACAAGTCGACGCTCGCCGAAGTGCTGTCGTTCATCGGCAGGAACGACCAGTTCTTCCTGAACATCGCAATGGCGATGGGCAAGTCGATGACCGATCCCGCGAATGGCATCGAATCATCGACGATCGTGACGACGATGTGCCGCAACGGCACCGATTTCGGCGTGCGCATCAGCGGCACCGGCGCTCGCTGGTACACGGCGCCGGTCGAGATGCCCGTCGGCCTGTTCTTTCCCGGCTACTCGGCGCGCGACGCGAATCCCGACATGGGCGATTCGGCGATCGTCGAAACGATCGGCCTCGGTGGATTCGCGATGGCGGCCTCGCCTGCGGTGGCGGGCTTCGTCGGCGCGGGTTCGGCGAGCGAAGCGTCGAGCTACACGAACGCGATGTACGAAATCACCGAGGGACGCAATCCCGAATGGACGATTCCGAACCTCGATTTCGCCGGCGTGCCGACCGGCATCGACCTCCGCAAGGTGCTGACCACCGGCAAGGCGCCGGTTATCAACACGGGCATAGCGCACAAGGAGGCCGGCGTGGGGCAAGTAGGCGCGGGCATCGTTCGAGCGCCGATCGCGTGCTTCGAGCAGGCGTTGTCGGGAATCGCCGAACGCATGGGCATTGCATGATGCTGTTGACCATCGAATGCTGAAGGACGAGCCTCGACAAACTGCGTCGCATCCGCGTGCGGCGCCGACAGCCATCGGCGGCAACTCCGGTGACGAGGGCGCATCGCGCACGCTCGCGATCGAGATGTTCGAGAAGCTTCGCGCCGACATCCTGAGCGCGCGGCTGCCGCCCGGCACCAAGCTTCGCTTCGATTACCTGCGCAAGACGTACAACGTCGGCTTGAGCCCGTTGCGCGAGGCGCTGTCGCGGCTCGCCGAGAATCGGCTCGTCGTCGCGACCGGACAGCGCGGCTTCCGCGTGCCATCCGCGTCGGCACACGACATCATCGACATCGCGATGGTGCGAAAGGAGATCGAAAGCCTAGCGCTTCGGCTGTCGATCGCGTACGGCGACGATGCGTGGGAAGCGAGCGTCGTTGCGGCGCGCCACAAGGTCGCGCTGGTCGAAAAGGCGGGCAAGAACGTCGCCGAGGATCTGTGGGAGAGCCGCCATCGCGAGTTCCATCGCATGCTCGTGTCGGCGTGCCACTCCGAGTGCCTGCTGCACTTGCACGGCCTGCTCTGCGATCAGTTCGACCGCTATCGCAGGCTGTCCGCGAAGAGCCGCTTGTCGAACGCGCCGCGCTCGCTCGTTCACCAGCGCATCCTCGACGCCGTGCTTGCGCGCAATGCCGATCTCGCGGTCAAGCTGCTCCGCGATCACATCGACGAAGCGACGCGCCGGATCGTCGCCGGCCTGCCGTCGACCGACAAGCGAACGAAGAAGCGGAGAACGTCGTGAAACGCTTTCTTCAGGCGGCGCTGGTTGCATGGCTCGTCGTCATCGCCGCAAGCGACGCAGCGGCCCGGGATCCGCTGAAAATCCACTTCACGCTCGACTGGAAGCTGCAAGGCATTCACACCTGGTACTTCTGGGCGCAGGAGAAGGGCTATCTCGCCAAGGAAAATATCGAGCTCGTGATCGATCAGGGCGACGGCTCGGCGTACACGGTGACGCGAATCATGTCGGGGACCTACGACGCGGGCTTCGGCGACGTGAACGCGATCATCCAGAACACGGCGCAGCGCCCGGGTGTCGCGCCGGTGATGGTGTACATGATCTACAGCAAGGCGCCATTCGCGCTTTTGACGAAGGCGACGAGCTCGATCAAAACCGTCGCCGACATGCGCGGCAAGAAGCTCGGTGCGCCGGCCGGCTCGGCCGCGCTGAAGCTCTTCCCGCTGCTCGCCGAGCGCAACGGCCTCCCGGTCGACAGCGTGACGATCCAGAACATGACGCCGGCGCTGCAGGAGCCGCTGCTCATTCGCGGCGACGTCGACGCCGACGCGGTGTTCACGGCGACGAGCTACATGAACCTCGTCGCGCTGCACCTCGATCCCGACAAAGACTTCCGCTGGCTCTACTACACCGACTACGGTCTTGACCTCTATTCGAACGGCGTGATGGTGTCGCAGAACCTGATTCGCGAGCATCCCGAAGCCGTGAAGGGACTTCTTCGCGCGATCGCGCGCTCGATGCGCGAAGTGCTGGAAAACCCCGACGCGGCAATGGACATGCTCGCCGAGTCGCAGCCGCTGATCAACAAGGACATCGAGAGGCGGCGGCTCCTCTACGTGGCGCGAACGCTGATCGATACGCCGGAAAGCCGGCGCATTGGTGTCGGCGACATCGACGACAAGCGAATGGCCGATGCGATCGCGGCCGCGGTCAAGGCCTACGATCTGCCGCGAACGCCGTCGGTGTCCGAAGTGTTCAACCGCACGTTCCTTCCGCCGATCGACGAGCGCAGGCTGCCGCCGATCGGCCGGTAACGCCACGTCGCGGTATCCGCGAAATCGGCTCGGGCGCGCAACTCATGAAGCAGATCGATTGCGCGTTCGTTCTTCCCGGCGCACGCTGCCAGACGGTGCGCAATCGTCGCATCGTCGTCAACGGCGATCGAATCGCGGTGATCGATGATTGCGAAGCGCGCGAGGCGCGGCCGATTCTCGCGCTGCCGGCGCTCGTCAATGCGCACGATCACGCGCGTGCCGTGCGCTCGAGCTCGTTTGGCGCGGCCGGCAAGCCGCTCGAAATATGGCTCTCGTGGATGGCGATGCTGCCACCCGTCGATCCCTGGCTTGCGACCGCAGTGTCGCTCGCGCGAAGCGCACTGGGCGGGGCGGGCATCGTGATGATCCACTACACGCGCGTGCAGGGAATCACCGATTTCGTGACCGAGGCGCGCGAGGTTGCGCGCGCGGCCCGCGACGTCGGCGTGCGCGTCGGCTTTGCCGTAGCGATGCGCGACATCAACCCGCTCGTCTATGGACCGTCCGAGCCGATTCTCGCCGCGCTTCCCTCGGCGGCGCGTGCGGAAGTCGAACGGCGTCTCATGCCGCGCCCTCTTCCGGTTCACGAGTTGATTGAGCGCGTCGATGCGGTCGCGATCGCGTGCAGCGACCGCGATTTCAACGTGCAGTATGGTCCCGCCGGTGTGCAGTGGTGCTCGGACGAATTGCTGGCAGCGGTGGCCGACGCTTCCGCTCGCACCGGCCGTCGCGTGCATATGCATCTGCTCGAAACGCGGAATCAACGTGAATGGGCGGATCGCACCTATCCACAGGGCATCGTCGCGTACCTCGACGACATCGGTCTTCTGAGCCCGCGGCTTACGCTCGCGCATTGCACGTGGGCGCGCGCCGACGAGCTCGAGCGCCTCGCTTCGCGTGGCGTGACGATCGCCGTCAACGCGAGCTCGAACCTCGCGATCCGCTCCGGCATCGCACCCGTCGCGGCGATGGTGCGCGCCGGATGCCGCGTCGCGTGCGGGCTCGACGGTCTTGCGCTCGATGAGGACGATGACGCGCTGCGCGAGCTTCGGCTCAATGCGTTGCTGCATCAGGGCATTGGCTTCGCGATCGATGTCGATCGCGCAACGATGCTTGCCATGGCATTCGTGAATGGCCGGCGGGCGGTGCTCGGAAGCGACGTGGGCGGCGAGCTCGCGGCCGGCGCGCCTGCCGATGTGCTGATGCTCGATTGGGGACGCGTCGACGACGATCGCCTCGTTCCCGCGCTCGATCCGTGCGACCTGCTCTTCGCGCGCGCGAACGCGCGGCATATCGACGAACTGATCGTGGCTGGACGATCGATCGCGCGCAACGGCACGGTCAGTGGCATCGATTTGCCTGTTCTCAAATCAGAGCTTGTCGCGCGGCTTCGCGCCAGCATCGCGAGCGATTCGCGCTTCGAGGAAACGCTTCGAGTGCTCGACCATCGCATGGCGATGCATTACGATCCGCAACACGCGAGCTGCTGGTGAACGTCGGAGGAGGATGCACATGAGCGCTGCAGAGCCGCCTCAAAGCGCGAATTCCGCCCCCGCGGGAGGCAGCGAAACTAGCGAGCCCGACGGGCCGCCCCGAGGGCGAGCACGTGAGTGCGAAGCACGAACATCGCCGAACAAGCAGCGAGCGTGGGGGAATCATACGAGCGAAGCACGCGATGTTCCGCGCGTCGATGCCGGTCCCGACACCGTGCACTGGGGCTATTTCGATGCGCGATTGAAGCCGGTGCTTTCGATCGATAGCGGCGATCGCGTCGTCATGTCGACCGTGTCGGGAGCGCCCGAACTGATGCCGCCACCGCCGTTTGTGGTGCCGCCGGCGCTCCCCGCGATTCACGCGAAGAACGGCCCGCAACGTTTCTTCGGGCACATGTGCACCGGACCGGTCGCCGTGCGTGGCGCCAAGGCAGGACAGACGTTGCGCATCGACATCGAGAAAGTCGAGTCGCATTACGACTGGGGACACAACGTTGTGCGTCCGCTCGCCGGCGCGCTGCCCGACGACTTCGACGAAGTGCGCGTGACGCACATCGCGCTCGATCGCGCGCGCGCGATGTGGCGCCTGCCGTGGGGCCCGGAGGTGCCGTTCCGGCCCTTCTTCGGCGTGATGGCCGTCGCGCCGCCGCGTGCATGGGGAACGATCCCGACGCCGCCGCCGCGGCGAAACGGCGGCAACATCGACAACAAGGAGCTCGTCGCGGGCTCGACGCTGTACCTGCCGATCTTCAACGATCAGGCGCTGTTCTCGGTCGGCGACGGACACGGCGCGCAGGGCGACGGCGAGGTCTGCGTGACGGCCGTCGAGACGGGACTCGTCGGCACGTTTCGACTGACCGCCGTCGACGACATGCCGCTCGAATGGCCGCGGGCAGAAACGCCGACGCACATGATCACGATGGCGTTCGATCCCGATCTCGACGCGTGCGTGACGATCGCGCTGCGGCAGATGATCGACGTGCTTTGCGCGCGCACGCCGCTCGATCGCTACCAGGCATATTCGCTTTTGAGCCTCGCCGGCGATCTGCGCGTGACGCAGGTCGTCAATGGCAACAAGGGCATCCATTTGATGCTGGAGAAGCGGTATCTGACATAATCGCGGCTGCCTTCGCATCGCACGCGCACGCACATGCCCGGCACATCGAGTTTCGCGGACCGTTCGCTGATCGCCGAGACGACGGCGAAGATGCTGCTGGAAATCGAGGCGGTGCTCTTCAACGCCGCGAAGCCGTTCATCTTCACGTCGGGGTGGGCGAGCCCGGTCTACATCGACTGCCGCAAGATCATCTCGTATCCGCGCGTGCGCAGCACGCTCGTCGACTTCGGCTGCTCGACGATCTTTCGCGAGATCGGATTCGAGTCGATCGACACGATCGTTGGCGGCGAGACCGCGGGCATTCCCTTCGGCGCATGGATCGCCGATACCCTCGCGTTGCCGATGCAATACGTTCGCAAGAAGCCGAAAGGGTTCG
Source organism: Casimicrobiaceae bacterium (assembly GCA_035308425.1). GTDB lineage: Bacteria > Pseudomonadota > Gammaproteobacteria > Burkholderiales > Casimicrobiaceae > VBCG01. Next base: position 107,451 of record DATGGP010000025.1, on the reverse strand, counting down.
GCCGCAACGCCCAGATCGAAGGCTTCCTGCGCGAGGGATCGCGCGCGCTGCTTGTCGAGGATCTGACGACGGACGGACGGAGCAAGATCAACTTCTGCGAGGCACTGCGAGGCGCGGGCGCGCGCGTCGATCACGTGTTCGTGATCTTCTATTACGCGATCTTCGAGGAGAGCGAAAAGATTCTCGCCGACCTCGGCGTCGCGCATCACTACCTCGCCACGTGGTGGGACGTGCTCGCGGCTGCGAAGCGACACAGGTACTTCGATACCGGAACGATCGGCGAAGTCGAAAAATTCCTGCACGCGCCCGCCGATTGGTCGGCGGCCCACGGAGGAACGGCGCGCGCCGTGGAAGCCGGCTGAAACGGTTCGCGGCAACGCGTAATGGCCGACTCTATCGGGACCGATTCTCCAGTCGTGGCCAGTCGCGCATCACGCGCGTGTAGATCTCGACCGCCTCGCCGATCCGCGCGACGCTGCAGCACTCGTCGGTCTGATGCGCCTGCGAGGGCTCGCCGGGGCCGAGGATGATCGTGCTCGGGGCGCCCATCGCCGGCGTCAGCAAGGACGCATCGCTGAAGAACGTCGCTGCACCCGGCGGCGTCGCGTTTCCCGTGATCTCTGCGGCGATGCCGACGACGGATTTCACCCATTCGGCATCGGGCGACGTCCATACGCCGGGAACGTCGAGAAACGCCTCGATACGCGCGTCGTCGCCGACACGTTGCTGCAACGTTTCGCGCAACGAAGCGTGATCGACTGACGGTATCGTGCGCACGTCGATGCCAACTTCCGCGCGGTCCGGCACCGAATTGATGTTGACGCCGGCGCGCATCGTGTTGACGGAAAGGGTCGGCCGTCCGAGCACGGCGTGCGGCGCGGCGTCGAACGCGAACGTACGCAGGCGCTCGACGACGCGCGCAGCCTTGTAGATCGCATTGTCGCCGCGCTCGGGCATCGAGCCGTGCGCGGCAATGCCCGTCGCGGTCGCGGTGAGCCAGAGCGCCCCTTTGTGGCCGACGCATACCGCGTTCGCGGTCGGCTCGCCGACGACGATCGCGGCCGCGGTACCGAGCTTGCCCTCCGACACCAGTTTCGCCGCGCCGGTGCAGCCGGTCTCCTCGCCCGCCGTGACGACGAGCATCAAATTCGGCGCACGTACATCTTTCGCAACTGAGAGCGCCGCACAGACGAACGCCGCGACGCCGCTCTTCATATCGCTCGCGCCTCGGCCGTAAAGGCGTCCGTTTTCGCACTTCGCCGCGAACGGGTCGCAACTCCATGCGCGCGTGCCGAGCGGCACGACGTCGACGTGTCCGGTGAATACGAGCGGCGCGCCGTCGCTGCGCTGCTTCGACGTCGCGATCAGATTCGCGCGATCGACATCGAGCTCGCGCAGCGAGACGTCGAATCCGCCGTCTTCGAGAATGCCGGCGAGGAATTCGATGCAGCCGCGCTCACGACCCGGCGGATTGACCGTGTCGAACGCGATGAGTCTGCGGGTGAGCTCGACGGGATCATGGGTGATGGTGTTCACGAACGCCTCCTCGGGTACAGCGTCGCGGATTGTCGCATCGTCTTCGGCGCGCTCGAATGATCAAAGATCGAGCACAAGACGTTTCGACCGCGCGCGCGAGCAGCAGATCATCATCGACCTGTTCTCCGCGCGCTCCTTCGCCGAAAGCAGCAGATCGCGATGATCGGCCTCGCCTGCGACAAGCTTCGTCTCGCACGTGCCGCACACGCCTTCCTCGCACGAGCTTGCCACGTCGATGCCGGTTTCGCGGACCACATCGAGGATGGTTCGATCGGCAGGCACCGTGACGACAATATGCGAGCGCGCGAGCTCGACCTCGAACGACTGGTCCTGCGCATGATCGACCACAGGCGCGGCGAACCACTCGAAATGCACGCGCGCCTCGTCCCAGCCGGCCGTGGCCGCCTTGACGGCGCTCATCAGTCCGACCGGTCCGCAGCAGTAAACGTGCACGTCCTTCGGTTGACTGGCAAGCAGCCGCGCGACGTCGAGCACCGGCGCTTCGCTCAAGTGCGTGTTGATGCGCTGCGGCGCCAGCCCCTCGAGCTCGCGCAGGAATGCCGCGTGCGCGGCGGAGCGCGCGCAGTAATGAAGCGTCCAGTCGCGCTGCTCGCGCGCAAGCGCCTGCGCCATTGCGTAGATCGGCGTGATACCGATGCCGCCTGCGATCAGCAGATTCGATCCCGCTTGCTGCGCGAGCGGGAAGTAATTCTTCGGCGCGCCGATCGCGAGGAAACTGTCGACTTCGGCGTCGTCGTGCATGCTGATCGAGCCACCGCGACCGTCCGCTTCTTTCTTGACCGCGATCCGGTAGCGATCGCGCGTGTCGATGTCGCCGCAAAGCGAATACTGCCGCACGACACCACTCGGGACATGCACGTCGATGTGCGCGCCCGCGGCACATGGCGGTAGGGGTCGGCCGTCGGCCGATTCGAAATCGTAGGCGCGGATGTCGATCGCGACGTCGCGGACCCCGACAACACGAACGCGCCGGAGCTCGTCGACGCTCACGTGAATCGCCGCCTCAGTACTGCCGCTCGAGATCGACGACGTTCGTAAGCGGCTCGCCGGCGAAGTGCCGGCGCAGGTTGTCGAAGAACAGGTCGAGCGTGCGCGGAACGTACGCGTCGATGTCATCGGAGAGCACGTGCGGCGTGATGATGAGGTTCGGCGTATCCCAATACGGCCAATCGGCAGGCGGCGGCTCGGGATACGTGACGTCGATCAGCGCGCCGCCGAGGTGTCCCGAACGCAGCGCTGCGTCGAGTGCAGCGGGATCGACGAGGCCGCCGCGCGACATGTTCACGAAGCATGCGCCGCGGCGCATGAGCGCGAATTCGCGCTCGGCGAAGAAGAAGCGGGTGGTCGGCGTGAGCGCCGTCGTCAGCATCACGAAATCGGCGCGTGGCAGAAGCGCGTGCAGCGCGTCCGGCCCGTGCATCTCGTCGACCGCGGGATGCGTACTCCCGCTTCGCCGAATGCCGAGCACCTTCATGCCGAACGGCTTTGCATGCTCGGCCGTGCCGCCGCCGATACGGCCGACGCCGACGATCAGCAGCGTCTTGCCCTCGAGCGAATCGGTGAAGATGCGGTTCCAGGTGTGCCGTGCGCGGCTTTCGATCAGCTCGGGCATGCGCGCGTTCAGCATCAGAAGCGCCATCAGCGCGGATTGCGCTGCCTTCGGCACGTGCGCGCCGCTGTTCGTGAGCACCGTCACCCCGCGCGGCACCCAATCGAGCGGCAGCAGGTAATCGACCCCGGCGCCAAGAATCTGCAGCAGCGAAAGGCGCGGCGCCGCGTTCGCGAGCGTCGCGTGCGGAAAACGGTAGGTGATCATCGCGTCGGCGACGCGCGCCTGCTCGGCGTAGTTCTCCTGATCGAAGCCCCAGGTCGTGCGGATGCGCGAAGCGACGTCCGGATGGCGCGCGAGCGCCTTCTCGTACTGATCGGGCCGCACGATGAACACGGGCATCAGCGAGCGCGAATTCTCGATGTGCACGTGGAACGGTTGTCCGGATCGCGGCGCGGCTTGCGTGTTCATGCGTATCGCCTACGCCGTCGCCGCGCTTGCTTCGGCGGCTTGCGCCGGCTCTCCCTCGCGCAACGCACGCGAGCGCGGATCGTCGGGACCGACGACGCGATCGAGCACGCGATTCGCGATGCGGTGCACGATGTATTCCTCGAGCGAGTAGCGGCCGGGACGATACGCGCCCGATGCCATTCCCTTCTGCACGTTGGGATTGATGCCGCGATCCTCGCGGACGATCGCCGAGTACTTCTCATAGTACGCAGGGCCGACGATTTCGCCGAAATCGGGACGCTCGACGGTGCTCCTCGGAAACGCCCAGTTCTCGTAGAGCCGCAGCTTTTCCGGTCCCTCGGGCAGGTACTGGCGAAACTTCATGTACGACGACGTCAGGATGATCTGCACGCTCGGCTGGATCCACACATGGTAGAGCCCGGCTGCCTTCTTCGGATCGAGACCGGGAATCTCGGGCAGGCCCGAGTAGGCGACGATGCTGCGCTTGCTGAACATCGCCTCCCACGGACCGCGCGTGCGCTTGAACTGCCAGTTCTGCGGCTTCGCCGGATCCATGTGCCTGCGATGGATCGTCATCGCATGGTAGTTCTCGAACGCGTTCTCGAGCCATACCTTCCAGTTGCAATCGACGACGTACTCGTCGCGATGCGTGAAGCGCATGCTCTCGAGATCGTAGTCGGCGAGGAACGCCGGCAGGTCGCCGAGCCATTGCTGCAACGGTTCGGCGTCGTCGTTGAACGTGATGAAGACGAACCCGCCCCATTGCGCGCTTCGCACCGGCGTAAGTCCGTAGTCGCGCGGCGAGAAACCCTCCGCGCCCGCCATCGGCGGCGGCGATCCGGGCGTGCTCGTCAGCGCGCCCGAAAGCGAATACGTCCAGCTGTGATACGGACACACGAACGCGCGACAGTGTCCGGCGTCCTGCGCGATCACCGCGCCGCGGTGGCGGCAAAGTGCCGAATGCACGTGAACATCGCCATTCTCGTCGCGCACGACGATCAGCGGATGGCGCAAGAGCTCGATGGTGAAGTAGTCGCCGGGCTCCGGAATCTGATCCGCGCGGCCGACGCAAAGCCAGTCGCGGCGAAACAGCGTGTCGACCTCGCGTGCGTACCACTCGTTCGAGACGTAGCACCAGCCGGGGAGCGGCGAGGCGCGATGCAAAGGCAGGCGGGTCGCCGCGTAGTGCTCGGGCGAGAAGATCGAAGCCGAGGCGTGACTCTTGCTCATTGCTCTCTCCGGACAACTAGTCGACTAGTTGACAATGATACCGACCGCGATCGACCGATTCAAGCCCGCCTTGCGCCGTTGCCGCGTCCGGCGTCGCGACGTGGTCGCCGCCGCGTCTGCGCGGAAAAATCAGCGGCATTCGCGATGTGCTCGCGCATCCGCGACGCCGCCTCTTCGGCGTCGTGCGCCTCGAGTGCGTTGACGATGCGCTTGAGCTCGGAAAAACCCGAGCGGATGCGCGTGGCCGACGGCCGGGTCGTGCTTTTGAGCCACTGCACCTTGTCGAGCAGGTTCGCGAGGATGTCGGCGATGAGCGCGTTCCCTGCCGCACGGTAGATCGTGAGATGGACGATCGAGTCGAGCTCGTTGAAGTCGTCGAACGCGCGCTCGCTCAACTGCGCCACGCCGCGCGGACAGAAGGACACGAGCGCACGGCGAAGCGTCCGAAGGTCGTCTTCGCCGATCGCTTTCGCCGCGAGCTTCGTCGCATGCGTTTCGAGCAGAAGGCGCAAGTCGACGAGATCGGCGATCTCCCGGTCGCTCAACGACTTGATGTACGTGCCGCTTTGCGGGTTGATCGCGATCCAGCCGTCGCTCTTTAGCTTGACGAGCGCGGTGCGGATCGGCGAGCGGCCGAGGCCGAGCTCCTTCGCGAGTTGCGCCTCCGACAGGCGCTCGCCCGGCGCGTAGCGGAAGTCGAGGATGCGCTTCTTGATCGCCGCATACGCGTGCATCGCCATGCTCGAATCGACGCTCCCGCGGTGTGAATCGCTTTCCACGACGTTAGAAGGATGCAAGCGACGCATTCGCAAGATCGGTGATCAGCATGTGTCCCGGCTTGTGCGTGATCGCGAGCGGCGGGCGCGCGGCCGTGATCGCCGAGTGCGGCGTGACGCCGCACGCCCAGAAGACCGGCAACTCGTCGGGCGCGACGTCGGTGGTGCCGATGCCGAGGTAAGGTTGGTCGAGCCGCTCGATGCCGATTGCCGACGGCGATCCCAGATGTACCGGCGCACCGTGCACGCGCGGGAAGCGCGACGTCACCTGGATCGCGCGAATCGCATCGGCGGGCTCGAGCGGCCGCATCGACACGACGAGCTTCCCGTGAAAGCGCCCCGCCCGTTCGGTGTCGACATTGGTCACGTACATCGACACGCTTTCGCCGCGCTCGATGTGCTTCAACCGTATGCCGGCCTCGAGCAGCGCCCACTCGAACGAGAACGAGCAGCCGAGCGCGAAGGTCACGAGATCGTCGCGCCAGAGGCCGGAAATGTCCGACATCTCGTCGACAAGCTCGCCGTCGCGAAAGATGCAATACGCCGGCACGTCGCTTCGGATGTCGATGTCTTGTCCAAGCGCCGGCAGTCGGGGATCGCCGACGTCCGATACCGCGAGCAGCGGACAGGGCTTCGGATTGCGCTGGCAATAGAGCAGGAAATCGTCGGCCCACGCCTTGGGCAGGATGCAGACGTTGGCCTGCACGAAGCTGTCCGCAAGTCCGGCGGTATGGTGACGGTGATCGGCTGCGCGAATGCGTCGCCGCGCCGCGCGGGTCGGCGATTCGCCGTGCATGCGAGCGCGCGCGGAATCGTCGGGCGGATTCATCCGCGGCTCCGTGATGTCGTCGCGTGCGCGACTTTCGACGACGTATTTCGTTGCGCCGCCCGCTCGGGGAAATCGAGTCCGTGCAATCCGGCGTAAGGCGCGGCCTGCGCTGGCGACCAGCCGACGAGAACCTGCGGCGGCATCTCGAAGATCTCGATCGCGAGCGGCCGGCAGGTCGTGGCCGGATCACCTGCGTTCGGTCCCCACATCGGCACCGACAGATCGCCGTGCGGGCACGCCGAGATCGCGCACAAGAGATCGATCTCGGCGATGAATTCGAAGTAGTCGCCCTTCTTCGCAGGCGACGGTTTCGCGAAGTAGCGACCGTCGCGCGTGAGGCCCGTCACCTGGAACATGTTGAGGTTGTCGTGGACGTCGTACTCGGTCAGGCCGTACGGCAGCACGGCGCGCGTCAGGTTCGAGTGGCAGCAGAGATCGAACGATTCGCCGCTCAGCAACGCGTGAACATAGGGATCGCAGCGCGTGCCGAGCAGGTCGTGGCATCCCGCGCCGTCCGCGTCGATGCCGTAGCGAACCGACTCGTCCAGCACCGTCGCGATCGGCCGGAGAAACGGCAGGCACGACCAGAAACGGTCGAAGCGCGTCATGTGCGCCGAGTGAAGCTGCTTCGTGCGTCCCGACCAGAAGCGCTCGCGCGGATCGTGCAGGTTCCACAGATCGAGATCGGCAACCTGCGGACCTTCGGGCAGCGACACGCGGCAGATGTCGCCGGCGCGCACCTTCCACGCGTAGCCGGACCGCTTCGGCACGACGATGCGTTCGCGAAGCGTGCGAAGCTCGATGCGATCGGCAAGCGGACCGTACACCGCGCGATCGACGTAGAGGGGCATGCCAGGCTTCGCCTGGTACAGCGGCGCGGGTTCCGGATGCGATCCGTGCACCATCGAATGCGTTTCGCTCATCGCATCTCTCCCGGCGTCAGGAGCTCGAACAGCGGCGCCAGATCGTCCAACCCGTCGATGCGCATCAACTCGTCGCGAACCCGCGCGACACGCTCGCGATCGAGCGCGAGGGATCCGAGATGCTCGAACTTCTCCATCAACTCGCGCACGGACATCGGCGTGCGCGGATCGCCCTTCGGCATGTCGATCTGGTGGCGCAGCACGTCGCCGTTTCGCAATCGGATCTCGACCCGCGTCGGCGTCACCTCCGGATAGCGCGCATCGATCGCCGAATCGGCATGAACGCGTACGCGTCGCGCGAGGTCGAGGATCGTAGAATCGTGGATGCGCTCCTCGGCGAATTGCCGCGTCGAAAGCGATCGATCGACGATCGCCGCCGCGGCGACGTAGGGAATGCTGAATTGGGAAGCAATCATCGAGCTGTCGCGATCGGTATAGCGATCGAGGAGCGTCGCCGACAGCGTGTACGTGTACACGTCGATGCGTTCGATCTCGCGCGGATCGAGCGCGCATTGGCCGACGATGCGAAGCGCTGCTTCCGCGGTGCCGTGCGCATGGCGGCACGCGGGATATGCCTTGAAATAGACGTCGCGAACGGTGTAGTGCTCGCCCAGCCGATCGACGATGCGGTCGAAGCGAACGTCGCCCGTCGTGATTTCGAGGAAGCCGCGTCCGCGCTTTGGCGTACCTTCGATCGGGCATCCGGCGAAGCCCTGCTCGGCCCAAAGTGCCGCTTCGATGCCAAGCTTCGCCGCATAGCCGGAATGAAGCGGCTTCGCCGTGTAGCCGCACCACAGATTCTCCGCGGTCGAGATCGGCAGGATGAAACCGGCGACACCGAGCGCATCGGCGGTTTGTCGCGCGTCGAATCCCATCAACCGGCTCGCGGTGGCGGCGCTTCCGCACGTACCGGCCGTTCCCGTCGGCAGGAAGCCGGCCGCGAGATGACGCGGATGCACGGCGAACGCGAGCCGGTTCGTCACCTCGTAGCCGGCGACGATCGCTTCGATCAGCGCCTTGCCCGTCGCGCGCTTCCATTGCGCGACCGCGAGCGCGGCGGGAATGACCACGCACGGATGATCGTTGCCGAAGCGCCATCCATCCTGCAGCTCGAAAATCTCCGAGAACGTGCCGTTCACCAGTGCCGCGACCGGCGGGGAGACCCGCGCCCGCGTTCCCAGCACCGATGCGATCGGCTGCGTGTCGAAGCGAGCCGCGGCGCGCAACGCGCTCATGCCGAGCGACGTCGTCGCAGCGGCGAGCATGGTTCCCACGCTGTCGAGAAGGCACAGTTTCGCCTTGTCGACGACGTCGCGCGGGATTGCTTCGAGCTCCAGCTCGGCGCAGAAACGCGCGAGCCGTTCGGTAACGGCCGGGCGCCCCTCACCCAAGCCCTCTTCTGGTACACGGGGCGAGGGAGCCGATCCCCGATGAACGGTTTGCAATTCGGCGCTCATCAGCCGTTCTCGGTCTCGTCGCCGCCGGTCTCGTGTTCGGGCACGAGCCACGTCTCCTGTGAATCCCATCCGATGTCGACGCGCTGGCCGGTCTCGAGCAGGGCGCTCTCGCCGCTGTTCTGCAGCTTCGCGGTCAGCATCTGCCCGCTCGGGAGGGTCACCAGTACGCGCGAGACATCGCCGACATAGATCATTCGATCGAGCACACCCTGCAGACGGTTCGCACATCGTGCCGCACGCGCGCCGATGTGCAGACATTCGGGACGCACGACGAGATATGCAGTCTCGCCGGTTTTCCACGCGCGCTTCGACGGCGCCTGCACTTTCGTGCCCGATGCGATCGTGATCGTCGTCGACGCCCCGGCGGAGACGACGCGTCCCTCGATCAGATTGGTCTCGCCGACGAAATCGGCGACGAAGCGATTCGCCGGCCGCTGATAGAGCTCGTCGGGACGGCCGATCTGCTGGATCGCGCCATCGGCCATGACCACGACGCGATGCGACATGACGAGCGCCTCTTCCTGGTCGTGCGTGACGTAGATCACCGTGATGCCGAGGCGGTCCTGGATGCGCAGGAGCTCGATCTGCATGTGCTCGCGGAGCTTCTTGTCGAGCGCGCCGAGCGGCTCGTCCATCAATAGCAGCGGCGGCCCGAACACGATCGCGCGGGCGAGCGCGACGCGCTGCTGCTGGCCGCCAGAGAGTTGCGCCGGAAAGCGATCGCGCAAATCGGCGAGCTTGACGACGTCGAGCGCTTCCATCGTGCGTGCGCGTATCTCGGAAGATGCGCACTTTCGAACCTCCAGCGGAAATGCGACGTTGCGAAACACCGTCAGATGGGGAAAGAGCGCGTAATTCTGGAACACCATCCCGATGTTGCGCCGATGCGGCGGCTCGTCGGTGACATCGCGTCCGTCGACCTCGATGCGTCCGCTCGCTGGATCGACGAACCCGGCGATCATCATCAGCGTCGTCGTCTTGCCCGAGCCGCTCGGTCCGAGCAGCGTGACGAATTCGCCCCGCCGCACGTCGAGCGACATCCGCCTGACGGCGTCGAACGTTCCGTATCGCTTGCACAATGCGTCGAGCCGCAGGCTGATCGGACGCGCGCTCGCCTCGTTCGCCATGTCGCGCGTCCGCCACGATGGAAGCGGCGCCGAGGTCGCTTCGATCGTCCGCTGCGGCTCGGCGACCCTCATTTGCCGATCGCCCACTGATCCCAGCGTTTCTGCACCGCGTCGCGGTTCGCGGCCCACCACTCGTCGTTGTAGAAGAACTGCTTCGAGAGGTTTTCCGGCGAGCTCGGCAGTATGCGCGCGCGGTCTTTCGACAAAATCTCGAACGCGCGCGAGTTGGCGGGCCCCATCAGCGTATAGGTCGAAAAGCCCGCCTGCGCGACCGGCGCGGTGGCGAAAGCGATAAGCTTCATCGCGTTGTCGTAGTTCTTCGCGCCCTTCAGGATGCACCAGTAATTGTTCTGCACCTCCGCCTGGTTCCATTCGTAAGCCACCGGCGCGCCGCTCGCGATCAGATCGCCGATCCGATTGATGTAGGCACTGCCGACGCTGATCTGCCCGTCGGTGAGCATCTGCGGCGACATCGCGCCGGTCGTCCAGAATTTCGCTACGCTCGGGCGAATGCGATCGAGGCTCTTGAAGGCGCGATCGACGTCGAGCGGGTAGAGCTTGTCGACAGCCACGCCGTCGGCGAGCAGCGCAAACTCGAGATCGGGCGTCAGGCTTCCCGAGAATGCGCCGAGGCTGCGCTGGCCCGGAAACTTCTTGACGTCCCACACCTCGGCCCATGTCGTCGGATGGTTCGACGTCGGGATCGCCTTCGTATTGTAGCTGATGCCCCGGCTGAAGAAGATGTTCGGCACGCCGTACGGATCGATCATCCCCTTCGGGATGCCGGCGATATCGCGCTTGTCGATCCGGTCGTAGTCGATCTTCTCGATGTAGCCCTGCTTGACGAGCGCGAGCATCGCGCCCTTCGACATCACGATCGCGTCCCATTGAACGTTGCCGGTGCGCTCCTGCGCGACGATCTGCGATGGCCCGGTGTAGGCGATGATCTGCACCTTGATGCCGCTCTCCTTCTCGAACGGCTGGAATACGCCCTTGTTCTGCGCGTCCTCGAAGCTGCCACCGAGCGAGGCGACGCGTACTTCGCCGGTTCCCTTGATCGATGGCTGTGCGCGCACGATCGTCGGTGCGGCGAGCGCGCATGCGCCAACGGCGAGCGTCTTCAATGCGTCGCGACGTGAAATGCCTGTATCCATGCTCTCCTCCTCATGATGGGGCTTCTAGCGCAAGGCATGCCCGGTGGTGGACTCCGAACGTCGGCGCATCACTTCGAGCGCCGTGAAAAGCGCGACGGTCACTGCAATGACGACTGTCGAAGCCGCGGCGATCACCGGCGTGATCTCGAGCCACACGCCCTCCCAGATCTTCTTCGGCAGCGTCACCGCGTTCGTGCCCGAAAGGAAGATCGCCACGACGACCTCGTCGAACGACGCGAGGAACGCGAGCAGCGCACCCGTCGCGATGCCGGGCGCGATGAGCGGCAATGTCACGCGCCGAAGTGCCGTCCACGGCGCCGCGCCGAGGCTCATCGCCGCGCGCTCGAACGCCATGTCGAAGCCGCGAAGCGATGCCGCGACAACGACGACGACGAGCGGCAGTCCGAGAACCGTATGCGCGAGCACGAGCCCCGCAAAGCTGTCGATCAGATGCAGCGGCGCGAACAGGAAATACAGCGCGATCGCCGTGATGATCGACGGGACGATCAGCGGCGAGAGCAACGCGCCGTAGATCGCCTTCTTCATCGGAAAATCGGAACGGATCAGGCCGAACGCCGCCGCGGTGCCGATCGCTGTCGCGAACGCGCTCGCGACAACGGCGACTTCCGCGGAGAGAATCGTTGCCTCGACCCAGCCGTGGCCGCTTGCGTAAGCGCCGTACCAGCGAAGCGACAGGCTCTTCGGCGGGAATTGCAGAAAGTTCGCCGCACTGAACGAGATCGGGATCACGACGAAGATGGGAAAGACGAGGAAGAACAGCACGAGGCCGGCAATGATCCACACGACGAGCGGCACGCGATAAGTGCGCACGTCGTTGCGCGACCGCCGCGCGCGTCCCGAAATCATACGAGTCGAACGCCGCCCGATGCCATCCGGCTTCCCGCTGCTTTGACGACGAGCATCGCAAGCGCGAGCGTCGCCATCGTCGCAACGAGCAGCACGATGCCGATTGCCGCGGCGAAGCCCCAGTTGAGCGCGACGCCGACCTGATTCTCGATCAGCATCGACACGGTCATGTTCTCGAGTGCGCCGAGCAGCGCCGGCGTGATGAAGAAGCCCAGCGAAATGATGAACACGAGGCAGCTTCCGGCCGCGACGCCGGGAAGGCTCAGCGGTGCGAACACGCGGATGAACGCCTGCCAGCGCGTCGCGCCGAGTCCTTCGGCGGCATGCACGAGACGGATGTCGATGTTCTGCATCGCATTGACGATCGGCAGGATCATGAGCGGCAGCAGAACATGGACCATGCCGATGTACACACCGAGCGAGTTGTTGATGAGCCGGTACGGGCCGAGGCCTAGCAGCGACAGGAAATTGTTCACCATGCCGTGTGTGCCGAGCAGCACCATCCACGCGTATGTCCGAACCATCAGACTCGTGAGATAAGGCAGCATTACCGGAATCAGGAACAGCCGCCGCGTCGAAGGCGATGTCGAGTTGATCGCGTACGCGACCGGATAGCCGAGCAAGACGCACAGCATCGAGACGTTGAACGCGAGCGCGACCGTGTTGAACATCACGCGCAGATACGTCCCGCTGCCGAGAAAGTCGGCGTAGTGCGCGAGCGTGAAGCCGGGATCGAACAGGCTAAGCCACAGCATGCGCACGAGCGGCAGCGCGAAGAGCAGCATGACGACCGCGAGCGCCGGAACGAGCAGCCAGCGCGAGTTCTGCAGGCTCTGCCTGCGCCTGCGCGCCACCGCAAGCATGCCTTTTGGCGCCGCGGCGCGCACGTCGGGCGAGCGCGTGGTCGCGCTGCGCTCGGATCGCGCGATGGTCAGTGACATGCGGCTTAAGCCTTCGAATCGGACCGGCAGGGAGCCGATCGAATGATCGTAGTGACTGCTGCCATGCTAGTCAACTAGTATTCGGTTTTGACTTGCAGGGTCGCACAGATGAGCCCGAAGCGCATTGCCTACCTCGCGAGCACCGCGCCCTCCGCACGCCGATTCCCGAATGCACTGCGCGTCGGCGACACGATCTACGTCGGCAGCGAGCCCCTCGGCACGATGATTCCCGCTGCGCCGCCTGACATCGAGGCACAGACGCACGAGGCGTTCTCGACGTTCGTCGCGCTGCTCGAGGACGTCGGCACGAGCATGTCCGATCTCGTGAAGCTGCACACGTATTACGTCTATGACGGCGAAGCCGACCGAGCGACCGCGTACTGGCAACGGATGACCGAAGTGCGTCTGCAATACATCGCCAATCCAGGCCAGGCCGGCACGGCGCTTCGCGTGAAGGCCGCGCCTGTGCGCGGAAGGTTGATCGCGATCGACGGCGTTGCGTCGGTTGCGTCTTCGCGGCAGAGGATCATGCCGGCGCACGCATGGGACTGGAGCATGCCGACGCCGTTGTCGCAAGGGTGGCGCGTCGGGCCGGTCGTCTATGCGGGTGGGCAGATCTCGGCCGATCGCGCGGGCAAGGCCGTCGCGCCCGGCGATGTCGTGCGGCAGGCGATCAACACGATGGAATTTCTTCGCCACGTGCTCGTCGACGGCGGAACCGGCTTCCACGACATCATCGCGCTGAAGATCGCGTACCAGCATCGCGGCGATGACGCCATCGCGCGTCGCGTGCTCGACGACATCCTCGGCGTCGTCAAGCCGCTGCTCGAGCCGGGACAATGCACGCTCACGTGCCTCGGCGTCGATCTGCTCTACGAAGGACTGATGCTCGAAATCGATGCCGTCGCGATCGCCGGCGAGCACGAAACGCCGCGTCGCATCGCGGATGCTCGCGGTACGTGCGGCGCGCCGGGGTTCGCCGCGGCATGCAGGATCGGCGACCTCGTGCACGTCGGCGCGATCGGATCTCCGGACAGGTCGGCGATCGAAGCACAGTTGCGTGAGGCGCTTGGCGAGCTCCAATCGAGGCTGCGCGGCCTCGACGCGGCGCTCGACGATGTCGTGAAGCTCAACGTCTTCTACGTTTCGGACGACACGAATGACACGAGCGATTGCCGGCGACTCTACGAGACGCTCGATGAATTGCTGCCGAGGCCCGGACCTGTGCTGACGCTCGTGCGACTCGTTGGATTGCCGAAAAAGGGACAGCGCGTGCAGATCGATGCGGTGGCGCGCACCGATCGCTGAACAGGTTACCGCAGCGCGACCGGCGATGCCGCGACGCCGAGCGATTCGAGCCGCGCGCCGACGCGAAAGAGCAACTCCTCGCCGCCGTGACGCGCCATCAGTTGGACACCGATCGGCAGACGACCGGCTCGCGGGATCGGCACTGTCAGGCTCGGGCAGTCCGTGCCTGCGAGCGGTTGCGTGAACCAGCCGAGCGCAAGGTTCGTCGGCAATTCGACGCCGCCAACGCGAAGCGTCGCCGTGTCGATCGGCGGTGCAATGCATGGCGTCGCCGGCACGACGATCACGTCGACGTCGTGGAAGAGGCGTCGCATCTGCGCGATGTGCCAGCAGCGGAAGCGCTGCGCTGCGAGATACCACTGCGCCGGAAGCAATGCGTGCGCAAGAAAGCGCTCGCGCGTCGCGGGATCGAATTTGTCGACACGCGTACGAAGCGCATCGAGCATGCCGCTCGCGCTCTCCGTTGCATTGATGAGCGTCGCGGCGGCGCGCGCGCGTCGCGGCTGCGGATATTCGATCTCGCGCGTGGTCGCAAGCGCATCGACCACGCACGAAAGCGCATCACGCGCATCATCGTCGAGCGCTTCGCGGAAATAGCCGCCCGCGGTGGCAATGCGTACCGAAGCGTCGAATGGCGGTAATTCTGCCCATGCCTCGTGATCAGGACCGCAAAGCACGCGATGGCACGAAGCAATGTCGCGGCTCGATCGCGCGAACGGTCCGAGCGTCGCAATCGTTCCGCCCGCGCCGAGCACGCCTTCGTCGTTCATGGTGCCCCGCGTCGGGCGCAATCCGAATACGCCGCATAGCGACGCGGGAAGCCGGATCGAACCGAGGCCGTCGCTGCCGATCGCGATCGGCACCATGCCGCCTGCGACCGCCGCCGCCGATCCGCCCGACGATCCTCCGGGCGTTCGCGCAAGGTCATGCGGATTGCGCGTCGCGCCAAAGCACGCGTTGCGCGTCGTGCCGCCCATGCCGAATTCGTCCATGTTGAGCGCACCGACGCAAATCGCGCCCGTGTTCTCGAGCCTGCTGACGACGTCGGCGTCGCGCGTCGCAAGCGGCGCATCGTGATAGAGCGTGGAGCCGGCGGTGGTCGTCAATCCCGCCACGTCGATCATCGCCTTGACACCGAACGGCACGCCGGCGAGCGGACCGAGTGTCTTTCCGGCCTTGCGTGCGCCGTCAATCTCTCGTGCATGTTTCAGCGCGCGATCAACGGCTATCGCCGTAAACGCATTGATCGCCGGGTTGTCGCGCTCGATACGCGCGAGCGTCGCCTCGACGACCGCGCATGCCGACACATCGCCGTTGCGCACCGCTGTTGCAATCGCTGCCGCGGTCGCGTCGGCGGCAAGCGCGTGGCGTGACGCCGGCGTCATTTCGCGTTCGTCGCGCCTTCGTCGGCGGGAATCGGAAATTCGAGCACCTCGCGTGCGAGCGCGTGGAGACGCGTCAGGTTTGCAGCGACCGTCTCGCGACTTGCCTGCGGAATCGGCAGATCGAGCGTTCGCGCGACGGCGTCCATGTAGACGTACGCGTCGAAGCCCGCCGATGCGTCGGCGCTTCGCCCGCGGCAGCTTCGCAGGTTGTGGACATGCACCCATGCGCCGCGCGCAATGGGCGCTGTCGCTTCGCCGATGCATTCGCCGTACTTGGTGAGCGCGTCGCCCGGCGCGACATCGGCAAGTGCCATCTTGTGGCCGAGCGCGATCGGCTCGCGCGTCGTGATCGTCACGATCGCACCGCCGATCTTCACGCGGACGTCCGCTCCGGCGGCGACGGATTCGAGCAGCATCGCGACGTTGTCTCGCGCGTCGAGCGCGCCGGCGTGCCAATGATCGGTCATAACGCCGGTCCCAGCCGGCTCACGACGTCCTCGCCCTCGTCGAGAACTTCGCCCCATGTCAACGTGCCCGATGCCACGTCGAGGACCACGTCCTTCAATCGCAACGCGGCGTCTTCAAGCGACGCCTGGCGCGCGAACACGTCGCTCGCGTCGAAATCGAGCTGCTCGCGAAGCCGCGCGGTCGTGATCGGATTCGCGGAAATCTTGATCGTCGGCGCAATGCCGCTTACGAAGCTGTTGCCGACGCCAGTCGTGAACAGCACGATCTGCACGCCGGATGCGACGAGTCCGCCGACCGATTCGGGCGCATACGCCGGCGCATCCATTACGTAAAGCCCCGGACCCGGGAGCGGCTCGGCTATTGCGACGACGCCTCGGATCGGCGAGCGCCCGCCCTTCGCGATTGCGCCAAGTGACTTCTCCTCGATCGTCGAAAGTCCTGCTGCGATGTTCGTGGGTCCCGGATTGTTGCCTAGGAGATCCATGCCGGCGGCCACGCTGGCCTGCTCCCGTCGCTGCACGGCGATGCGAATCGCCTGCGCGACGTTTGGGTCGATCGCGCGCCTGGCGAGCAGGTGCTCGGCGCCGAGCCATTCGATCGTCTCGCCGAACACCGCGCGCCCGCCGGCGGCGACGATCGCGTCGGCGATGCTGCCGACGAGCGGGTTCGAAACGAGACCCGAGCTCGGGTCCGAGCGGCCGCATTCCATGCCGAGGCAGAGATCGCGCAGCTCGACACGCGTGCGCCTCGTGCAAGACGCATTGCGAATCATGCGCGCCACGATCCGAATGCCGCGCTCGGTAAGCGTGATCGCATCGTGGTCGCAATCGTCGAGAACGAGCGCCTCGACCGGCTTTTTGTTCGTCGCGATGTCCGAGGCAATTGCCTCGACATACGGCTTCGTCCCGCCGATCACGAGCACGGCGGCGACATTCGGATGACGACCGAATGCGGTAAGCGCACGCTGCTGCAGCGCCGCGTCGTCGCCAAAGAGACCGCTGCCGAACGGTGTCGTGATCACTCGCGCACCGGGCAGGGCCCGACCGATCCGCCGCGCGGTCGGGCCGGTCAATCCGGTGACCGACATCACCAGCACGTGATTGCGAACGCCGACGCTGCCGTCGGCGCGGCGGAATCCGTCGAAATGCCCCGCCGTCACGCGGCGTCCTGTAGCGACGAACGGGCTTTCACGCGGTGTCGGCGGCGACAGGCGTCGGCGCGTCGCGTGGAATCAAATCCGACGCCTTCAACTCGTCCCACAATGCCGCGGGGATCGGCAGCGTCGACCACGCGAGATTCGTATCGACCTCGGCCGCGCTGCGATAACCACACACCGCCGAGACGACCGCGGGATGCGCCAAAGTGAATTGCAACGCCGCGGCGCCGAGCGGCACGCGATGGCGTGCGCAAATTGCCTCGAGGCGCTTCGTTCGCTCGACGATCTCCGCGGGCGGCGGCGAGTAGAAATAGCGTGCCCCCTGCACCGCGCCCGTGGCGAGAACGCCCGAGTTGAACGGCGACGCGACGATGACGCCAATGCTGTTGCGCTCGCAATGCGGCAGAAATACGTCGAGCGCCGCGTGCTCGAGCAGCGTATACCCGCCCGCGAGCATGAAGAAGTCGAAGTCGCCTGCTCGCGCGAAGCGCAGGCAGACGTCGGCGCCCTTGACGCCGACGCCGATCGCGCGCACGACGCCTTCGCTTCGCAAACGTTCGAGCGCACGATAGGCGCCGCGCATCGCCTCGTCGAAGACGCGTTCGTAATCCGCGCCTTGCCAGCGCGGATTGACGTCGTGAATGAAGACGATGTCGACGCGGCAGAGGCCGAGACGTTGCAGGCTGTCCTCCAGCGAGCGCATCGTGCCGTCATACGTGTAGTCGAACCAGATGTCGAACGACAGCCGATCTTCGGCTGCGGACTTTGCGCATGCAGGACGAAGGCGACGGCCAACCTTGGTCGACAGCACGAAATCGTCACGGCTGCGCTGTCGAAGCGCCGCGCCGAACCAATGCTCGCCGAACCCGTTCGCGTACATCGGCGCCACGTCGAAATAGCGGAAGCCACGATCGTAGGCGTACGACAGAAGCTGCGTGGCCTCGCGCTCATCGCGCACGCGGAAGAGACTGCCGCCGCCGTAGCCGAGACGCGGCAAGGTCAGGGCCGCGGCAGTCACGTCAAATCCGGCAGCCGGCCCGTCTTCCGCCCGCCGCGCGCGACGAGCTCCTGCACTTCGGCCGCCGCGCGATTCAGCGCTTCCCTGGGCGCACTCTTGCCGATGATGCATTCGTTGAGCCGCAGCGAGACGATCGACGACATCTGCGCCGCCTCGGGAATGACCGCATACATCTTCGCGACCTTCGAGTTCTCCGACTGCGCCTTCAGGAACCGGAATTTCGGATCGCGCGCGAGATCCGTGCTGCCGAGATCGACGCGTACCGGAACCGCGCCGTAACGCGTGTATGCAAGCTGGTGGTCGAGTGTCTGGAACCACGCGAGAAACGCGATCGCTGCAAGTTGCCGATCGTGCGGAACGTTCTTCGCGACCGCGCCGATCCAGTGGCCCGCGCGGCTCGCGTGCCTGCCGTCGTTGCTTCGCGGGATCAGCGCCGCATCGAACTTGCCGACGACGGCCGACTTGCTCGGATCCTCGAGCTGCGACCACGCGCCAACGATGCCGATCGCCTGCGCGGCCTTGCCGGTCGCCATCAACTGGATCATTTGTCCCTGGCTCACCGCGCCAGCGGTTGGATAGCCCCCCGCCTTTCCGAGCTCCCGATAGAACTCGAGCGCGCGCAACGCCGCGGGACTGTTGAGCGTGACCGTGAAGTCGCCCGCGCTCGCGTCCTTGAACACGTCACCGCCAAAGCTGAACAGGTAGTTGCTGAAGTCGGCAAGCGCCGAGTCGCGATCGTCGCGATGCACGAAGCCGTACACGCGCGAGCCGTCGTCGAGCTTCTCGGCATTCGCGAGCACTTCGTCCCAGGTTTCCGGGACCTCGAGGCCGTGCTTGTCGTACAGGTCCTTTCGATAATAGAAGACCTCGACGTTGCCGTTGACCGGCACGCCCATTAGCTTGCCGCCTTTCGAGTCGAACGTGCGCAGCTTGTCGTTCCAGAAGACCGTGCCGCCGTAGGTGCTGACTTCGGGATCGAGGCGGAACTCCGGATTCACGTCGTGAACGGGCGCGAGGAATCCGCCGTCGAAGAATTCGACCATCCAGTTGTTGTCGATCGCGAGCAGATCGTACGAGCCGCTTTGCGCGCGCAGCGAATTTCGGATCTTGTCGAGCGCGCCCGCGTATGGATTGACGTCGAGCTCGATGTGGTTGCCCGTTTCCTGCTCGTACTGAGCGACGAGCCTGCGAAATCCGTCGAACCAGGGCGACTGGTTGATCACCATGGTGATCGAGGGCACCTTCGGCGTGGCCTCGGCGAACGCGTGCCGAGCAAGGCCTGGCGCGAGCACCGCGACACCGCCGACCGCAGCGGTGCGGCGCAGGAATTCGCGTCGCTTCGACATGCCCGATTCGTCCTCTTTCCCGCAGGGATGATTGCGCAATCATCGGAATATTGCTACCGTTTCGCGCGACGTGTCAACGCTGCGATCGAACGTGCGCCGCGCCCGCTTCGTTTCGTCGAACGCCAACGCCATAACCCGTGCGCCACGGTTGGTCGACGTGGCGCGCGTTGCGCACTTGTCGCCGATCACCGTCTCGCGCGCGCTGCGCGAGCCGCACAAGGTGTCGGCTCAGGCACGCGCGCGCGTCGCCAAGGCCGTCGCGACGACCGGCTACGTGCCCGATCTCGTCGCGAGCAGCCTCACGAGCCGGCGCACGCGGCTCGTCGGCCTCGTCGTGCCAACGATCACCTCATCGATCTACGCATCGACGGTCGCCGGACTCTCGGACGTGCTGCGCGAACGCGGCTTCCAGGCGCTGATCGGTGACAGCGGCTACGCGCTCGACGGCGAGGAGCGACTCGTCGCCGCGTTCGTCGGGCGGCGAGTCGACGGCATCGTCCTCAGCAACGTCGAGCACACGGCGGCGACCCGGCGCCTGCTTTCGCGGGCGCGAATGCCGGTCGTGGAGACCGGGAATCTGACGCCCGAGCCGATCGACATGGTCGTCGGCTTCTCGAACTACGACGCCGCGCACGCGATGATGAATCACCTCTTCGCACGCGGCCACCGAACGATCGGCTTCATCGGCGCGTCCACGCAAGCCAATCCGCAGGCGGCCGATCGGCGACGAGCCTATGCGGAGGTGCTGGAGGCGCACCGGCTCCCGCATCCGCGTACGCTCATCGCCGAGTGTGCATCGGACCTCGACGCCGGCGGCTACGCGCTGCTCGATATCGTCGCGCGACACCCGAGCGCGACTGCGATCTTCGCCGCGAGCGAGGTGCGCGCGATCGGCGCTTTGCTTACGTGCCTGCGCCATCGGTTGCCGGTGCCGAAGCGGATCGCGATCGCCGGTTTCAACGATGCCGGGATGGGCGCGCATCTCGTTCCCGCGCTCACGACGGTGCGCGTTCCGCGCGACGAGATCGGCCGGCGTGCAGCATCGATGATCCTCGATCGCCTCGACGGACACGCGATCTCCGAGCCGATCGTCGACGTCGGCTTCGAGATCGTCGTGCGCGAGAGTGCATGAAGGTCTCCAAGCCTGCTCGCTTCTGGACGCTCGCCCCGGCGCTGTTGCTGTTTGCCGCCGTCGCGCTCGCCCCGATCGGTGAGCTCGCGGCGATGAGCGTGTCACAGATCGACTGGGTCCGGGGCCACGCGCAATGGCGCTACGTCGGGCTCGATCAATATCGCCGCGTGATCGCCGACGCGCTTTTTCGCGCGGGCGTCGTCAACACGCTGATCTTCGCGGTTGGCGGCGTATTCGCGCAGATGATCCTCGGCTTCGCGCTCGCACTCCTGACGACGAAGGTCGCACGCGGCCGCGTGCTCTATCGCACGGTGTTCATCCTGCCCATTCTCGTGCCGGGCATCGTCATCGGCGCGATCTGGAAGCTCATGTACAACTTCGACTTCGGCGTGCTCAACCAGCTCCTGGGTCTGATGGGCGTGGGCGCGGTCGATTGGCTCGGCAACACCGCGACCGCGCTTGCCGCGGTCATCGCCGTCGACGTGTGGCACTGGACGCCGTTCGTGTTCCTGCTGATGCTCGCCGGGCTCGAGAGCCTGCCACAGGACGTCTACGAAGCGGCGCACGTCGACGGTGCGTCGCTTTGGGACGAGCTTCGCTTCGTCACGCTGCCGTTGATGCTGCCGACGATCGTTGTCACGCTCATGTTCCGCATCATCGTCGGCGTCAAGGTATTCGACGAGATTTATCTGCTGACGGGCGGGGGCCCCGGCACGTCGACCGAAGTCGTGAGCTACACGATATTTCGCCGCTTCTTTACCGAAGGCCAGACCGGGTACGGCTCGGCGATGTCGGTGGTCGTGCTATTCGCACTGGCCCTGATCTTCGTCGTGCTGCAAGCGACGACGCAACGCCGAGCCGCCGTCGCATGAAACGACGAACCGACGCGATCATTGCCATCCACGCCGCGTTGATTGCTGCGGGAGTCATCGTGCTGTTTCCGTTCGTCTGGATCGCGCTTGCCGCGTTCAAGACCCAGATTTCGCTCACGATCGGCGAAGTGCTGTTCACGCCGACACTCGCCAACTTCCGCGAGGTCCTGACGTCGGGAACGTCCGACTATCTTGCGAACTATCGCAACAGCGCGATCGTGGCCGCGTCGAGCACGCTGCTCGTCCTCGCCGTCTCGACGCTCGCTGCGTACTCGATCGAGCGGCTCGCCTGGCCGCGCTGGATGGTTCACGGCTTCCTGTTAGGCGCCGCGGTATTCAATGCGATCCCCGCAATTACGCTCGTCGGCGCCTGGTACGTCGGGTTTCGCGCGCTTGGCCTCTACAACACGTACCTGGCAGTGATCCTCGCGCACGCGACGCTCAACCTTCCGATCGGCATCTGGCTGATGGCGACATTCATCCGCGAAGTGCCGCGCGAGCTCGAGGAAGCGGCGCGAATCGACGGCTGCGGCACGCTGCAGATGCTGGTCAAGGTAATCGGGCCCGTGGTGATGCCCGGCATCGCGGCCACCGCGATCCTCGTGTTCATCCATAGCTGGAACGAATTCATCGTAGCGCTGAACCTGACCGCGCGCCAGACCGCGACCGTGCCGGTGGCGATCGCCAAGTACGCGCAGGAGAACGAAACCAAGTACGGCGCGATGGCTGCCGGGGCGGTGATGTCGATCCTCCCATCGCTTGTGCTCCTGTTTTTCGCGCAGCGCGCGATCGTGCGCGGGCTGACGGCAGGCGCAGTGAAGTAGCCCGCGCACCTCGTACGGCGCGTGATCCGCGCGCCAGTAGAACGCTGCAACCTTGCCGGCGAATGTCCATCCAATGTCAACGGCCGTGAATCGCGCCCAATTGGACATCCATGGCTTCGAGTCGGCGACGGAACCGCGGTCGCGCGACACGCTATTCGAAAGGAGCATCACGATGGAACCAAGACTCGATCTCAGCGCCGTCTCACCAGGCACCATCAAGCCCCTGCTCGACATCGAAGCGTATCTGGCGAAAAGCGGTCTCGAACCATCGCTTCTGAACCTGGTGAAGATGCCGCGCGTCGCCGAGACGCATGCGCCCGATGACGTGTACCGCGAGGCGCGCGCCCAGTTTTCCGCGCAGGAGCTTGCCGACCTGACGCTCGCCATCGTGGCGATCAACGGCTGGAACAGGATCGCGATCGGGTTTCGCAGCGTGCCGGGAACATATCAATCTCGCAAGCGCGCTCGTGCGGGAGTGGTCGCCGAGCATTGAGCGGACGCTTCGAAGAGGGTTCGTGTACCTGCAGAGCCGCGACGTCGGTGATCACGCAGGCGGCATCTCGGAGATGGACGTCAGGCTTGTTTGATCGAGCGAAGCAACGCATCACGGCGTAATGTCGTAGCGGCGTCGCCGACGCAGGGTGGCGTGCCGGAGATCACGACGCCATACGCGTCTTGCGCATGCTCGACCGACATTTTTTCCTCGACCACGTCGGCGAGGACCGCGGCGGATTCGCGCGCGAGCGCGTCGCCATGGCCGCCGCCTCCGGCGAGCCGCACGAGCAGCACGTCGCCGTCGTGCACCGTCGTCAGGAATTTCGCCGGGCACGGTTCGTCGCGACCGTCGGCGCGCCGGATGCGAACGTCCGAAGGCGCTCCCCGTCGTCCTCCCTGCAATCCGTACGGTGGATGATCGCGCCGGTCGGAGCGAATTTGCAGGACGGCGTTGTTCGCCCTGAAACGAAGGTGGCGCTCGATGGCGAGTCCGCCGCGATAGCGACCTGGGCCGCCGGTGTCGGCCACGAACGCATAGCGCTCGACGACGATCGGCTGATCCGCCTCGATCATCTCGCAGGGTGCGTTCGAGTAATTGACGAGCGTTCCGGTGCACGCGTCCATGCCGTCGCGGTCAGGTCCGCCGCCCCACGATCCGACGAGGAATTCGAGATAGACGAACGGCGTCCCGTCGGCGTTCGTGCCGCCGAACGAGATGCCGACATCGGGCGCGTTCGCGCCGCACGCCGGCACGATGTGCGGCACCGCCTGCGCGAGCGCGCCGAAGATCGTGTCGGCGATCCGGATGCCGGTGATCCCGCGCGCCGCGACCGCCGCGGGCGGGTTCGGATTCACGACGCTGCCCCGCGGCGCGATCACGCGAATCGGCCGGAAGTAGCCCGCGTTGTTGGGAATCGAGAGATCGAGGATCGAGCGCACGCAGGCGAGCGCCGTCGACAGCGTGAACGGATAGACGCAGTTGATCGCGCCGCGCACCTGCGGCGACGATCCGGTCAAATCGATCGTCATTTCGTCGCCGGCGATTGTCACGCTGGCTTCGATGCGGATCGGATCGGGATCGATGCCGTCGTTGTCCAGATGGTCGACGAAGCGCCATGTCCCCTTCGGCAACTTCGCGATCTCGCGGCGCGTGAAGCGCTCGGTATAATCGAGCAGCTCGCGGCAGCATCGCTCGAATCGCTCGACGCCGTGCCGCCGCGCGAGACGGATCAGCTCGCGCTCGCCGACGCTGCACGCTGCGATGAGCGAACGGACGTCGCCCAGCACCTTGTCGGGAACCCGCACGTTTCGCGCGATGAGACGGAACATGAACTCGTCGGGCTCGCCCGCGCGCCACAGCCGGCCAGGCGGGATGCGCAGCCCTTCCTGATAGAGCTCCGTCGAGTCGCTCGCGTTGCCGCCCGGCATGCGTCCGCCGATGTCGGTCATGTGCGCGAGCGCGACCGAGTAACCGAGGTGCCTGTCGTCGACGAAGATCGGCTTCACCAGGACGATGTCCGGAAGGTGCGTGCTTCCGTCGTAGGGATCGTTGGTGATGTAGAGGTCGCCCGGTGTTATCGATCCTTCGAACTGTTTCGCGATCGCCTTGACGGCGAACGGCATCGCGCCCAGATGAAAAGGCAGGCACGTGCCCTGCGCGATCAGCTCACCGTCGGCGAGGAACAGCGCCGTCGAGAAGTCGAGCGCCTCCTTGACGACGAACGAGCGCGCGGTGCGGTGGATGGTCAGCGCCATCTCGTCGGCGAGGGCGGCGAGCGAGTTCCTGATCAGTTCGAGCGTGAAGGGATCGCGCGCATTATTGTCAGGGCGCATCTCGATGGCGCGTGGAATGTCGGCGAGCATGCTCATCGGATCATGCGAGCTCGATTTCGATCGTATCCCACGCGACGCGCCTTGCGCGACCATCCGGCGGCACGACCGTCGTGCTGTCGAACTCGTCGACGAGCAAGGGTCCCGCCCGCCATTCGTCGAGCTCCTCGCGCGCAACGACCCGCGTCGGCACGACCCCGAAACCGGGACCGAAATAGACCTCGCGCGGCTCGCGCGAGCTTCGCGCAACCGCCATCGAGAAGCGGTCTACGCGCTCGTGCGCGGATGCGCAGGCGATCACCCGCGCATTGACGATCTCGATGGCTTCTTCGTCCGATCGGTAGCCGTACTGACGAAGATGGGCCGCGCCGAACGCCTCGCTCAATCGAGCGACGCGGTCGGGCTCTTCGGATGCAGGCGCCGAAAGCGTCAGCTCCGAATTCGCACCGACGTAGCGCAAGTCGAGCAGCCGCTCGAAGCGATGCCGCGACGGCTCGAACCCTTCGTCCTGAAGCGCCGCGCGCCCCGCGTTGGCCAATGTCTCGAAGGCGTCATCGAGCGCTTGCGCGTCGAGCGTCGCGAGCCGGCGCTTGTGCGTGCGGACGTAATGATGCTCGATATCGGGAAACAGCATGCCGAGCGCGCTGAAGACGCCGGGCGCGGGCGGGACGAGGATGCGGCGGATGTCGAGCAAGCGCGCGAGCGTCGCGGCGTGCACCGGCCCGTTGCCGCCGAATGCGAGCATCGAGAGATGACGCGGATCGTGACCGCGCTCGGTGGACACCGCGCGAAGCGCGCGCGCCATCGCGGCATTCGCGACCTGGTGCACGCCCCACGCGGCCGCGCGAAGCTCGAGCCCGAGCGGCCGCGCGATGTGCGCATCGAGCGCCGCCTGCGCAGCGTCGCGCCGTATCGGCAATCCGCCGCCGGCGAGCGCGCGCGGATCGATGAAACCGAGCATTACGTTCGCGTCCGTCACCGTCGGCGCCGTGCCGCCGCGGCCGTAGCACGCGGGACCGGGATCGGCGCCGGCGCTGTCCGGACCCACGCTCAATGCGCCGCCGGCGTCGATGCGCGCGATGCTGCCGCCGCCCGCGCCCACTTCGGCGATGTCGATTGCCGGCGCGCTGACGTGATAGCCGCCGCCCGCGAGCAGGCGTCCCGCGATGTTGATGCCGCCGCCGACCTCGAACGCGTTGACGCGCATGAAACGGCCGCTCTCGACGAGCGCCGCCTTGGCGGTCGTGCCGCCCATGTCGAAGGTCAGAAGGCTCGCGTTGCCGAGGCGACGCGCGAGCTCAGCGGCGCCGACCACACCCGCGGCCGGTCCCGATTCGATGATGTGGATCGGGCGTTCCGCGGCGGCGGTCGCGCTCATCGCGCCGCCGTTCGACTGCATGATCGTGAGCTTCGTGCCGATGTTGCGCACCGACAATTTGCGGTCGAGACCTTGCAGGTAGCTTCGCACGAGCGGGAGCACGTAGCAGTTGACGACCGTCGTGCTGGTGCGTTCGTATTCGCGAATCTCGGGGACGAGCCCGCTCGAGATCGACACCGGCAGATGCGGTGCGCGTTCGAAGACGAGCTCGCGCAAGCGCGCTTCGTGAACGCCGTTGGCGTAGCCGTTGATGAGACAGATCGCGACCGCCTCGACGCCGGCGGCAACGATGCGATCGATCGCCGCGCGGGCGGCGTGCTCGTCGAGCGGCCGCTCGATGCGTCCGTGGCTGTCGATCCGCTCCGGCACCTCGAAGCGCAGATGCCTCGGCACCAGCGCCGGCGGCTTGCGAAAACGGATGTCGTAGAGGACCGGCATGCGCAGACGCCGGATCTCGAGGACGTCGCGAAAGCCCTCGGTCGTAATGAGCGCGACTTTCGCACCCGTGCCTTCGAGAAGCGCGTTCGTCGCGATCGTCGTGCCGTGCATGAGCTGGGCGATGCGCGAAGCGTCGACGCGTGCCTGCGCCAGCGCCGCTTCGAGTCCCTGCGCGATGCCCTCGCTGTAATCCCTCGGCGTCGACAGCACCTTCGCGCGCGAAACGTTGCCCGACTCGTCGAGCACGACGAGATCGGTGAACGTGCCGCCGATGTCGATGCCGATGCGCGCTCCCACGAAGGCCTCGCGCGCTTTTAGGCGTGAAGGCCGAGCAGACCGGCCGTATTGCGTCCGAGGATCGCGTCCTTCTCGCCGCTCGACAGGAAGGCACAGTAGCGGCGCACGTAGTCCACGCACTGGCGGTACGTGCAGAAGCGCTCGACGTTCGGCATGTCGGAACCCCAGCAGAGCTTCGACGCGCCGAACAGGTCGCGCATGCCGCGGATCAGCGCCTGCGCTTCCGGATACGGATAGTCCCAGACGCCGCCCCAGGTGATCGGAAACATCACCTCGATCCACAGGTTGTCGCGCTTGTACGTCGCGAGCACGTCGGCCGGAAATTCCCACGATCCCGACGCCGCGAAGTAGCCGACCGGCGGCCCCATCACCAGCACGAATGGATGCGACGGATGGCGTGCGAGCAGCGCGTCGAGCGCGCGCAGATTGCCAAGATAACCGGCGCGATCGTACGTCGGCGTCGACGAAAGCTCGATGAAGACCGGAAGCTTCTGCGCGACGATGCGCGCCCAGAACGGCCGGAACGCGTCGTCGTCGACGTTGCGTGCGTAGCCGTGCCGCGAGAAGTCCTGCGAATAGTAGACGCCGCGAAGGCCGAGCAGGTCCGATGCGCGGTCGACCTCGGCGAGCGTCGCCTCGGAATCCGCCGTCGACTCGTCGACGTGCAGAAGGCCCGTGAACTTCGCCGGATGCTGCCGTTGCGCGAACGCGTTGTAGTCGTTCATCGCGCCGTAGCCTCCGCCCGCCTGCAGCACGCAGTGGTCGACGCCCGCGTTGGTCATCTGCGCGAGCAGAAGCTCCGGCGGACAGACAAGATCCTGCATCCCGACCGGCTGATACTGAACGTAGTAATCCTCGCCTTCGAACGTGAAGCAGAGCGCGCCGAAGCGGCCGACACGAAAGTCGACGTCCGCGAGTCCGGTCCACGTGTTGTCGTCGGGCCGGAACAGCATCGTCGGCCTGATCTCCTTGCCGTCGCGGGCGCGAAACGCGCGTGCCGCGGGTCGCGTCACCACCTTCTGCAGATACCTGAGATGGATCGCGGCCGACGGATGCCCGCACGCGCCGTTCCAGTTCCGGAAAACGTGCGCGTGGCAATCGACGATCATCGCTTCATTTGCCGAGCACCGCCATGTGCTTCTGGAAAAGACGCTCCGTCTCGCCGTTGACCGTCATGAATACCGCGAAGAAGTCCAGGAAGTGCTTCCACTCGTAGTCGCCGTAGCGCACCGCCCAGGTGTTCGGGCGCTTGTCGATCGGGTGCTCGGGATCGAACACCATCGCCCAGTCGGCGTTGCGCTTCGCGAAGAGCAGCACGTCGCTGTCGCCGCTCATCCAGACGTCGGCTTTTTTCGTGCGCACCGGCTCGGCGCCGAGGATGATCTGCCCGGTGGTCGTGATGAGCTTCGCCTTCGGAAAAAGGACCGGAATGCGCGGCTCCTCGCTGCCGCCGGCGGTCACCGAGAACGTCACGTTCGGCTCGTTGAAGTCCGTCAGCGTCTTGAAGCGCGGGGCGCTATCCTTGCGGATGAGCAGCAGGCTGCCCTTCGACCACAGCGGTCCGATGTAGTCGACGACGAGCGCGCGCGCCATCGTGTACGTGAGCGACGAGCCGAACAGCTCGTAGTCGTTGCGCCGCAATCCGACCGTCGAGTTCTGGAACGTGACCTCCTTGTAGTCGACCTTGACCTCCATCTCCTTCGCCAGGCGGTCGACCGCGTCCTTGTAGATGCCGCCGAGCTCGCCCGTCTTCGCGTCCTTGTAGAACCATGGGCCGGTCTGGGCGTAGCCGACGCGCATCGTGCCGGCCTTGCGGATCTTCGCGAGGCTGGAATCGTCGCGAATGCCGGTTTCGAGCATCTGCGCCATCGCCTGCCGCGGCGCGATCGCGCCGAGCACGCCCGACGCGACGCCAAGCATCGCCGCACCTTTGAGGAAGTCGCGTTTGCCGTCGTTCGTTCCGTCGTTCATGGGGCCTTCCTCCATCGATTCGATTTTTCGAACGTCAACTGCTCGCACCGCGCGCGGCGATCGGCCACAGCGCCTCGACGCGGCCGCGCCGCACCGCGACATACCAATCGTGCAGGTTTACCGTCGGATCGCAATGACTCGGGATGAGCAGCACCTTGTCGCGCAGGCGAAGGGGTTTCGCCCGCGCGCCGAGCTCGAGCCGGCCGTGCTCGTCCGACACGCCGGTGACCGTCACGTCCTCGCGATCATGCACCCACGGTGGTCCCTTCTCGGCGCTGTACGACTTCAATCCCGCGTCGACGATCGCGCGCGCGCGCGTCGGCACGCTGATCACCGTCGATAGCACGAACAGGCTGTGGCGGAATTCCGTGTAGGGACCGCCGTCGCGGCCACCGATCCGCGCATATTCGGTGTCCATGAACACATACGAGCCTGCCTGCAGCTCGTTCCAAAGGCCGCTTTCGCCCTCGAAACGGAACGTTCCCGTTCCCGCGCCGGCGATGGTCTCGCATTCGAGTCCCGCCCGAGAAAGCGGCTCGAGCGTCGCGCGTACGGCCTCGGCGGCGCTCGCGATCGCGCGCTCTCGCGCATCGTGCCCCCGAAGATGCTGTGCCGCGCCGTGATACGCCTGAAGCCCGCGAAACGCGAGACCCGGCGTGTCAGCGATCCGCTTCGCGAGATCGGCGGCCGCGCTTCCCGGTGCAATGCCGCAGCGCTTCATGCCGACGTCGATCTCGACCAGTGCATTGATCGTCACGCAGAACTCGGTAGCGGCGCGAGATGCGGCCTCGACCTGCTCGACGGCATCGAAGCAGAGTCCGATCGTCGCGTCGGCGCCGAGCGCTGCGAGCCGGCGCAGCTTCGCCATGTCGACGACCTCGTTGCTCACCAGCACGTCGCGCACGCCGCCGCGCACGAGCGCTTCGGCCTCGCCGACTTTCTGGCAGCATTGGCCGACCGCACCGGCGGCGATCTGGCGCAATGCGATCGTCGGACAGCGATGGGTCTTCGCGTGCGGCCTCAGCCGAACGCCCGCGGAGCGCGCGAACGCCGCCATCGTCCGCACGTTGTCCTCGAAAGCGTCGAGATCGACGATCAGCGCGGGCGTGTCGATTTCGTCGAGCGGCGCGCCGACCTGTGCCGGGATGATGTTCATTCGCTGCTTGCCAAGCGGGCTCCGCGTCGGCGACCATAGCGAAGTGACTTCGCGCTGTCAACCGAGAGACGACAGGGCCGCGCGGCCGCGCGCGGCGATGCGCTGCTGCGCGGCGACATGACAGCGCCGACGATTCGCGTCGTCGATCTCCACAAGCGTTTCGGCGCGCTCGAGGTGCTGAAGGGCGTCTCGTTCGACGTCGAACGCGGCAAGGTCGTCAGCATGATCGGCGCGAGCGGGTCGGGCAAGAGCACGCTTCTTCGCTGCATCAATCATCTCGAAACGCCGAGCTCGGGCGACGTTCTGATCGGCGGCGAATCGATCTGCTTTCGACCAGGACGCAACGGCGAGCGCAGCCCGCGCCCGCTGTCGGAGATCAACCGCATCCGGCGCGATCTCGGCATCGTGTTCCAGCAATTCAATCTCTGGCCGCACATGACGGTGGTCGGCAACGTCATCGAGGCGCCACGTCGCGTGCTCGGCCTGGCGCGCAAGGAGGCGCTGGCGCTCGGCGCCGCGTGCCTCGCCCGTGTGCACCTCGCTGACAAGGCGACGCAATATCCGGCGCGACTTTCCGGCGGCCAGCAGCAGCGCGTCGCCATCGCGCGCGCGCTCGCGATGCAACCGAAGGTGATGCTCTTCGACGAGCCGACCTCGTCGCTCGATCCGGAGCTTACCGAGGAGGTGCTCGGCGTCATGCGCGAGCTCGCCGCCGACGGGACGACGATGATCGTCGTCACGCACGAGATGGGTTTCGCGCGCGACGTTTCCGATCGCGTGATGTTCCTGCACAACGGGCTGATCGAGGAAGAAGGCGCCCCCGAGGCGCTGTTCGGCGCGCCGAAGTCGGAGCGGTTGCGGCAGTTCATCTCGAAGCACGTGCGCTGAACCGGCGCTCGCACGATGATCGCTAATGCGAACTCGTTGATGGGGCCGTAGCGTGTCCGAATCGCTGCACCAGGCGTTCGACCTCGGCCTGTTCTGGGAATATCGCAAGGTCCTGATCGCCGGCCTCGCGGTCAACTTCTACGTCTTCGCCGCGGCGGCCGTCGTCGCGCTCGGCATCGGGCTCGGCGCGGCGCTTTTACGCGTCAACCGACTGCCCGTGTTCCGCTGGCTCGGCACGCTGCACGTCGAAATCTTCCGCAATGCACCCGAATACATCATGGTCGTGTGGGTGCATTTCGTGTTGCCGCTTCTGCTCGGCTACCTCATTCGGACCCGGCTCGAATTCAACCCGTTCGTTTCGTCGGTGATCGGCCTGGGGCTCGTCTACAGCGGCTACTTTGCGGAGACATTTCGCGCCGGCATCGAAAACATTCCGATCGCGCATATCGAGGCCGGGCGCTCGCTCGGGATGTCGGAGCGCGCGATCTTCTGGCGCATCGTGCTGCCGCAGGTCGTGCGCCGGATGCTGCCCGAGTCGGTCAACCAGTTCATATCGCTTTTCAAGGCGACGACGATCGTATCGCTGATTGCCGTCCCCGACCTGATGTACGACGTGACGATGATCACGCAGCAGGAAATGCGGCCGCTGCCGCTTTATACCGGCGCGGCGCTGACGTATTTCGTCGTGATTCTCGCGGCGAGCAGCGTGCTGCGCGCGCTGTCCGAGCGCTGGCGCGCGAAGATTTACGCCTGAGACAACGGCATGGGCAACTGGAAGCACCTCGTCTGGGATCAGCGCGAAGTGCTGCTCTCGGGCATCGCCGTCACGGCGCAGGTCTGCGCGATCGCGTTCGCCGTCGCCGTGGTCGTCGGCCTGCTGCTGTGCCTTCTGCGAATGTACGCGCGGCCGCTGCGGCCGATCGTGATCGTCGTCATCGAATTCTTCCGCGCGACGCCGATCCTGGTCCAGCTCCTGTGGGTCGCGTACGTCTGGCCGGCGCTCTTCGGCTGGCCGAACACGTTCTTCGCGGCCGCGTGGCTCGCGCTCGCGGTGCAGTCGAGCGGCTATCTCGCCGAGACGTTCCGCGGCGCGATCGAAGCGATTCCGAAGGGCCAGCGCGAAGCGGCCTATTCAGCCGGGATGTCGCCGGTGCAGGTCTTCTGGCGCATCGTGCTGCCCCAGGCCGCGTTGAGCGCGTCGCCGTCGATCGTCAACCAGTTCACGGTCATCGTGAAGTCGTCGACGCTGGTGTCGGTGATCACGGTGCCCGACCTCATGTATCAGTCGCAGAAGATCGTCAACATCTGGTACGAGCCGATCGAGATTCTCACCGCGACGGCGGCGCTGTACATCGTGCTCGTCTTCGCGGTCTCCGCGGCCGGCAAGCACGTCTCGGACGTTCTGCGCAGGCGCTACGCGATCACCGCGGCGTAACCGGCTGCGGCCGATCAGTCGGCGGCGAGGCCGCGCGCCTGCAATTGCGCGCGGACGCGCTCGAGTCCAAGCCGCGGGCTTGCGAGAATCGGAATTCGCTGCTCACCGAGGCCGTCGATCAGCCGCGCCATCGACGCTTGCGCGAGCACGATGACTCCCTCGGTGGCGGCGAGCGTCACGAGCGCGTTGTGCAGAATCTCGTCGTGCGCGTTCGCGTTGCCGCGCGAAAGCTCCGCGAACGCATCGTCGGCGAGCGCTCTGCGGATCGTAATGCGCTTGCCCGCCTCCTTCGCCTTGCGCTCGATGAGTCGACACGTGGGGTCGAGCGTGGTCGCAACCGTGGCGAGAACGCCGATGCGCGTCCCGCGACGTACCGCTTCCTCGGCCATGGCCTCGTCGATCGTGTAGACCGGCAGCCCGGACGCCTTCGCCGCCGATGCCGCCAGCTCCGAGATCGAGGAGCAAGTGATCAGCAGCGCGTCGGCGTTCGCGTCCGTCGCGCATTGCGCGAGACGCTCGACCCGCCGGCGCACCGCGTCGACGCCGGACGTGCGCGCGATTTGGCCGAGAATGCCGTCGTCCAGCAGGTTCATGAGCGCGACCCGTGGCATGAGCGTGCGCGCGAGGTCGTTGATCGGCCGGATCACCACCTGGCTGGTGTGCAAAAGCGCGAGCATCGTCATTTCGGGAAATCTCCGCCGTATGTCAGGAAAACCGAGTGTGGGGTCAAACACCGCACTCGAGCGCAACTTCGTGAAATGATGGTTCCCGTGTGCGGTCGAATGCAGCCGCCTTGAACGTGGCTACAATTCGCATCGAGGGCCTCCCGGGCATGGCGAGGCCGATTCGACTTCGAAAGCGAGGCAGCTTCCATGAAAGCATTGCTCGTGGCGTTCGCCGCCATCTCGTCGGTCCTTGTCGTGCAGCAGGCCTGGGCGCAGGTCGTTTTCTACGATCGCGAAGGCTTTCGTGGTCGCAGCTACTCGGTCGATCGACGCATCGACAATCTCGACCGCAGCGGCTACAACGACCGCGCGTCCTCGGCCATCGTGCAGCGCGGCGATTGGGTCGTCTGCGAAGACGCCAATTTTCGGGGCCGCTGCCTGACGCTGCGGCCCGGGCAATATCCGTCGCTGCGTGGGATGGGAATGGACAGGAACATCTCGTCGATCCGGCCCGTGCATGGAAGACCCGAGTACGGCTACGCGCCTCCTCCGCCACCCGGACCTTCGTATCCGTATTACCCGCATTACGGCGAAAAGCTCTACACCGCGGATGTCGTCGCAGTGCGCGCCGTCGTGGGACCGCCCGGACAGCAATGCTGGGTGGAACGACAGCAGGTGACATCCAACAATGCGCCGAACGTTCCCGGCGCGATCATCGGCGGCGTGATCGGTGGTGTCCTCGGCCATCAACTCGGAAGCGGCCGCGGAAACGACGTCGCCACCGCCATCGGCGCGATTGGAGGCGCCGCGGTGGGCGCGAACGTGAACCGCGGATCGCAAAGCTACACGCAGGACGTTCGGCGCTGCGCGACCGTTCCCGGCTCGGGGCAGACCGATTATTGGGATGTCACCTACGTTTTCCGCGGGAAAACCCATCGCGCACAACTCGCATTCGCACCCGGCGCTACGATCACCGTGAATTCGCGCGGCGAGCCGAGGATGTAGGCATCGACGCTTAGCCCCGAAACAAACCCGTCGTTCGAAGAAAGTCAGGACGCCGATGCGCCGCTCACATCGCGCTTGCAAGGATGGTCTCGTCCGCGATGGCGTCGAGCGTCGTGATCGCGCCCAATTTCGAAATCGTTTCGAGAAACTTCGGATAGTGCGACAGCCATAGGTCCGCGTAGCAGTCGTGCAATCCGAAAGCGACGAAATCGCGGCCGCGGATCTCGTCGACGAGGCGGCGTTCCCACTCACGGAACGGCATGCGCGACTTGTAAAGCGGGAAATCGTCGAGTCGGATCGGAATCTTCACAAGACCGTTCTGCATTACGGGCACGTCGGGGAGCGTTCGCGACGACGTCGCGCACCAATCGAAGTTGCGAAGGACGAGATTGAAGTCGTCCCACTCGGCCGTCAGGCGCGATTGAGGCGGACGAAAGCCGCGAATCCTCGGGTCCTCGAGCCGACAGCGGTACAACTGATTGGCATGGCGTCCCTTCGCCGAGGCGTCCGAGGCCTCGGCGAGTCGTTGGCGAAGGACCCAGTAATAGTGCGTGAACCGCCAATGCCTGCGGATGACGTGATCATACGAGTGAAAGGCCAGGCAATGGCCGTCGCTCTCGATGTCCTTGCGCACGTCGTCGAACAAACATCCCAGGACGCTGTAGGTCGCCTTCACGCCCGCGGCCTTCTCGCAACGAATCATCGCCGACAGTGCTTCCGCCGCGATGCGATTGGCTGTGTCGACCCGTTCGGCGTCAACGCCGAAGTGACCGAGACCTCGTTCGATGTCGTGACAGATGCAGATCTTACGTTCGCGCGGCACGCTGTCTTCGCCTCTTTCGGGGCTCACGAGACGATCACGATTGCTCGCGATGTCGAGGACCCACCAGCCATTCGCCTTGGTCGCCGTAAAGCGCTCGGTCACCGTTTTGTCGTAGATTCGCTCGAACAGCGCCTTCTTGACCGAACGCGCTTTGTCGGTATGCGCCATGACAAGCTCGGACGCCGGCGAGTGAAACGTCCTGACATCGCGCTCGACCGCGAAATTCAGGATGCTGTTGAACAGCATGTGCCGCCAGCCGTGGAACCGCTTCTCGACGCGTGTTGCGTATTCTCTTCGCCTCGAGATGCGCTGAACGAGGTCCGAAACGTAATTGAAGCCGTAGAGCTGGTCTCCGTCGACGAACAGGTACGCGAACGCGATGTGTCCGTTCATGCCGAAGTGCTGCCGGTGCCACACGATGTCGTCGTCAAAGAAAATTTCGCGAGGTAGCTGCTCGAGCTCGGCCGAATCGGCGAAAAGCACCATTTCCACGTGCCCGTCGAGATTCTTGCGGCCGCACATCTCTTGCGCGAGATAGAGCGCATCGGGACCGCACTTCGGGAGGTAATACGTTCGATGCGCGAAGAAATGACGCGCAGGCAGTCCGCACGCTACGAACTGCGAGCGGCGCCCCGGCGGAAAATGGCGAAAGCGCGAGACCGCGGCGGCGTCAGTCATGGGCCGTTCGGCTCGAAGCGCGAATCATTCGAGCGCGAAGACGTCGGACGCCCCCCGTCAGTCCCTCAAGGCGCGGCGAACCGCCGACCTCGCGCTTGCGCGGATGCCGATAGTCGATTTTTCTTACAGCGCTCGACAGGAGCGCGATCGAAGCGGCAGCGCCACGTCGAAAATTCAAAGGATTAGCCAAGGTGACCGCAATCTTGCTATTGTGAGCAAATTATTCGCCGTCGGCCCTGCGCCGGTCGCGCGAATCACGACGAACGGAGGGAGCGGGATGGTCGAGTGGGCGATCATCGGCGTCGGCGCTTGCGATTCGAGCACGGTGAAGGCCATACGCGACTCGCTCGACGACGCGAGTCCATGCCTGGTCGTTTCCAATCGATCGGTCGCATGATCTGGCTGCCCATCATTGGCGTCCTGACGCTTGGCGTGCTCGCGCTGCCGTACACCGCCACGCAGCTTTTGCGCAGCCTTCAGGCACACCGACCGATCCGCGATCCGGGCGAGCTCGACGGCGTCGGCGCCATCGTTGTCCTTGGCGGCGATTTCGTCGGCTACGCGCCCGAGATGGGGGGTGACACCGTCGGTCCGCTGACGCTTCAGCGCCTGCATTACGCGGCGCGCCTGCATCGCGATTCGGGCCTCCCGCTGCTTCTCACAGGCGGCGTGATCGGGCGAAACAATCGCTCGCTTGCCGAAAGCATGGCGCAGGTTCTCGATCAGGATTTCAACCGAACCGCGCGCTGGGTCGATGGCGGCGCGCGCAGCACGCGCGAGAACGCGCGCAACAGCCGGGCGTCGCTGCAGCCGCACGGCATCAGGAAAATCTGCCTCGTCACGCACGGCTGGCACATGGTGCGTGCGACGCGCGCATTCGTCGAGGAAGGATTCGACGTCGTGGCCGCCCCGACGCTGTGCCTGAAGAAACCTTCGCCGATCGTGCGCGACTTCTTTCCAAGCGCAACGGCGCTCAGCCGAAGCCTCGTCGCGCTGCGCGAGTGGTGCGCGCGCGGCTGGTACGTGACGTCGGCGTGTCGCGAGAAGGCGTGGCGTCGCGTTCGGCCCCTCGACGATTTCGAGCCGGGCGAAGCCTATGCCGCGACATCGTCCTTTCCGACGTCGCGCATGAACGCGATCACGCGATCGAGTCCCGGCAGCGACGCGTAGGTTCGGAAATCTTTTTCACGCGTGCCGGCGCTCGCGGGCGCGAGCGTCCCGGCGAGCATGCCCATCAGCGCGTAGAAGTCGAGTGGATCGCGCCGTTCGAGGAATCGCTCGAGCAGCATGCCGGGCCATGCTTCCTGATGCCTGAATCTCCGCGCGTGCTTGCGCCGGGCCAACTCCAGCGTCCTGAACCGCTCGTAGATGCTGCGCGGCGTGTGCATGCCGCCGTGTATTCCCAGAATCCGAAACGGAAACGCCGCACTTTCGTTCGCGCCTGATTCTTCGTCGGACGCCATCACTCGATACGTGAAACCGTCGGCGCGCATGCGGTCGATCTGATCGAGCTCGCAAGACTGGACGTCGGCAAACGGATAGCGTCGCACGATGTCGTGACGGAAGATTTTCACGCCCTGAACCGGCATATCGAGATGGACGTCGTGCAGATACGCAACGACGAGCGCCACATTGCCCGGCGCGCCTTTCATGCTTGCATGCAAACGTCGAATGGCATCGGGATTAAGCAGCATGTCCTCGTCCACCTGGACGTAATGCGGGGTCTCGCATCCGTCGAGCATCGCCTGGAACGCCGCGCTCATCGGAGCGACGTTCTCGATCATGCGAAGCCGAAAGCGGCAATCCTGCGCCGCGAGATGCGCAAGGCACGCCGGAAGACTGTTCGTGCCTACCGTCGACACGAAGACGGTCACCTCGTCGCCGAGTTCGACGACGTCTCGCTGAACATCGCCCGTGCCAACGATCGATCGCCAAACGTCGGCCCCCGATGCGCGCCAACCTCTGACACGAATCGCTTCGCGCATGTTCGCGACGAGGTCCGCGCGCTGCGAAAGCGCAAGCCGCAGGCCACGTAGCATGTCGTCGGCATCGGACGCAACGACGATTCCATCGTAGCCATCGCGAACCATGTCCGCGCGATTGGCGCGCCGCGTGACGACGATCGCGCATCCGCACGCGGCGGCTTCGCGCAGCGCTCGCTGCGCCTCGCATTCGGCGGATGCGCACACGGCGATCGCTGCCCGGTTGAACGTCTCCGCGCGCTGCTCGGCCGTGCCGTGATCCGAAAGCCGCACCGTTTCGAATTCCGTGCCGCGGACGAAGACTTCGGGGCGTGGCACCCAAGGTTCGTAGAAGGACGCTCGCTCGCTGGCGAATGGCAGCAGCCATACCACGCGTTGGCCGCGATGCTCGATGGCGCCATGGACGTCGAACGTGTCTTCGTCGAGCGCCAACGGCAGAAGACGCGCGCGCGGCAGAGGACCGAGCCGTCGCCACAATCGCTCGTCGGCGATCAGTACGAGGTCCGCAGCGGCGTAGCATTCGTGAAAGCGTTCGAGGTCCGTCGGCCATTCGTCCAGGAAGGTGACGACGAGTCGGCTCCGGCAAGTCGCTTCGACTAGGAGCGCTCGCAGTTGCGACACGCGCGACGCATCGAGAAGCACGATGCATTCGGCATCGATGTCCGACACCGGGATCGACGCATCGGCGCACACCGCGGTCGTCGTAATCGAAACGTTTGCCGGACGGTTGCGCACCAGGAAGCGCGCGATTTCGCTCTGAGCGGCGGATGCGGGGTCGAACACGACCGCGACGCGAATCGGCGCGTCGGCGGTCACGAAAATCCTCGACGCATCGACAGCGCCGTCCGAACGAGGCCCGCCTGTTTTCCTGTCGCGACGATCAGCTCATAGAGCCGTTCGTTGTCAGGTTCCGGGCTTCCCGCTCCCTTGCGTGCGCGGGCCGTGGCGATGGCCTCGATCGCAAGGCGCGCGATCTCGCGGTAGCGGCGCCCGTCACGGCAGCGATGCCACAAGGAATCGTCGAGCTGCTCGCCATATTTCGCGACGACGCACGCGGCCGCTTCGCCGTGCTGGAGCGCCTTGCGCCAAAGCGCCGCCTTCGACGCGGGGTTGACGTGCGCGACGACCGCATCGTCGACGTATCCGAACGTCGCCCGCCCGCCAAAGAACGCGCGATATGAAAGCTCGACGTCCTGGCCGCGTGGAAACGATTCGTCGAATGCGCCGAGCGCCGTGAGCGTGTCACGGCTTGCGATCATGTTCGCGCTGACGACGTAAGGCGGCTTGAATTCTCCGATCGCGCGCTGCTGATCGAAGAGACGCTCGCAAAATCGTTCGACCGGCGTCGTCGGCTGATACGCGACGATTCGTCCTCCCATCAGATCCGCGCGGCGCGGACTCTGCGCGAAGCGCATCAACGCGGCGAGCCAGTCGGCGTCGGGAACGCAGTCGCAATCGGTGAACGCGAGCCACCGATGACGGGCACGCCGGATTCCTTCGTTCCGCGCAGCGGAGGCGCCGCGCCGTTTTGCACCCAACACCTGCACGCGCGGAAAGAAACGGCGCATCACTTCGACGCTTCCGTCCGTCGAGCCGTTGTCAATGCACAGGATCTCGAAGCGTTCCGGCGGATAGGACTGTGCGAGAAGCGCGGAGAGACACGAGCGTAGCGTACGCGCACCGTTTCGCACGGGAACCACGACACTTACGTGCTCGGCGTCGATCATCGGGTGTCGACACGCTTTCGCAACGCGTCGAGCAGCATCGTCGCGCGATCCTCGTACGCACGTGGACCGAGCGCACAGCGCAGAAGCGGTATCTGCCGCGCCTCGATGCGTGACGGCAATGCCTGCTCGATCGACGCATCCGGCCGATGGCCGCCGAACGCGGTCGGCTTGCCGTAGCGTGCATGCGTCGGAAACAGGGCCGCAGCGAGCAACGGGCGCGTTTCAGCGGCCGTCAGCTCGTCGATTTCGCAGCCGTCGACCGCGGCGGAAACGACGGGAAACAGAATCGCTCCGAGCCGGCCTCCCATCGAGGCCGTCGTGCCGAGCGCATCGGCGAATTGACGAGGATTGAGAATCAGCGCTTCGTCGCATCGCGCGACGCCACGCCGCCGCTCGGCGTCGCGCTCGTCGCGCGTCAGGCATCCGTCGTCGGGGCCGAATCCATGCGGCGCGAAGAAACGGTCGAAGAAACGTCGAGTCCCGGCGCGAACGTTGACGAGCGTCGGCATGCCCCGCACGGTGTAGCCGTCTGCCGAATGCTCGAGCAGTACGCGATCATTCGCGATAAACCGCGCTTCGTCGCTCGTCAATGCATGAATCAGAAGCGACGTCTTGCCCGCGTGCTTCGGTCCGGCGACGACGTAGGCGACGCCGTCGCGCTCGAATGCGGCCGCGTGCAGGAACACGCCGCCGCCTTCGGCGGCTTCTTCCATCGCGAGCTCCCGCACGACGCGAAGCAGCGCCACCCGAGCCCAGGGACGGGGCTCGCGCGTAAGCAGGTCCACCTCGTGGCGATCGCGGCGGACCGAGAAAAAGACGTCGAACTCCTCGTCGAAGGCCAACGTTTCATCATCGTCATCGGCATTCCATCGCGGCAACGACACGAGCCGTGAATCGAGGGCGAAGAACGGGAGCGTCTCTTCGCACGGATGGCGGCGCCGCGACATGACCTCGCGAAAGCGCACCGGATTCGTCGAAAAGGCGACGCGCCAGTCAGGATCTCTTGCGGGCTTCTCGCGAAAGTGCGGCACGAGGCAGTCGCGGAGCCATTCGAGCTGCGCTGATGTCTCGGTGGCGACGAGCGTCTCGCGTCGCAGGTAACGGAACGCACGCGGCGAGTTCGCGTTCACCGCGTCGTCCACGACGGCAATGGCTCGCGCACCAGCAATCGCAGCCGGGCAAGGGGCGGCTCGGTCGAGACGCTGTTGCGCTGCCTGAACGCGGCGGAGCGAAGAAGAACGCAGATCGCCCAGAAGCGGAAATGCGCGATGAACTCGCTCGGTTCGCGATGCAGGCGATAACCGTCCAGGAACGTCTCGAACGCGGACGCATTCATCGGCCAGCGATACCACGTGCGCGCAAGATCGCAGTCGTACCAGAGCTCGCAGATCGTCTCGTTGTCGACGACGTGCAGGCCGCGCTCCGCTACGCGCAACAGGTTCTGCGCGCAGAAGTCGCCGTGGCACAGTCCCCACTCCGCATCGACCGGGGCCGACGCGCGCGCGAGCACGGCGGCTTCGCGCGCCGCGGGCTCGTCGAGGAGGCCCGCGCGAACGAGTCGCCCGGCGTCGAGCGAATCGTCGATCCAGCGCTGCTCGACAACGCGCTTCGCATGGAGTCCAGGCGCGTCGATCCGATGGAGCCTGCCCAGCAACGCGCCGGCGCTGCGCAAGGTTTCGGGATCGGCGGCTGCGATCGCGCGACCGACCAGCCATTCCTCGAGCAGCGCCTCCGATCGCTGCGCGACGACGCGCGCGATCGGCGCCGAGCGAAGGTGAAGCTGCGAAAGCCGCCAGACCGTTTCCGCCTGCTGTGCGGTTTCGAGCCGCCTTCCCTTGAGCGTTCGACCGTCGCGAAACCGGAGTCGAAACGCGGCGCGTGGCGATTGCGAGGACGTCAACGGGCTGATCGCCGTGGCTTCGCGAAGCGCGGCCGATTGCGCTCGAATCAGATCTTCGAGACTGGGGCCGAATGCGTTCCACGCGATCGTCACGTCGGCACGCTGACCGATCCGGCGGCGAGCCGCTCGGCCACGACGTGCACGGGCGCGCCGAACCACACGGCATGCTCGCGCAGCATCCGTTCGCGCGCTTCCTCTCGCACGTGGTGCTTGTCCAGAATCTTCCCGAGATCGCGAAGCTGAAGCGCGGGCGCGCGCAGCGTCAGCCGTTCACGACCATGGTCGCGGTAGTTGTAGACCTGATCGGGGACGACCACAACGCTGGCGGCTTGCTCGAGCAGCGTCCAGACGAGATCGAAGTCGTCCACGCCTGTCGATCCGATCGTCTCGTCGACGCCGCCGACCTTCATCAGCGCTTCGCGGCGGAACAGGAAGAAGTGCTCGAGGTATGCGGCGCGGCGATCGATCGACGGGAGCGCCTGATAGCGCGCCTGCGACGGTCGTCGGTGAAGCGATGCGAACTGGGCTTCGCCGTCCTCGGCAAAGACGCGAAGCCCCGTACTGACGATGTCGGCTTCGTGCGCAAGACAAGTCTCGACCGCCTCGCTTTCGAGCCAATCGTCGGAAAGGAGGAAGCCGATACGCTTCGTGCGGCACGCGCGAATCCCGGTGTTCAGTGCGGCGGCGAAGCCCGTGCCGGTTTCCGGCAGAACCGAAAGTGTCGGCGCGACGTGGCGCCACTCCGCGAGCGCCTGCAGGAGGTCAGCCGGCGTGCGCGGCGAGACGACGACCAGCACCTCGCAAGGCACCGTTTGCCGAAGCGCCGATTGCACGCACTGCGTAAGCCACGCGAGCGGCTGTCGCAGAAGCGGGACGACGATCGACGCGAGTGGCGTCATGGCGTGCGATGGCCGATTCTGCGAATGCTTCGCCGGCCCCAATTGCGAAAAGGAATCGCAACGTAGTCATGCACGAGGCGGACGGGGACATAGGCTGCAAGCGGAAGCCATGGCAGGCCTACCATGGCCAGATGCTCGAGCCGCGGCGTGCTGAGGGTGCGCCATCGATAGCGCGCGCGATCGATCGGGTGCTCG
Organism: Casimicrobiaceae bacterium; assembly: GCA_035308425.1. GTDB lineage: Bacteria > Pseudomonadota > Gammaproteobacteria > Burkholderiales > Casimicrobiaceae > VBCG01. The sequence continues at coordinate 65,299 of DATGGP010000025.1, read as the reverse complement.
AATGAGCGCATTCGCCAACGGCTGAAGCGAAAGATCGACGTCGCGCGATCGGTGAGTCTCTGCTGTCGCCGGATCACGTCGCCGGCGAGCGTCGCGATGACCGGGTCGGCGTTGATCGCCTCTATCAGCCGCGGGGGCACCCGCGTGCCGAGCAGTGCGCCGGCGAGATCCAGCGCAAGAAGAAGCTTGCGGCACGCGCGACACGCGTCCGCGATGCGCAGGCAACGCTCCCAATCGATTTCGGGGCGCGCCGCGAGCAACGCCGCGACGTCGGCCACCATCTGCAGGCGCCGCCATTCCTCCTTCGCGCCGTGCAGCGCGACATAGACGAGCATGTCCTCCCGCGAGAACGTGCGCGCGACGATACCGTCGATCTCGACGCGTTCGGCGCGCTGCCAAAGACCGGCGTAATCGACGGGAATCGGGAAGCCGGCGGGGAACAGCGCCCAGTGCAGGTCGATGTCCGGCCCCGTCTGTGTGGATTCGTACGTGTGCGCGAAGTGATACCGCATGTGGAGGCGCTCCTCGCGCAACGAAAGTGCGTCGCGTCGATAGTCGAGCGCCACGAGAATTTCGTGCACGGCAGCGAGTTGCGTGCGCGCCACCAGGAGATCGAGATCCCAGTAGAACCGCGTTCCAGGGTCAGGATATGCACGCGCGAGGATCGGCCCTTTGAAAACGAGGCAGGCGATCGCGCGTTCGCCGAGCGCGCGAAGGATCGTGACAAGCATCGCCGCGCTCGCGTCGTTTCGCGCGCGATTCTCCCGCTCGTACGTCGCAAGCAATGCAAGCGCGTCGGGAGGCACTGCTTCGCAGCCGAGCGATCGCAGGCCGTGCAGCAGCAAAGCATCGACGCGGTTCTCGCGTGCCAGCGTACACAACAGTGGCCAATCGGTCGCCGAACTGTTGCCGCCGACGTTCGCGCAACGCGCGGATTCATCGAAGACTGCGCGAACACACGCGACCAGGAACCGAAACGTGGCGTCCGCCGATGCCGATTCGCGTGAGCAATCGTGACCGGCCGCTCGAATCGACACCAGGACGCCCGCTTCATTGCCAGCGGTGTGCACCAGGTCCGCTGCGTCTGCCATTCCGACACCCCCGGTCGGATCCTTGCGTACCGGGCAACGTCCCGGCGCGCGAGCGGCGGATTATCCTGTATCCGAGCTCGACGTGCGACACCGTACGTCGCCGGATTCCAAAAGACAGCGTTTGCAGCCGCGCGCGCAGACGACTGCGGATGTACCGCGCAGCGCCAGTGTGCTGAGTCAGAAGTTCCGATGATAAAGGAGCGAATTAAATCGGCCGCCAGGCAGGGCGCGAGGCCGAGACGTAGCCCGTGTTACGGCGAGGCCGAGTAACGCAGCATGGCGGCCGATTTCGCCGCGAACTATCGAGCGAATTTCTGAGTCAGCACACTAGACGTCGAAGAACACGGTCTCCTCGGGTCCCTGCAGGTGGATATCGAACCGATAAACGACTTTGCCGGCGTGTTGCTCCCGCACGCCGATCAGCGTCTTTCGGCGTTCTTCCCACTCGATGAGATTCAGTACCGGATCGGCGGCGTTCGCTTCCTGCTCATCCGAAAAATACATTCGCGTGCTCAATCCGACGTTGATGCCGCGCGCGACGATCCACAGGTTGACGTGCGGCGCCATCGGCATGCCGTTGCGGCCCATCACCGCCCCGGGCTTGATCGTCTCGAATGCAAAGACGCCGCTCTGGAAGTCCGAGCATGCGCGCCCGAAGCCGCGAAACGATGGATCGACGGCCTTGTTCTGGCGATCGGCCGGATGGTTGTACTTGCCCGCCGCGTTCGCCTGCCACAGTTCGATCAAGGCGTCGCGAAGCGGCGTCCCGGCACCGTCGATCACGCGGCCCTCGATGCGGATGCGCTCGCCTTTCGTATCCGGCCCTGCGAGCACGTTGCCGAAGTGCTTTTCGAAAATGTCGAAGCCCGCGGCGTTCGGCGCAAGCCCGATGTGCACGTACGGTCCGGCGGTCTGCGACGCGGATTCAGTCAGGTAGCGAAGCTCGTTCACCATGCGATCACTCCCGCTCCATCGGCGCGTCCTGCGGCGTCGCGCTTTCGAACCAGGTCGCGCGCGCGCCACGCACGACGATATCGAAACGATAGGCGAGGCTGTCGAGCTGGATGGCCGCCCCCTTGTCGAGCGGCGCGATCAGGCTGCGGATCGATTCCTCGTCTGGAATCGTGTGCACGATCGGGCAGAGCGCGATCAGCGGATCGCCTTCGAAGTACATCTGGGTGACGAGGCGCTGCGCCCAGGCAGTGCCCGAAATGCTGTAGTGGATGTGCGCGGGTCGCCAGTCGTTGATGCCATTTCGCCACGGATACGGGCCCGGCTTGATCGTCCGATAGACGTAGTGCCCATCGCGATCGGTCAGCGTGCGTCCGCAACCGCCGAAGTTCGGATCGATCGGGGCGATGTAGTTGTCCTTCCGGTGCCGGTAGCGGCCGCCCGCGTTCGCCTGCCAAACCTCGACGAGCGCGTGGGGCACGCCGTGTCCATGCTGGTCGAGGACGTAGCCGTGCACGACAATGCGCTCGCCGATCGGCAAGCCATCCTTCGCGTAGTTCATGATGAGATCGTTGTCGCGCGGACCGATCTCGGCCGATGCGAACACAGGCCCGGTGATCTCGGACAGCGAGCTTTGCAGCGCAATCAGCGGCTTCGCCGGCGAGCGCAGCACGCTGGTCTTGTACTGGGGCGTCAATGCCGGCGGATGGACGGACCGGTCGCGCTGCATATAGTCGCCGTAGCGCGCGTTCTCTGACTCCATTGAAGTTCTCCTCGCGTGTAGCGATTCGGAACGCGGCAGCGCGAGGTCGTCCGGCGACCGCCGCCCGCCGCGCAAGCCAAGCTTACCCGACCACCAGCGCCTGGCTTCGCATCCGCTCGTACTCCCCCTTGTCGACGGGGACGGCGTCACGCATGCCGAGATCGTTCAGGTGCGTGCGATACGTCTCGCGCGCGCTGAACGCAGCGAGCGCCGAGACGATCGTGATGCCCAGCGTCCACGCGCCGATCGTCGTCGGCACGTTGGTCGATCCGGGCGGCGCGATCGAGGCGAAGAACGCGGGCAAGAGCGCGGTCAGCATCGTGCCGATGTTCTGCGCGATCGCCATCGCCGTCACGCGCGTGCGCGTCGGGAAGAGCTCGGGATAGAAGCTCGGGAAGATCGCGTTGTAGCCCTGGTAGACGATGCCCCACATCAGAAGCGACATCGCGACCGCAAGGGGCACGCTCTTGATGCTGATCGCATACAGGTAGACGAACGAGAGCAGTCCCGACACCAGCGCGCCGACAATGATGGGCGGCCGGCGGCCGATGCGATCCGACAGGTTGCCGACGAACGGAATCACGACGACCGCGACGATGTTGCCGAGCACCGGGATCCACAGGTAGACCGACTTGTCGAAGCCGATGCCGTACGCCGGCTGCACCGCGTACGCCGCGCCGAAGATCGACGTCACCACGGGGATCACGTTCATGAGCGCCATGCAGATCACGCGCAGCATGTCGCGCCAGCTCTCGCGGAACGCGATCGGGATCGGCGAGCGCGGCACTTCGTGATGCTTGCTCTCCTGCTCGAACGCCGGCGTCTCGTCGACCTTCCTACGGATGATGTAGCCGGCGATGATCACGATGAAGCTGAGGATGAACGGCACGCGCCAGCCCCACGAATTGAAAGCATCCTTCGGCAGGTAGTAGGCGATCGGCAGGAACACCGCGGCGGCGAAGATCTGCCCCGCCTGCACGCCCTGCAGCGTGAAGCTCGCGAAAAAGCCGCGCCGACCGAACGGCGCGTGCTCGAGGATCATCGAGCTGGCGCCCGAGATCTCGCCGGCAACCGCGAAGCCCTGGATCAGGCGCAGGATCACGAGCAGCACCGGCGCCCAAATGCCGGCCTGCGCATAGGTCGGCAGGAAGCCGACCGCCATCGTCGACAACCCCATCATGAACATGCACGTAAGCAGCACCGTCTTGCGCCCATGCGTGTCGCCCCAGTGGCCGAGCACGAACGCGCCGATCGGACGCGCGACGTAGCCGACGCCATAGGTCGCCAGCGAGGCAACGATCGCCACGGTCGGATTGCTCGACGGGAAAAACAGTTGGGGGAAGACGAGCGACGCGGCGGTCGCGTAAATGAAGAAGTCGTAGTACTCGAGCGCGGAGCCGATCCAGCCGCTTGCCGCGGCCTTCTTCGACTGATGTCTGCCCGATGGTTCGTGTTCGAGGCCGGCGTCCATGTGCACCTCCGTCGGTTGTCTGGAACGATGCAGCGCGCTGATCGCGTTACGCGGCCGCGTGCTGCGCCTGAGACACCATTCGCGCCGGCGCGTTGAGCGCGCCGTACGCGTCGTAGCCACTCTTTCGCTGCACGATTTCAAAAAAGAACCGGTCGGCAAACGCCGGCGTGTAGCCATGCAGGTATTCGCCGCCGCCGACGCGGTCGTAGAGCACCGACGTGCGTCGCATCCCGTCGAGCAAGCGCTCGTCGAGGTCGAGCCGCGCGGCAAGATCGTCGTAGTAATTGGGCGATATCGGCACGAGCGACATGCCGGATCGGCGCAACATCTCCGCCGCTTCGACCGCATCGTCGACCGCAACGCCGATGTGATGCACGCTCGCCGTGCCGCCGCTCGCGGAGATCGTGCGCGCCGTACGCGTCTTCTGGCTGAGCGAGACGTTCAGGACGAAGCGCAGCGTACGATCGGGCGTCGCGATGCCGGCGCTTCGGATCAACCCGAACGGATCGGCGAGTTCGAGGCTGTCGCCCACTTCCATGCCGAGCACCGCGCGGCAGAAGAGAATCCACGTATCGAGCTCGCCCCGCGGCAGGCCGAACGCGACGTGATCGATCCGGCGCAGCGGACCTGCCCTGGCGTTCGTCTCGTCGAGCACGAAGTCGACCTCGAACAAGCGGTCGGGCGCGAGCGCATGGTCGACGAAATAGACGATCGTCCGGCCGGGCGCGACGATCGCCGGAATGGCGACCTCGTGTGGCCCGAGCGGGCCTTCGAAGCGGGCGCTCGAAAGCGCGCTCGCGCGGTTTTGCGCGCGCAACGGATCGTCGGTCCAGAGCCCGATCGCGCAGACGCCGGGACCGCGATCGATGAAGTACGCGTGTGCGGGCAACGCAGGATCGGCGTTGACGATCAGATTGATCTCCTCCTGCCGATAGAGCGCCACGTCTTTCGAGCGATGCTTGCCGGCGCGTCGAAAGCCGAGCGACTCGAACCACGCGCCAAGCGCCGCGGCCGCCTGCGCGTCGACCGCGAACTCGAGAAACGCGACGCCGAAGAAACGCGCGGGCGCCGGCGGGTCGAAGAGATCGATCCGCGCGAGCACGCGCTTCGCGGCCTGCGCGTTTATATGATCCCCCCACGCGCGCGGCTGCGCCGCTTCGCTGCCCCCCGCGGGGGCGGAATTCGACCCTTGGGGCGGCCCTGCGGGTCTCATGCCGGCCTCTCCCGCCTTCAACCGGTTTCGTACCTCGCTCTCGAGGAACAATAGCGAGCGCATCGCGTCGGTCGCCGTGCGCCGGTTCGGCGTCTCGCGAAACACGTCGTTGAAGATCTCGAGCGACAAATATCCGGTGTAGCCCGCAAGCAGCGCCTGCTCGAAAAAGCGGACGACATCGAGCTGTCCCTGTCCCGGAAAATTGCGGTGGTGGCGCGCCCAGTTCGTGACGTCGAGCGAAAGCCACGGCGCATCGGCCATCTGCACGAAGAAGATGCGCTCGCCGGGTATTTCCGCGATGCCGGCCGGATCGTCGCGCAGCGAGAGGGTATGGAAGCTGTCGAGGATCAGGCCCAGGTGCGGATGGTCGGCGCGCCGCACGATCGACCACGCCTGCCCGTAACGGTTGACGACACGTCCCCAGCCGAGCGCCTCGTAGCCGATGCGGATGTTGCGCCGCGCGGCGCGCTCCGCGAGCGCGCGAAGCTGATTGGCCATCAAGCCTTCGTCGGCGATCGTGTCGCTTCGCGTGTTCGAGCAGACGAGCATAAGCTGGCAGCCGAGCGCTTCCATCACGTCGAACTTGCGCTCCGCGCGCAGCAGGCTTCGCTCGAACGCCTCGGGGCTCGTGCCTTCGAAATCGCGAAACGGCTGATAGAGCACGCACGCGAGCCCGAGATCGGCGGCCATGCGCGCCACTTCGGCCGGCGTCGCGTGGTAGTAGAGCAGGTCGTTTTCGAAAATCTCGTAGCCGTCGAAGCGCGCCGCCGCGATCGCTTCGAGCTTGTCGCGCAACGTGCCGCTCATCGAGACGGTGGCGATCGAGCGGCGCATGATCTCGCGAGGAACGGGACGGACGCTAAGCGTCAGACTCGTTTGGCACGGGCCAGCGCCGCGATTGCCAATGCGTACCCCGCGACGCCGAACCCGACGATGATGCCGCGGGCGACTGGCGAGATGTACGAATGATGGCGAAACGCCTCGCGCGCGTGCACGTTGGAGATGTGCAGCTCGATCACCGGCACGTCGGCGCCTTTGATCGCGTCGTGCAGCGCGACCGAGGTATGCGTGTAGGCGCCGGCATTCAGCACCACGCCGAGCATTATCCCCGCCTTCACGTCGCGGCCCGCTTGGTGCAACCAGTCGACGATTTGTCCTTCGTGGTTCGTTTGCCGGCACTCGACCTCGACGCCGAGCTTCGCGCCCTCCTCACGGCAAAGTCGCTCGACGTCCGCGAGCGTATCCGCGCCGTAGACGGCTGGCTCGCGCATTCCCAGCAGGTTCAGGTTCGGGCCGTTCAGCACGAGGATTTTCGCCATCGTCCGCCTCAATACGCGATCTTCGCGAGCGAGCGAAGCTCTTCGGCCGTCGTGCCGGGAAAGCCGAAGAACTCGAGATACGCGGGGATCTGCTCGAACAGCATGTCGGTGCCGATCTGGAAGGGGCAGCCCCGCTCCTGCGCCGCGCGAAGCAGCGGCGTCATTTCCTGCTTCATGACGACTTCGCCGACGAACGTTCGCGAAGAAAGCCGCGCGACGTCGAACGGCAATGGGTCGGTCGCCTTCATGCCGAGCGGCGTCGCGTTGACGGCGACATCGTAGCCCGCCGGGTCGCTCGATCCGAGCGCAACCTCGATGTGGGGATAGTTCGCCTGGAGCCGCGACGCGAGGGCTTCCGTCGCCGCGGCATCGCGGTCGAACAGGCCGAGCCGCGCAACGCCCGCTCCGGCGAGCGATGCGGCAATCGCGCAGCCGACGCCGCCGGTGCCGACGACGAGCGCGCTCGCGCCCTCGAGCTTGCGCCCCTTGCGCTCGACGCCGCGGACGAAGCCGGCGCCGTCGAACATGTCGCCGAGCAGCGATCCGTCGGAACGCCTCACCACGGCGTTGCAGGAACCCGCCACGCGCACCGTCGGCGTCACCTCGTCGAGCAGGTCGACCGTCGTCACCTTGTGCGGCATCGTGACGAGCGCGCCGCGGATGTTGCTGATTCGGAAAAGCAGCGGGAAGAACGCGCGGTATTCCGAAGCCTTTACCCCCATCGGCACGACGACCGCATCGAAGCCCGCGTGCTCGAACCACGGGTTGTAGATCATTGGCGCCTTGAACGACTCGGTCGGAAAGCCGAGGTGCGCAATCAGGAGTGTCTTGCCACTGATCATGACCCGCTCGAAGCTCGAGGAATGGCAAGTCTAGCCGGGCGCCCGCGCGAACGCCAGATTGAATGCCGCGCCGGCAAGGAGTAGGTTTGCAATCCCCACGAACGCGGGGTGCACGATGTCCCTCGACTTCAGCTACGAGCCGCTCACGCCGACGTCGTTCCTGGTGCGATCGGCGGACGTTTTCCCCGATCGCACGGCGCTCGTCGAGAACGACGTACGCTTTACTTATCGCGAATTCCTCGATCGCTGCATGAAGATGGCCGGCGCGCTACGCGCGCTCGGCGTCCGACCGGGCGACCGGGTCGCGGTGCTCGCCGGCAACTCGCATGTGTTGCTCGCATCGCACTACGCGATGCCGTTCGCCGGCGCGGTGCTGGTCGGGATGAATACGCGGGTCAGCGCGGACGATCTCGCGTACATCCTCGACCATTCCGGCGCGAACGTCTTTCTCTACGAGCAGGACTACGCGAAGGCCGCGCTCGCGGCACGCGAGCGCCTCGGCCGCGACATCCGGATGATCCGCGTCGGGGGGGACGAAGACGAGCTCGAGTCGCTGATCGCCGCCGGCCAGCCGTTGCGCGAGCCGGTCGCGGACGAGCGGGGCTTGATGGCGCTCAATTACACGAGCGGGACGACGGCGCGGCCCAAGGGCGTCATGTACCACCACCGCGGCGCCTATCTGCAGGCGCTCGCGATGGCATTGCACATGGGACTGACCAGCGACTCGGTGTACCTGTGGACGCTACCGATGTTCCATTGCTGCGGCTGGTGTTTTCCGTGGGCAGTGACGGCCACGGGCGGAACGCACCTGTGCCTGCCGAAGCTCGAGGCGCGATTGATCTGGAAGCACATGCGCGAATCCGGCGTCACGCATTTCTGCGCGGCCCCGACGGTGCTCACGATGACGATCTGGGATCCGGCCGCAGGCACGACGAAGCTGCCGCGCATCGTGCGGATCGGTACCGGCGGCGCGCCGCCGACGCCTGCGCTCCTGGAGCGTCTGGCCGAGCTCGGGATGGATATCACGCACCTCTATGGCCTGACCGAGACGTATGGGCCGGTTTGCATCTGTGAATGGCGCAGCGAATGGAACGCGTTGCCGATCACCGAGCAGGCGCGGCTCAAGTCGCGCCAGGGCGTCAACAACGTGATCGCGCAGCGAATCCGCGTCGTCGACGCGGCGGGCCACGACGTTCCATCCGATGCCGAGACGATGGGCGAGATCGCGATCCGCGGCAACGACGTGATGCTAGGCTACTACCGTGACGAGGAAGCCACGCGCCTCGCATGCCCCGACGGGTGGTTTCGCACCGGCGATCTCGGCGTCAAGCATCCGGACGGCTACATCGAGCTTCGCGACCGCGCGAAGGACATCATCATCTCGGGCGGCGAGAACATCTCGTCGGTCGAGATCGAGCAGGCGCTGACGTCGCACCCGGCGGTGCTCGAGGCGGCCGCGGTCGCCGCGCCCGACGAGAAGTGGGGCGAAGTGCCGGTCGCGTTCGTTGCGCTCAAGGACGGCGCGAGCGCCACCGACGCCGAGCTGATTGAGCACGTGCGCGGACGGATCGCGCGCTTCAAGGCGCCGAAGCGGATCGTATTCGGACCCTTGCCGAAGAACGCGACCGGCAAGGTGCAGAAGAACGTGCTGCGGGAACGCGTTCGGCGCGGGGACCTTGCAAAAACGTCATGAAGCGCCTGGCCGGTTAAGCAAATGATGCAAGGAGGCTTGCATGGAATCGCAATCGCGCATCAAGCCGCGGCTGCCGCTGCGGGAGATCGACGAGCGCAACAAACAACGGATCCGTGAGCTCAACGGCGAGTTCCTCAACCTGTACAAGCTGCTCGGCCATCACGAGCAGTTGTTGTCGGCATGGATCGAGTTCGCCTACACGCTGCGCCGCGATTGCACGACGAAGCGGACGCTGCGCGAGCTCATGATCCTGCGCGGCGCGCAGATCGAAGGGTCGGCCTACGAATGGCATCAGCATCGGCGCTGGGCGCACCAGCAGGGCGTGCCGGCAGAGCAGATCGAGGACCTCTTCTTCTGGCGCGAATCGCCCCGCTTCGGCGAAGCTGAATGCGCGGCGCTCGCATTCACCGAAGCGATGCTGGAAGGCCACGTGCCAGACGCCGTCGTCGACGAGCTCAAGAAACACTTCACGCATAGCGAAGTGATCGAGCTCGCGTTGACGGCCGGCTTCTACGCGATGGTCCCGAGAATCCTGAGCGCGCTTCGCGTGCCGATCGAGGAAGAGACGCTGCACGGGCCGATCGCCGCGACGACCGACGCGCGGTAGTCGTTCGGGGACAAAACCTCAATGGACCTGCGGCTCGACGGACACAACGCGCTCGTTACCGGCGCCAACGGCGGGCTCGGCGGCCACTTCGCCGAGACGCTCGCGCGCGCAGGCGCGCAAGTGGCTGTCGCCGCGCGCCGCATCGATTCGCTGGACGACGTCGCGAAGCGCATTCGCGAGGCCGGCGGCGCCGTCGCACCGATCACGCTCGACGTATCGAACCGCGACAGCGTCGTACGCGCATTCGCGGATGCCGCCGACACGCTCGGTCCGATCACCGTCGTCGTCAACAATGCCGGCATCGCGATCACCAAACCGCTGCTCGAGCAGACCGAGGAGGACTGGAACGAGGTGGTTGGCGTCAATCTGACAGGCGCGTGGCGCGTCGCGCAGGAAGCGGCGCGGCACATGGTCAAGCACCAGCGCGGCGGGAGCATCGTCAACATCGCGTCGATCCTCGGCCTTCGCGTCTCGTCGCAGGTGCCCGCGTACGCGGCGTCGAAGGCCGCGCTGATCCAGCTCACCAAGGCGATGGCGCTCGAGCTCGCGCGGCATCGAATTCGCGTGAATGCGCTCGCGCCGGGCTACGTCGAGACGGGGATCAACCGCGAGTTCTTCGCGAGCGAAGCGGGACAGGCGCTGACCAAGCGCATTCCGCAGCGTCGTATCGGCAAGCCCGAAGAGCTCGACGCGGCGCTGCTGCTGTTCGCCTCCGATGCAGGCTCGTATGCAACGGGCTCGGTGCTGGCGATCGACGGCGGGCAACTGGTCAATACGCTATGACGCCCATGGACGCCGCACGGGGCGCGGAGTCGGTCGTCGACTTCTGGGTCGGATTGATTCCGCAATTCTTCGGGAACGCCGCGGCCGGCGCTGCAGCGTCGGGAGCCGGCAAGACGCCGTCGTCGCTCGACGGGCTCGTATTTCCCGCCGACGCCATCGCCGCCACCGCGACGATGACGCGACAGTACATGGAATTGTTCGCGCGTCAGTTCGGGTCGATGCTGCAAACGGCCGGATGGCCTTCAGGCGCGAGCGAATCGATCTCGCCTCAATTGAGCGCGTGGGAGGCCGCGTACGCGGGCGGTGACGTCGCGCAGAAAATGCTCGCGCCGTGGCTTTCGATGATGCAAAGCCTGGCGAAGCCCGGTCGCGCGTTTCCGGAGGCGACGCTCGCTTTCGATCGAACCTATGGCGCGCTCGCCGATGCGCTGGGGTTCGGGCCGCTTCGGAAGCTGCAAGGCGCGTGGCAGGATGCCGTCGAAGCGGGCATCGCGCAGCAGGATGCGCGCGCACGTTACGCCGTGCTCGTTCAGCGCGCGCTCGCGCAAGGCTACGAGCGAACGCTGCGCCAGCTCGCCGACAAGGCGTCCGCGGACGAGAGGATCGAAAGCGTTCTTGCGCTGCTTCGCCTGTGGGCCGTCGCGACCGAGGAAGCGGTGCACGAGGTCTTGCAATCCGAGGACGGCCTTGCCGCGACCGCCGCCTTGACGCGCGCGGCGCTCGCCTATCGCAAGAAGATGCGCGAAGTCGCTGACATCCTCGCGGGCATGCTCGACGTGGCGACGCGCAGCGACGTCGACCTCGCGTACAAGGAAATCCAGGCGTTGAAGCGCGAAGTGCGCGAATTGCGGCGACACGCGACGCGGAGGAAGACCAGATGAAGGACGCCACCGCACAGGCACTGCTTGCCGCGCGCGCGGCACCTGCGCTCGCGATCACGCCCCGAAGCGCCGCGCGCGAGCTCGAGGAAGCTCGCCGGAAGCTGCTACGCGGGATGCGGAAGGTCGCGGAGGTGCCGGAAGAGATGCTCGCGATCGCAACCGTGCCGCGCGAGGAAGTGTGGCGCGAGGACATGGTGCGCCTCTATCGCTGCACGCCGGTCGCGCAGACGCTGCATCGCACGCCGATATTGATCACCTACGCGCTGGTCGGACGCTTCCAGATGATCGATCTCGAGGCCGACCGCTCGCTCGTTCGCAAGCTGCTCGCAAGCGGCTTCGATGTCTACTTCATCGACTGGGGGCTGCCTGGCCGGGCGCAGCGCTGGCTCACGATCGACGATTACGTCTCGGGCTATCTCGACGAATGCATCGACATCGTGCGAAGCCGCGCGAAAGTGCCGGCGATCAACGTGCTCGGCATCTGCCAGGGCGGCGTGTTCACGCTGTGCCACGCGGCGCTCTTTCCCGACAAGGTGCGCAATCTCGCGCTTACCGTGACGCCGATCGACTTCCACGGCGACAAGAAGGAGCCGCGGACCGGTGCCGGCTACATGAACCAGTGGTCGCGCGCGCTTGCGCCCGAGGATATCGACGATCTCGTCGAGGTGTATGGAACGGCGCCGGGCAGCATGGTCGGCTTCGCGTTTTTGATGATGAACCCGGTCAGCAACCTCACCAAGTACACGATCGATCTCGTCGACGTGCTCGACGACGACGCGAAACTCGTCAACTTTCTGCGGATGGAGCGCTGGATCGCCGATCGACCCGATCATCCGGGCGAGGTCGTGCGCCAGTGGTTCAAGGAGTTGTACCAGGAGAACAAGCTCGTGAGGAACGAGCTCGTGCTCGGCACGCGGAAGGTGAACCTGCGCGATGTCAGGATGCCGGTGCTGAACATCTATGCGACCGGCGACACGATCATTCCGGTCTCGTGCTCGCGCGGCGTCGGCAAGCTGTTCGGAACCGACGACTACACGGAGGTCGCGGTCCCCGGCGGCCACATCGGGACGTTCGTCGGGGGCAAAGCGCAGAAGATACTCGCGCCGACGCTCGCCGAGTGGTTCGAGGCCCGCGGTTAGGAATCGCGCAAAAGAAAGCGCGCTCGTCGCGGCAAGCTACATTGCAAGCGGACTTGATCCCGAACGCGAACGCCATGGCGCCTACCGAAGCCCTGCCCGAGCCGAGCAATCCGCTCGGCATCGACGGCATCGAGTTCATCGAATACGCGACGTCGCATCCGCAGGCGTCCGGCGCGCTGCTCGAAAGGATGGGCTTCCACGCGATCGCGCGGCATCGCTCGCGCGAAGTCGTGCTCTATCGCCAGGGGACGATGAACCTCATCGTGAACGCGCACGAAGTCGTCGACCCGACGCCTGCCATTGCCGCGATCGCGCTTCGCGTCCGCGACGCGGGCGAGGCGTTTCGTCATTCGCTCGATCTCGGCGCCTGGCCGATGCGAACGCGCGCGGCAGCGATGGAGCTCCATATCCCCGGCATTCGCGGCGTCGGCGACAGCCTTGTCTATTTCGTCGATCGCTACCGCGACTTCTCGATCTACGACGTCGACTTCATTCGCATTCCCGGCGTCGATCCGCAGCCGCCCGCCGTGGCGGGATTGCACTGGTTCGGCGTTGTACAGGCGATCGAGGACGGTCGAACGCAGGACTGGATCGATTTCTATCGGGCGCTTTTCGGTTTCACCGTGTTGCCGAGCGGCCGCTACTTCGGCGTGCTTCCCAAGGGCACGTTGCTCGAAAGCCCCTGTCACCGGTTCTACCTCCAGCTCATCGAGCCGCCGACCGGCGCCTACGAGCTCGACTGGCCCGAGCGCTTCGTGCGCGTCGGGTTCGGCGCACCCGACATTCCTGCCGCAACCAAGGCGTGGCGCGATCGCGGCATCGTCTTCATCGATCGCGGCGACGTGCAACCGAGTGACAAGGGAGCGCTGACACAGGCGTATCTGGGAGGCGCCATGTTCGAGCTCGTCGTGTCGGATCCATCCAGGGGCTGTTAACCGGCCCTTGATGAAGGCAAGCGCGCGATGAACCTCGACCATTTCGCGATAGATGCGGCGACGCTCGCTGGTCCCCTTGCCAGCAGGCTCGCGGCGATCCGCAACGGCGATTTCCGCCAAGTGATGCTCTCCGCCTCCGACATCGCGCGTGACGCCGAAAACGAGCGCGCGGCCGCCGAAGCGCTCGCCGCGAGCGGACTGCGTGCGGCAGGTTTGCAGGCGTTGCGCGATTTCGAAGGCCTGTCCGGGCCGCTGCACGACTACAAGGTCGGCATCGCGAAGGCGATGCTCGGGATGTGCGTCACCCTCGGCACGAGGCTTCTGCTCGTCTGTTCGTCGACTTCGGCGTACGCGGTCGGCGACGAGGACGCGATCGTTGGCGATCTTCGCAAGCTTGCGACGCTCGCGGTTCCGCTCGGCGTTCGCGTCGCCTACAAGGCGCTGTCGTGGGGACGACATGTGAATACGTACTTGCGATCGTGGGAGCTCGTGGCGGCAGCGAACCGAAGCAACCTCGGGCTCGCGCTCGATTCATATCACGTTCTCGCGTGGAACTCCGATCTCGCGGCGCTCCAGGAGATCGACCGCGACCGCATCTTCCTCGTTCAGCTTTCCGATTCTCTCTGGAACGAGACCCGATCGATTGAAGATCGGATCGAGACCGCGCGTCACCACCGTGTCTTCCCGGGCGAAGGCGTGCATGGCGCGGAGATCGACGACTTTCTGCGACGCCTCGATGCACTCGGCTATCGCGGCGACTACGCTTTCGACGCGTTCAACGACGATTACCGGCAGATTCCCGCGGATGTCGTCGTAGTGCGCGCCCGCGACGCGGCCGAGTGGGTGAGCGAGCGCCTGACGCGACGCGCGCCTGTTGTCAGACGGATTCACGCCGCGTCGGAAACGCTCGACGCGCAGGAACGGCGCGCGATCGGCCGGACGCGATAAGCCGGCGGTTCCACGGATTACGGCCGGCAAACCGGCCGGGCCTGCGATACGCCGCAACGCTACCCGGCAACCGAAGCGTTCGGCATCCTGCGCCTGGCCCACTTCGCGACGAGGCTCGAGATGCCAACGATCGCGATCAGCAACACCGGCCAGCGCGCTAGACTCAGAAGGTCGACGAAGCTCGGCCATTCCTGCTGGCGCAGCATCTGGTAGCGATCCCACATCCAGCTCGCAGCGATGCACGCAGCGATGCCCGAGAGCGAGACGACAACGACGCGGTCGGGCACGAAACGACGCGCAAGCACGAGCGCAGGCAGCATCACCGCCAGCACGAGCATCTGGCCAAGCTCGATCCCGACATTGAACGAGAACAGCGACAGCAGCAAATAAGAACCCGCGAACTGCAATTGCTCGGTCAGGACGTCGGCAAAACCGAATCCGTGCACGAGACCGAACATTCCGGTAATGAACCAGCGGCGCCTGAGGTTGGGACCTGCGACGTTCTCGAGCGCCATGTAAAGGATCGATGCCGCGATCGCCGTCTCCACGAACGGCGGAAACCAGCCGCCTTTCGGCGCGAGATGAAACGCCGAAGCAAACAGCGTCACCGAATGGGCAAGCGTGAATGCGGTAATCACGGAAAAGAGGCCGCGCACGCGACGAAACGGGATGACGAGGCAAAACAGGAACAGCAGGTGATCGATGCCGCTCAGGATATGGCCGATGCCGAGTTCGACGAAGCTCCCTGCCGCCTGATACCAGGTGGGATTCAACGACAACGGCTCCGACCCGCCAGGAATGATCAATGCACGACTCGCGCCTTCGATCGGCACGTAGCGAATCAAGAGCTTCGTCGCGCCGCCGAGATCGGCCGCGACCTGCGACTGGATCGTAAACACCGAATGCGGCGAGACGATCGGATACGTGAAGTGAACGTCGAGCGCACTTTGATCGTACGGCAGACGCGTCGCCGGATCGGCCGACTCGTCGGTGTGGCGAATGGCCGCTTCGTAGGTTTCGAATGAACGATCGGCCGAAGGCGACAGTCGCGCGCCGGCCTTCGTCGGTGACAAGCGAGCGCCGTCCTCGTCCAGAACGAGGCCGTCCGCCAGCGTCTGAAGCGCGAGGTCGATGACCGGCTGCGATCCCGCGAGGTCGTAATCCACCCCCTTGCGAGCGAATGGCAGCCCGCGCAGCAAGTCCATCGGAATGCGCACGACCAGGTCGGCTTCCTTCGGCTCGATCTTCACGAACGCGTTCATCACCGTATTGGTCGGCAACGTATGCGCGACCGCCGCGGGAACGAGCGCGATGAACGTCAGAGCAAGGAGCACTCCTGCGATGTTGCCGATCCTGTTCCGCGCGAACGCAAGTGCATCCATCCGCATCGACCTACTTCGCGCTGGAAACCGCAATGCCACCGAGTTGCAGATACTGCTGTTGCTGGTCGTAGTGCGTGGCCCAGCTACCTGTCAGCGTCAGGACGGCCATCGACCGCGACATCTTCGTTTCGCCCATGGTCAGCATGTCCTTCATGTGCGAGTCGTCCAGATTCGCGAGCGCCGCCGTGCAGAAATCGAACGAATCCTTGATCCGCTTCATCAACGTCGGCTTCGGATCCGTCTCGGCGAGCGTTGGAAGCTGCGGCATCGGAATGCCTCCGATGTAGGAACAAAAAAGATAGTTGCCATCGGCGATGTGCAGCGTCAGATAGCCGAACGTGTAGTTGTCCGGCGGCGCCTTGAGCTCGTATTTGTCGGCAGGCATCTCGTCCGCCGCGTCGATGAGATTCTTGCTCCGCTGCGCGAGTGCCGTACGGAGGAACGTAGACACGCGATTCGCACCGGGCGAAAACAAGGCAGACGGATTTGCGTACGCATGGCTGGAAACACAAAACACCGCGATCGCCGTCACCCGGCAAACGTTGCTCGCAAGCAAACGCTTCGCGCAGATCGGCCGATGCATGCTACGGCGTCGAAAGGGCGACGCGGAACCCGTAACCGACGCCATGCGCGGATGGGACGAGACCGATGCGTCGCGTCACATGGACGAAGCTCGCGAGATCGCCCCAGTAGCCGCCGCGAAGCGATCGCATGCGAGCATCGGCCTCGCTCGCCGCGTCGTTTTTCGGGTCCTGAACGCCAACGCCTTCATCGAACCAATCGGACGTCCATTCCCAGACGTTGCCGGTCATGTCATAGAGCCCCAGGCCGTTCGGCTTCTTCTGGCCCACCGGATGAGTCTGGAAGTCGGCATTGTTGTAATACCACGCGTAGTCGGCGAGCGATTTCTCGCTGCTCGTCCCGGCCCATTTCTCGGCCTTGCCGCCGCTTCGCGCCGCGTACTCCCATTCCGCCTCGGTGGGCAGCCGATAGGCCTTTCCGGTTCGCGCGTCGAGTTTGCGAATGAACGCCTGAACGTCGTTCCACGATACGTTCTCGACCGGACAGTTCAAGCCACAATTGGGTTCTTTCGATGGATTCGTGCCCATCGTTCCCGTCCATTGCATCTGGGTGACGGGATACTTGCCGATGTAGAAGTCCTTCACGCACACCTTGTGGACGGACTCCTCGTCCGAGCCGTCGCCCATCGTGTAGCAGCCGCCTTTCACCAGCACCATGGCGATCTGCCTGAGCGGCTCGGGCGGCGTGATCGGCCAATCGTCCGCCGACGCCGATGCGACAAAAAGAGACGAAACGATGGCCAGAATTGGAACGGACGTTTTCATGCCTCTACTGCCGCGAAAGAAAGGCGGGATGAAAAACGAGGGCGGAAAAGAGGCCAGGCTCGCATTTCTGGGCGCAACGCATGGTCAGAGTACGCCCGGAAATGCGAGCCTGGCCCCTTTTCCTCCGCCGTGGAGGCGAGGCGATCGGGATGCGAACGTTGTGTGCAACCTTCAAAGCGCAGCGAGCTTGCCGATCTGATCGTTGATCAGGATGGTCAGCGCTGTCTGGTTCGGATCGAGAATCCACTGCGACACGTCCTGCTCGAGCGTCTGCAGCACGCTGATCGCGTTCGTGTACTGCCCCTGCTCGACGTCGTGGAACGCCGCCTGGTATTCGCTCAGCAACTCCGCGCGTTGCATGGGCGCATTCGCGGCATTGACGAAGCCCGAATCCGGTAGCAGGCCCGTGGGCGGCAGCGTCGGACAGATCGACTTCAACGCGCATGTCAAGCCCGACGCGATTTGTCCCCAGCCGAAATCGAGCAGGATCTTGACGTCGTTGCGCGCCATGAGCGTGCCCGCGATCTCCGTAAGACCGGCCACCTGGGTCACGAAGTAGTTCTGGTCGAATCCGGGATAGCCTGCTTCGGTCGTCAGTTGCGAATATTCCTGCGTCCATGCGCCGGGCCAGTCGCCGGCGAGGCCGATGCCTGGAATCTGCGGCGTGTACGAGCGGCCCTTGTTGACGGGACTCAGCACCTGCTTCTGGAAACCGCCGTTGACGCCGGGGGCCACGTTACCCGAGCTCGCCTCGACGCGCGGCCAATTGTTGTCGGCGGTGGCCTGCGCGATCGTGTCGATCAGAAACAGATTGTTGTTGTTCACGTCGATGAAGCTGGTGATGACGCCTCCGTCTTCCGGGCGTGCCGAGGAATACACATAGTCGTCGCCGTTCGATCCTGCCTCGAGCGTCGAGCGTCCACCCATGTGCTCCATGCCCATCGTCGCGACGATCGGTTGCAGCTTGTCCGGATTGTTCAGGTAGTAGTCATACTGCGACCATGCGCTTTCGGCGCCGGGCATGAAGTGCCGGCTGTCGAACCAGAAGACCAGCGTCCTCGGGCGCTGCTGTTGGGGAATGTGGCTCATGTAATGCATGATTCCCAGCATGCCGAAGCTGCCGTCTTCCTCGACGAGCGACATCGCGTCGGTGTGTGTCGCAAGCAGGATCTGCTCGTCCTGTGGCGTCCCGTAGTTCTTGCCGGGCAGGTAACCGATTACGTACCGCCCCTGGACCGGGACGAAGCTGGCGTTCAGCGTCAGCGTCGCATTCGCGCCGGTCTTCGCGTCCTCGATCACCTTCGCGCCGTTGACGCGATCGAGGCAAAGCGTCGGCACGTTCCGGTACACGGTGCCCGGGCCGCCGCTGCCGGTGAGGCTGTAAACGCTTCGCTGGATGAGCCCGAACGCGCCGCCGGGCGACAAGTCGTAGACGATCACGACGCCGGCCGCGTTGCCTTTCATCGCGATGTTGGCGAATCCGCCGAGCTGGCTCCAGACCCAGCGATACCAGTAGGAGCTGCTGACACTCGCCGGAACCGGCGTGTACATCGGGAACGACCAATCGCCTGGACTGCGAAATTCGTAATCGGTGTAGGTGTAGTTCGGCAGGATCTGGCTCGTGTACGAATAAGGCGGATTGACGTTCGGGACCGACGGTGGATACGGTACCGTCTGGAACACGACGATCTTGCCCGCGATGCTCGCCGGCGGATTTGCCGGATCGTAATAGACGAGTTGAGCCGTGACGCCACTGGGAGGCGTCGAGCCCGACGTCATGCCGTACGTCGCTACGACAGGCACCGGCGTGCCGTTCGACACCAGCTTCTCGACCTCGACACCGGAGCCGTAAATGTGCGTCCGCGGGTCGGGCCAGTCGTTGACGGTGAAGAAGGTGTACGGCAGGTCCTGCTCGAAGAGGTCGACGGCCCCGAACTCCTGCATCGTGGTCTCGATGAAATTCAGCCACTTGTTGCCGCCCGGGCTTCCGGCGTACGTCGGACCGATCTGCGACTTGAACATCGCCCACTGCAGCGCCTGCTGCGGCGTGATCATGAATGCCTTGTTGATGCGCGTGAGATGCGGGCTTCCGCTGGTGAGATGCAATGACGGCGATGGCGACGGTGGATCGGCAAAAGCCGGCGCGAGCATCGCCGACGACGCGAGCGTGAACAGCGCAATGGCTGACATCTTCATCCTGGCCTCCTTAGAGTCGCGACGGGCGCGTGCAGGGCGCGCGATCGCTGGTTCGTTCGCAATTCCAGCTCCGTCGTGCAGTGTATTTCGGGCGGGAGCCCGCGGAGTTGCCGATTCCTGATACGGAATGTCAAGAAATTGCGATTTTTCGACGAACGTGGCGCGACACTGCAACGGCAGCGCCGGCGTTGCTCGCTCCGCAGCCCCATGAGATGGCGGGCGTCGCCATTCGACGACTTTGCGGCGGACGAGCGCCTATCCCGCCAGAACGAACCACGCCGCCATCGCGATCGCGGCCGAGGCAAGCAGGTAATTGACAATGGGCGCGAACCAGACCGGACGGCCTGGGGGACGCTCCGGGGCGGAGAGACCGTGAATGAACCGGGCGAACTGCGAAGCCGAAACGATGGCGACGATCGCGCCGAGCAGTAGGAACACGACACCGAAGAACAGCGACGCGCCGGGATGCGCATGCTCCGCCGCGCCGTTTTCGATGCTGCGAATGTACAAGCCGAAGCGCTCGACGACAAACCCCAGTCCGATCAGCGCGATGGCGGTTCGCTGCCATGCCAGCAGCGTGCGCTCGGCAGCGAAATAGACGCGCGGATCATCGAGATAGGACATGAGCGTGCTCCTCCTCGATACGTCGACCGAGGCCTATGGGTTATGACCCGAGATGAAACTCGCTACTACCGCAACAGGAAACGCTCGACCGCTGTCGCGAAGACGATCGGCTGCTCGACGTTCGAAAGGTGCGCGGCCTCGAGCGTCGTCACTTCCGATCCCGCGATCGCGCGATGGATCGCCTCTCCAGCCTCGGGCGTCGTCGACGGATCGTGCGCGCCGATAATGACGAGCGTCGGCGTGCGGATCGATCGGATCGCCTCGCGCTGATCCATGTCGCGGATCGCGGCGCAGCAACCAAGGTAGCCTTCGACCGGCGTGCGAAGGATCATCGTGCGCACGCGCTCGACCGCGCCGGGCTCCTTCGCGCGAAAGGCCGGCGTAAGCCACCGCTCGAGCGTTCCCTCGACGATCGCGTTCATGCCGTTCTCGCGCACCTGGGCCATGCGCTCGTCCCAAAGCGATCGCGGCGGCATGTGCGCCGACGTATTCGCGAGCACCGCGCGCGCGATGCGTCCGCCCGCGTGCGACATCAGCCACATGCCCATCATGCCGCCCATGGAAAGCCCACAAAAATGCGCGCGTTCGATATGAAGCGCGTCCAGCACCGCGAGCGCGTCGCGGCCGAGGCGGTCAATCGTATAGGGTCCCGGCGACACGGCCGTGCGCCCGTGCCCGCGAGCATCGTAGCGGACGACTCGGAAACGCTTCGACCAGTGCGGCACCTGCTCGTCCCACATCGACATGTCGGACCCGAGCGAGTTGGAGAGCAGGAGCGCCGGAGCTTCGGGCGAGCCGTCGGTGCGCACCGCAAACGCATTGCCTTCGATGTCGATGGTAGCCATGGATCGATCGCGTGTTGGTTGTGTCGGGGTACTAATCGCCTCGATTATCGCGCGATATCGACATCCACCGCGTTGCCGGTCCTCGCCGCTTCGGCGATCGCGTCAATGACGCGCAGATTCTGCAAACCGTCGCGACCGCTGACCAGCGGCGTTGCTTCGCCGCGCATGACGGCCGCGAAATGCTCGATCTGCAGTGCGAGCGGATCGGCGCGGTCGAGCGGGATCGTTTCCTTGAAAGGCGTGAACCACGAGGGAGTCGCCATCCTGCGCGTAGTACCTGACGCGACGTGGATCGCGTTCGGCGTCGCGAGCATGACGGCGTCGAAACGATAGCCGATTCCCTGGCAGCCGAACATCGCCGTAGTTGGCGGACACGACGGCGTCAAGGTAAATTGCCAGGCGGAAGATCGCGCACGCCGCACACCCCATACGAAGGAGCGCCATGGCGCGCATCATCGGCGGCCTTGCCGCCTCGCATACGCCGACCATCGGGTTCGCCTACGATCGCAACAAGCACGACGATCCCGCCTGGACGCCGATCTTCGAAAACTTCGCGCCGCTTGCCGAATGGCTTGCCGGGAAGCGACCGGACGTGCTGCTCTTCATCTACAACGATCACGTCACGTCGTTCTTCTTCGACCATTACTCGGCGTTTACGCTTGGCGTAGGACCGACGTGGCACGTTGCCGACGAAGGTGGCGGGGCCCGCGATCTCCCGCCGATCGACGGTCACCCGAAGCTTGCTTCGCACATCGGGCATGCGCTGATGGCCGACGAGTTCGACATGTCGTTCTTTCAGCATCGCGCGCTCGACCATGGCTGCTTTTCGCCGCTGTCGGTGCTATGCCCGCACGAGCCCGAATGGCCCGTCAGCATCGTGCCGCTGCAGATGGGCGTGCTGCAGTTCCCGATTCCGGGCGCGCGTCGCTTCTTCAAGCTCGGCAAGGCGCTTCGCCGCGCGATCGAAAGCTATCCCGAGGATCTTCGCGTCGCGATCGTCGCGACCGGCGGCCTATCGCATCAGGTGCACGGCGAGCGGGCCGGCTTCAACAATCCCGAATGGGACCAGCGCTTCCTCGATCTCTTCGAGCGCGATCCCGACCGACTCGCAGAGATGACGATCGCCGAATATGCAAAGCTTGGTGGATTCGAAGGCTCCGAAGTCGTAATGTGGCTGACGATGCGCGGTGCGCTGCCGGCGAATATCGTCTGCAAGCATCGCAGCTACTACCTGCCGTCGATGACCGGCATCGCGACGGCGATCTACGAAGGCCTCGACGAGGCAGCCGATCCAGCGATCGCCGAACGCCAGCGCCGCGATATCGCGACGCAACTGAACGGTATCGAAGGCATCGAAGGCAGCTATCCGTTCACGATCGAGCGCAGCGTCAAGGCGTTTCGCATCAACGATTACCTGCATCGGATGGTTGAGCCCGCACATCGCGAAGCGTTCCTGCGAGACTCCGAGGCGAGCTTCGAGGCTGCGGACTTGAGCGAGGAAGAGCGCGATCTCATTCGGCGTCGCGACTGGCGCGGATTGATGCACTACGGCGTCATCTTCTTCATGCTCGAGAAGCTCGGCGCGGTCACCGGCGTGTCGAACCTGCACATCTATGCGGCAATGCGGGGTGAAACGCTCGAAGCGTTCCAGCGCACGCGCAATGCGCCGGGCGCGCTTTACTCGGTCGCGGGCAAGGATGCGGCCAGTCTTGGCTGGGACAAAGCGGTGCCGTCTCGGTGACCCGCATTCCAGGGAGACGGTGTCGATGATCATCGACGTCCACGGCCACTACACGACGGCCCCGAAAGCGCTCGAGACGTGGCGCAATCGTCAAATCGCGGCGATCGGAAACCGCGCCGATATGCCGCGCGCTTCCGAGTTTCGAATCGACGACGACGAGATCCGAGAATCGATCGAGCGCAACCAGCTTCGGTCGATGCGCGAGCGCGGCATCGACCTCACGATCTTCAGCCCGCGCGCGAGCTTCATGGCGCATCACATCGGCGATTTCGAAGTGTCGAGCACGTGGGCCGCGATTTGCAACGAGCTCTGCCATCGCGTGAGTCGGCTTTTCCCCGATCATTTCGTTCCGGCCTCCATGCTGCCGCAGAGTCCCGGCGTCGATCCCGCGACGTGCATCCCGGAGCTCGTCCGGTGCGTCGAGGCGTATGGCAACGTCGCGATCAATCTCAATCCCGATCCGTCGGGCGGACGCTGGACGTCGCCACCGCTGTCCGATCGCCACTGGTACCCGATCTACGAGAAGATGGTCGAGTACGACATCCCGGCGATGATCCACGTCAGCACGAGCTGCAATCCGTGCTTTCACACGACCGGCGCGCACTACCTGAACGCTGACACGACGGCGTTCATGCAGTGCCTGGCTTCGGACCTGTTCAAGGATTTTCCGACGTTGCGCTTCGTCATTCCGCACGGCGGCGGAGCAGTGCCTTATCACTGGGGACGATTCCGCGGGCTCGCGCAGGAGCTCGGCAAGCCCTTGCTTGCCGATCATTTGCTGCGTAACGTGTTCTTCGACACCTGCGTCTATCATCAGCCCGGCATCGATCTGCTGACGCGCGTGATCCCTGTCGACAACGTGCTCTTCGCGAGCGAGATGATCGGCGCCGTGCGCGGCATCGATCCCGAAACGGGATACCACTATGACGACACGAGGCGCTACGTCGAGGCCGCGCGAATCGATGCGGCGGCCAAGCAGAAGATCTACGAAGCGAATGCGCGGCGCGTCTATCCTCGGCTCGACGCAGCACTGAACGCGAAAGGACAATGACGCATGTATGAGCTCGGCGTCGTCCATCGAAACATCGAGCGGCCCGATAGCGAGGTCGTCGCCAGGCTGGGTTCCTTCGGTGTTGCGACCATCCACGAAGCGATGGGACGCGTGGGGCTTCTCGAGCCGTACATGCGCCCGGTCTTTGTGGGCGCGCACGTCGCGGGCCCGGCCGTCACCGTGCTGATGCAACCCGGCGACAACTGGATGCTGCACGTCGTCGCCGAGCAGCTCCATCCCGGCGACGTTGTCGTTGCCGCCGTCACGGCAGATTGCACCGACGGTTACTTCGGCGAACTGCTCGCCACGAGCTTCAAGGCGCGCGGCGCGCGCGGGCTTGTCATCGATGCGGGCGTGCGCGACGTGCGTGCGCTCACGGAAATGCCATTTCCCGTCTGGAGCAAAGCGATTTCGGCGAAAGGCACGGTCAAGGCGACGCTTGGCTCCGTCAACGTCCCGGTCGTATGCGCCGGCGCGCTCGTGCATCCTGGTGATGTCGTCGTTGCTGACGACGACGGCGTCGTGATCGTGCCCGCGCCGCTTGTCCACAAGGCAATGGAAGCGGCGGCCGCGCGCGAAGCGAGCGAAGGTGAAAAGCGCGCGAAGCTCGCCGCCGGCGTTCTCGGCCTCGACATGTACGGCATGCGCGAGCCGCTGGAAAAGGCCGGACTCAAGTACATCGATTGAGGCATGCGATGAACAAGTCCGGCAACGTGGAATGCATCAGCGGCATTGCGTCGATGGCGATGCGTTACGTATTGGCGGACGCGAGCGAGGCGTACACGCAGAAGACCGGACAACGCGTGAGCATCGCTTCGGTCGGCGGTGTCGATGCCGCGCGTCGCGTGCAGCAGGGCGAACCTTTCGATTTCGTCGTTCTCGCCGCCGATGTGATCGAGGAGTTGGCCAATCTTGGCCGAGTCGACGCGAGCAGTCGAACCGATCTCGCGCGATCCGACATCGCGATCGCCGTCGCCGCCGGCGCGACGAAACCCGACGTCAGCAGCGAAGCGGCGGTTCGTGATGCGGTGCTGCATGCGAGGAATATCGGCTATTCGACCGGCCCGAGCGGCGCGCATCTGATGCGCCTGATCGAGCGCTGGAACGTCGTCGATACGATCCGGACGCGGCTCGTCAAGGCTCCGCCTGGAGTACCGGTCGCAACGCTGATCGCGCGCGAAGACGCGGACCTCGGCTTCCAGCAATTGAGCGAGTTGATGCACGCGCCGAGCGTCGATGTCGTCGGTGTGCTTCCACCGGAGATCCAGTCGACCACGACGTTCTCGGCGGCAGCGTGCACCGCATCGATGCAACGCGCACCGACGAGCGCCCTGCTTGCCTGGCTCGCGTCCGAGCACACGGATGCAGCGAAGCGCCGCCACGGCATGCAACCCGCCCGAACGCGCACATGATTCATCGACGCCAACTTACCCTCTGGAGAAACCGATGCACGGTCATCGCATGACTCGTCGCGCAATGCTCAAGGCAACCGCGGCCGCCGTCGCGGCGGGCTTCGTCAAGCCGTCGTTCGCCGCTGAGTCCATGAAGATCGGATTGATCCTGCCGCTCACCGGGCCGTTCGCGTCGACCGGTCGGCAGATCGAGGCCGCATGCCGCCTGTATATGCAGAAGAACGGCGATACAGTGGCGGGCCGCAAGATCGATCTGATCGTCAAGGACGACACGGGCATCGCGCCGGAGACCACCAAGCGCATCGCGCAGCAACTCCTGGTGCAGGACAAGGTGAACGTGCTTGCCGGCTTCGGCCTGACGCCGCTCGCGCTCGCTGCCGCGCCGATTGCAACGGATGCGAAAACGCCGATGATCGTGATGGCGGCGGCAACGTCGATTATCACGTCGAAGTCGCCATACATCGTGCGAAGCGGTTTCACGCTGCCGCAGGTCACGTGGCCGATTGCCGAATGGGCGCCGAAGAACGGCATCAAGTCGGCGGTGACGCTTTGCACCGACTATGCGCCAGGGCTCGACGCCGAGAAGACGTTCGTCACGCGCTTCACCGGCGCCGGCGGCAAGGTGGTCGAATCGGTGCGCGTGCCGCTTCGCAATCCAGACTATGCGCCGTTCCTTCAGCGCGCGAAGGATGCGAAGCCGGATGCGCTGTTCGTGTTCGTGCCGTCCGGCGAAGGCTCCGGCGTCATGAAACAGTTCAACGATCGCGGTCTCGAGCCGGCGGGCATTCGCATGATCGGCACGGGCGACGTCGTCGACGACGATCTGCTCGAAAGCATGGGCGAAGTCGCGGTCGGCGTCGTCACGTCGTTCCATTACTCCGCCGCGCACGACTCGCCCGATAACAAGGCGTACGTCGACGCGTTCATGAAGACGAACAGCTTCCGGCCCAACTTCCACTCCGTCGGCGGCTACGATGGCATGCACCTGATCTACGAGGCAGTGAAAAAGGCCGGCGCGAATGCCGACGGCGACAGGCTCGTCGACGCGATGAAGGGCATGAAATGGACGAGTCCGCGCGGACCGATGACGATCGATCCCGCCACGCGCGACCCGATTCAGAACGTTTACATCCGTAAAGTCGAGATGGTCGGCGGCAAGCCGTGGAACATCGAGTTCGAGACATTCGAGAACGTGAAGGATCCCGGCGTGTAGCCTCAATTCGAAGACGGAAGCGGCGGCAGATAGCGCGCGGAAAGCGCGCAGAGATCTTCGAGGTCGACGACGCGCCAGCCGCGTCGCAGGAACGCATCCCACTCTTCGGCGAGCGGATACGAAAAATAGCTGCCGCCGACCTGCGCGCGAGCTTCCAGCGTTTCGTTACGCGCAAGTCGCGCGATCGCGTCCGCGATCATGGGGACGGCGACCGGATACAACGACAGCACGTGAGCGAAGAGTGATCGGTCGCGGTCGACCGGCACTTTCACCCGCCCGATAATCGGGCCGGCGTCGATCGCGCTATCCGTGATGTAGTGCAGCGTGCAGCCAATCTCCTTTTCTTCCGCCTGAAGCGCCCGGAACGTTGCGATCACGCCGCGATACGCAGGCAGCAGGCCCGCGTGCAGGTTGAGAATGCCGAGCCTTGGCACGCCGATGGCGGCCGCCTTGAAGATCGCCCCATAGCGGATCGATAGTACGAGGTCGGGCACGAACGCACGAAGCAATGCGAGCCCGGCCTCGTCGTTAGGCGTGGGAAAAGGCACGACCGCAATGCCGCGATGTTGCTCGATCTCGCGAAACGTCAGGTATCGCTCCTCGCCCGAATAGCCTGCACGCTCGACAAGCGGAAACAGCACGTCGTTCGCGAAGGCCTGTTCCGCCATGCGGAGCTGACGGCGCGGCATGGGCTCGGCGGCACTTGGTGCACCAATGCGAGCGCTGAGACCCACGCGGACTTCGTGTCCCGACAACGACGGCAGGAGCAGGTTGAGCGCGACGTTGGCCAGCACGTCGTCGTTGAGGCAGCAGAGGATCTTCATCGGAGTCGATTTTCAATCTTCGGTGCGACGAGCCCAGGCAAGGACGGAGCCTGACAAGGACGAAAGAAGGATCCCGGGGTGTAACGCGCGGCCGAATCGTCGCTTCAGAAGCCGATTCTCGCGCGCACGCCGCCGATCACGACGTCGGGCGCCGAACCGTTGCCACCCGGTCGGCGAATCCACTGCACGTCGGGCGACACGTCGAGGTGCTTGTTGACGCGCCAGCGGTAATACGCTTCGGCGATGCGCTCCGTCCCCGTCACCGCGTAACCCGCGAGCGAAGCATCGGCGGTCGCCTCACGATACTCGTTGCTCGTGCGCAGGAACCCCGACGCCAAGCCGATGGCGTCGTCCTCGCGGGCCCAGCCGCGTCCCGCAATCTCGGCGCCGAACGTCAACGCGCGATCGAACCGCACCTCGCCCGCGATCTCGGCCCCGAAGCGTCCCCATAGCGTGATCGTGTTAGTCACCGGCTGGTCGATCGAGAAACCGACACCCGTGTGCCGCTCGAAGCGGCCCTCGAAATCCACCGTTCTGCCGTTCGTCCAGGCGTACGCGCGATACGTGCCCGGTTCGAGCGATGCGAATCGGTGGTTGGTCTCGATCTGCCCGATCACGAACGGGCCGGCGAGCGAACCGTGAAAATCGGCCCCCGGGCCCGAGCCGAACGCAGCGAGCGATACACGCCACGCTTGGTCGCTCTCGCCGGCATACGCGACGCACACGCCGGGCGCGAACCCGTAACGATCGGCGCGCGTGTCTCCGCCCGAATCGAGCAACGGATTGTGCACGAACGCGTTGTTCAGGAAACGCATCGTCTCGTCGTCGGCAACTCTGTCCTGATCGAAAAAGGCGAATGCATCCATCTTGCCGACCGTGACCTCGAAGCGCCGATACGATGCACCGCCGCCACTGGCGGCAGGCAGCGGCGCACTCAACTGGTACCAGGCCTCGGCAACGATCACGTACGCATCGCCGGCGCTCATGCCGGCGAACGCCGTCGTGTTCGGCGTGCTCGTGTACGTGGGGCGCAGCGCCACCGCAATGCCCTGTCCGGCGCGGAAATGCGCGAGGAACTTTCCTTCGAGATCGCCGATTCGTCCGCCGGGCAATGTCAGCGTGACGTCAGCGCGATCGTTCGCGCGCGACGTTCGCGCGCTTTCCTCGACGCTACCGGCGTTCGCCTGCTGCGCGACGCCGGTGACGCTGCCCCCGATGGTCGCAGCAGTCGGCGCCTGCGCATCTTCGCGTTGGTTCGGTTGTTCGCCTTCGTCGGCGCCGGCGAGTGGCGCTGCCAGCCATAGCATGGCGACGAGCATCGTCTCGAAGGACAGGAATTTCAAGGCGCTTCCCTGGCGGTCAATGCAAATTGACGCCATTCTCGCTCGGGCGCATAGCAACCCGAGCGTCCCCGCGCCTACAATGCCGATCGTATGGACACCGCACAATCGCGATACCGCAAGGCGCTCGTCGTCGGGGCCGGTCAGGGACTGAGCGCGTCGCTCGCGCGCGCGTTCGCCGCGCAAGGCATCGACGTCGCGCTTGCGGCGCGCGACATCGAGAAGCTGCGCGGGTTGGCGTCCGAAACGGGCGCGCATGTGTTCGCATGCGATGCGCAGGTCGAAGCCGACGTAGACAGATTGTTTGCGGACGTCGAACGTGAAATCGGTTCGCCCGACGTCGTTGTTTACAACGCGAGCGCTCGCGTGCGCGGGCCGCTCGCCACGCTGCCACCCGAAGACGTGCGCCGCTCGCTGATGGTGACGGCGTTCGGCGCGTTTCTCGTCGCGCAGCGCGCGGTAGCGCGCATGCTGCCCCATCAGTACGGCGCGATTCTGTTCACCGGCGCGTCGGCGAGCGTCAAGGGCTACGCGGAGTCAGCACCCTTCGCGATGGGCAAGTTCGCGCTTCGCGGGCTCGCGCAGAGCATGGCGCGCGAGCTGGCGCCAAAAGGCATTCACGTCGCGCACTTCGTGATCGACGGCGCCATTCGCCGGCGGGGCCAGAGCGACCCCGATGACCGGTCGCTCGATCCCGATGCGATCGCGAGCGCCTACATGTCGGTGCTCATGCAGCCTAGAAGCGCGTGGACGTGGGAGATCGAATTGCGGCCATGGGTCGAGAGGTTTTGAGGGGGAATGATCGCTCGCAGCACGGCCGTATTTTCTGACTGTGCCGCAGCGTTTCGCGCTCATTCACCCCGTTGGTTGTCGCAGGATACGTTCGTGTTCCAATCGGCGAACGTGCCGCTCGGGTTGTGCTCCCACGCCCATACGTGCAATTCGCAGAAGGCGTGCAGCCGAAGCGATTAGCTCGGCAAACGTAGTTTGTGAGATGGCCGTCGACACCAGGCGTGCCGCCTTCCGGGTGACCCGCGGCCCAATCGGCCGCGAACACGATAAAGTCCACGCCGACGAGGCGCAGCGCGCCGTTTTGCATCGGCTCGTAGATCAGCGCCTCGGGCTCGTTCGGGTTCAGCATGCAGTCGCCAAGGCGACTCGGCAGAACGAAATGGACGCCCATTGCACCTGTATCGGGTCCGCTCACGCACGGGGTCGCCGTTACCCGGCCGTCGTGAATCGCAACGTTGACGTCGAGAAACCGTTGCGTGGCGTTGCGCACCTTGGTGATCAGCAAATCGCTGATCTCCTGTGTGTCCGCCGCGTCATGCGAACCGTGCATCGATGAGGCTGATGAATGCGCGCTGACGTGCGCCGTTGGCAGTGCGAGCATGGCTGCAATCAATCCTGTCAAAATGCCTTGCGAAGCATCACTTGCATGAGCGTTCTCTCCGGGACCTTTAACTCGACGCGCACCCAAGCGCCGATCGCTTTGGCGTTCGACGGCGACGGCGACATGGCAAACTCTAGAAAATGCTTGCAGCAGGATTATTTCGGCGCCGGCCGATTATTGTTTCGTTTGTTTCGGGCACATGGAACGTTGTGATCCGCTTCGTGTGACGTCCCTGCGCGCCGCTGTATCCTTTCGGTGAATGGAGGAGCGCATGTCCACCACGCCCGTCAGCATCCAGGGACTCGCGCACATCGGAATCCGCGTGCACGATCTCGAGCGCTCGGCAGCGTTCTACGCGTTGCTCGGATTCGTGAAGACCGCGGGGCCGCTCGGTCCCGAGCCGGTCGCCATTCTCGAGCACCCCTGCGGGTTGGAGGTGAATCTCGTGCTCAACGCCGCGAGCGCCAGCGAACCGAACATTCTGATGGACGTACCCGACAAGCACGCCGGCATTACCCACTTCGCGCTGCTGTGCCCGGACATCATCGCGGCGAAGCGTCGACTCGAGGAAGGAGGCATTGCGCTAAGCGGCGGCCCGGTACGATTCGACAATGGCGGGCAGGCCATCTTCGTGCGTGATCCCGATCGAAACGTCATCGAGTTGCATCAACGCAATTAACGTCCCGATCGCTGGTTCCGATGGGTCGGAAACTCCTTCTTGGCGCCGTGATCGCGGCCCTCGCGGTCGGCGTGGTGTCCGTCGTTGGCACGTTGCATTCACGGCAACCGAAGCTCCGCACGCTGACCGAGCAGGAGGTCGTCGACATGATGCTCGGCTCGTCGGTCCAGGCGAGTCGCGGCGTCGATACCGCGCGTGCCACGCAGCGAGTGAAGGCCGCGATCAGTCTTGGAAAGAAGTTCACGATGGTCAGCGTCGACGACGTTCCTGACGACTGGACAACCGTTTCGGTCGGCGGTGTCGGCGGCAGCGGAGCGTGGGATTACGTTCGCGAGCGAATGCTGACTCATGACCTGCCATTGACTCAGAACACCGGTTGGCTCGCGGTGCAAGCACTCGCCAGGCATTTGGGAAAGAAGTTCGACGCCGTCGTGCGGAGCGAATCGGCTCAAACGGCGAGCGCGCTGATCCTTGCCGCGGAGCTTGGCGTGCCGGTTGTCGATGCCTGCCTGTCAGGACGCGCGCGCCCGGAAATCGAGCAACAGATCCCATGGATCAACGGCATACCGTCGACACCGGCGGCGCTCGTCACGCGATGGGGCGACACGATCATTTTCGAGAAGACCGTCGACGATGACCGTGTGGAGGATCTCGCCCGAGGCGTGGCGGTAGCGAGCGGCGGTAGCGCACAAATCGCGATGAACCCGATGTCGGGAAAGACGATGAAGCGAGGCGTCATCAAAGGCGCTTTGTCGCAGGCGATGCTCTTCGGGAAAACTGCACGAGAAGCGGTCGAACAACGAGAGGATCCCATCGTCGCGCTCGTGAAAGTCACCGACGGATTCATGCTGTTCCGGGGCACGGTCACGAAGGCCGAGACGAAGGGCGAGCGCGGGTTCGCGTGGTGGGATGTCGAGATCACCGGAACTGGTCCGTACACGGACCATCTGTACAGGATTTATGTCAAGAACGAGAACATCGTTACGTGGCTCGACGGCGTGCCCGATGCCATGTCGCCGGATACGATTCAGAACCTCGACCCGAAGACCGGCGATGCTCTCGATGGCGGGAGCCTCGGCGGCTACAAGCTCGGCGCCGACGTCGCGATGATCGGGTACAACACGTCGCCGATGTGGCGCACCGACAAGGGCGTCGAAGTTCTCGGACCGCGTCACTTCGGCTTCGATTTCGACTACGTGCCGATCGAACGACTGCAACGCGAACGCAGGATCGCCATTCAGTGAACCCGCGACGGTTTCATGTCGAAGAGCTTTACAAAACGCCGAACCCTGGAAAGTGGTCGGCGTGCAAGTGACTGAAATTCGCGAGCAACTTTCCGCCGCACGCTTATTGCTTGCCACAGGCGTTCGTCGAATCCGGAATGCCGGGAGACGAGCACTCAGGCCTGCACCTATACAAACGCAGGCCACTTGCCTGGGAGGAATCATGGTCATCCGCAAGCTCCTTGTCATTGGCATGGTCGTCGCGGCCCCTGTCGTCGCATATGCGTTCGATGACACCGACGACACCGTGGCAGCCGTCCCCGAGCCTGCGACGCTCGCATTGCTCGGCGTCGGTGTCGCCGCGCTGGTCATCGCTCGAACCAACAAGCGCAAGTAGCCGACTTGCGTCGACAATACGCCGGACCGTGTCCGGCGTTGCGTTTCTTCTCGATCCAGCTCGCGGCGCTGCGACAATCGGCAGGATCGGCAGTCCGTTGCCTCACGGGCGGTCCAGGCGATCGCGGTCGATCATGATCATCGCGGACAGGCAATGCTGCGCGGCATCGACGCGCGTCGACGGCTCATAGGTGCCGAACAGGAATGCACCGGGGAATTGCGACATGCTCGGCGCGCTGAGCATCGCTTCGCCGCCCATCGGCATGCCCGTCTGATCCGGTTGAAGCTGGAGGCCGCGCAAACGGGCGCCTTCCCGGGATAGCCAATTTCGGGCGCGCAGGGCGGAAGCGGTATTGCCCTCGCCCGCCTGTTTCAGCGCGCCAAGCGTGGCGGCGGCTCCCTCCATCGCCCCGCAATGATTGGCGTCGGCCCTCTCACGCTTCTCGAATCGAGCGAAGAAAATGTCGCTCTGCTTGCGCAGAAAGTCCACGAACACGATGTTCCGCGTGGTGCGAAAGCGTTGCGCGGCCGCCATCGCTCCCCAGTGATAAAAGGTCGGACTGGGGTTCCGCGAATAGCGCTGCATCAGCGTCCGGTCCAGATCCGCGAGCTCGGTGGCGACACGTTCATCGTCGCGATGAAGATCGCCATATACGGCCAGCGCCAGCCAGCCTTCACCGTTGAAGTAGTCGGACTCGTCGATCGACGTGGGCGTTTGCCGGAATCCCCTGCCCGGAACGCGCAAGCTCAGCAATCCCTCGAGCCACGCGGTTCGCATCGGTGCAAACCGGTCGTCCCGTGCGGTGTCCGCGTAGAGGACTTCCGCCAGCAAACTTAGCGCGACGCTGCCCGCGAGCGCGTTGTCATAGCTGTGGTCGGAACTAACGACTCTGCCATTTCCGTACGTCTCGTAGAGCAATCCAAAGTGGCGAAGCGCCGAGATCAACTTCCATCGCCCAAATGGCAGCGACAAAACGTGTGCGCGCTCGATCCAGTCCTGCAAGCGCGCCTTGCCAATGGGAAGCGAGTGGCGGCCAAGCGCAACGAGCGAGCGTTGCAACGGTTCCTGCAGCCGCGCATCCTGCGTATAGCGGTAATAGGCAGCCAGCGCCGCCACGGTGCCTGCCTGACGAATGAGATTCGAGGCCGACATCCGATCCGGTTCCAACTCCCTGTCGGAGAGAAAATCGAATCCGTAGGGAAACAATCCTTCCGCGGATTGCGAAGCGATCAAACCGTCCACGGTCAGGCGCATCATCGCCGCATAGTCGGTAGCGGTGGATGATCCCAGCGCGAACGTCGCGTGACCCATTACAACGCCGACGAGTGCGCGCGCCAGCACTTGTCGAAACCCCCAAGATGATCGGCGAAGCGACATCCAATTCATGGTGCCAATCTTTCGCCCGTTGGCCAACTCCAGCGGCCCCCCTCTCCGGCACTCGCGGAATGGGGAGATTTTGCGTGGACCGCATCTTGGCTACAATGCCAGACCGGCAAGCACAGGGGCGAGGGGGACACGAATAGAACGGACAACGACATGACGGAATCCGTGAAGTCGCGGGCCGTACGGTTCATGTTCAATCTGTTCCCGTGCTACCGGCGCACCGGCGTGAAGGTAATCTATGTATCAGCCGACTTTCACGAAGTGCGAATCAAACTTCCGCTCAACTGGAAGACTCGCGGGTATAACGGTACGACATTTGGCGGCAGCATGTATGCGTGCGTGGACCCCGTTTACATGACGATGATTTCCTGGAACCTGGGCCGAGGCTACGTCGCATGGGATAAGTCGGTGCAGATGGAATTCAGAAAGCCGGGCCGGAGCACGCTGTATTCGACCTTCCGCCTGCCGCAAGGCGAGCTCGACAATATCAGAAGAGAGCTCGAATCATCCGAGAAGGTCGAGCGCATTTACGATGTCGAGTTGTCGGACGCCAAAGGCGTTGTCCACGCATTCTTCAGGAAAACCGTTCAAGTTCGCAAGCGAACGGCGAAACTGCCTTCCTGACATTCGAAGGGCAAAGATGGAGCGAACGAGGGAAAGGTGGCTTCGCGACGAGATGCGTCCCTTCGTCAAGAACGATCATCTTGCTGCCTATGCAGCCGTTATCCTGGATTTCACCGTCTATTTCGCAGCCACCGCATTGGCACTCATCGTCGAACCGATCTGGCTCAAGGCGGTTCTGGCCGTGGTCGCGGGCACCATGATTTCCACGCTTTTCGTGCTCGGACACGATGCAGCGCATGGCAGCCTGGTCGCAAGCCCGTGGCGAAATCGCGTTTTGGCTCGTCTCCTCTTCCTTCCCGCCCTTCACAACTACACGCTTTGGCGCATTCAGCACAACCGGCTTCACCACCTTTCGCCGAACGTTCGCGGAATCAATTCGTGGTGGCCATTGTCGCCGTCGGAGTACCAGGCGCTTCCGCGTTGGCGGCGAGCGCTCGAGCGCGTCTATCGCGGCGGCGGCTTTGGTCTTTACTATCTGATCGAACGGTGGTGGATGCACAAATTCATTCCCGGAACTCAGCTCGACCCCAAGCTTCGCCGCGGCGCGCGGCGCGACTTTCTTCTTATCGTTATCTGGCTCGCCGTGTGGGTTGCTGGACTGATCCTCCTCGCTGAATCAAGGCAGCAATCGCGGGTCGCGGCGCTGCTATGGGGCTTCGCGGTTCCCTACCTCGTCTGGAACTGGTCGATGGGGCTGACGGTGTTCCTGCAGCACACGCATTTCGCAGTGCCGTGGATTCGAAATCAAAAAGAAGCTGAGCGGTTCGGTGGACGACAGGAGGCACTGACGATCCACGTCAAGTTTCCGAGATGGTACGGGCTCCTGTCGCACGACATCATGGAGCACCCGGCTCATCACATCAATCCGCTCATACCGTTCCATCGTCTGCATGCCGCGCAGACGAAATTGGTGGAACTGCTTGGAAACGAGGTAGTTGTCGAAACGGTCGGTCTGCGCTACGTCCGCTCGCTCATGCGCCGCTGCAAGCTCTACGACTACGATCGACAGGAATGGACGGACTTTTCGGGGAGGACGACGGGCCAGACGCAAAGCACGTATATGGCGGCGCAACACGTCCAGTAGCACATCGCGCTTGACGGGCGAAGCGAGGTTTCCTAGGCGAACACATCCCACCGCCCACACTGCCAGCCCGTAGCGAGCCAGTCTCGTCGTCAGGCGAGTTCAGATGGCGGCGACGCTTTGCTCGGCACCGCCGCCGACTCTTGTAGAAACGTGCCGCTTAACCGTGCGTTCGATGCCACGCGTCCAGCGTGGCGCGCTCGCGCTCGGGTGACAGGCCTGCACTTTTCAGCATGCGCGCCTGGGCATCGGCCGGAGTCGCATTGAACCACTCCAGCGCATCAACCGCGGTGATCGCGAGTGGCCGGAACGTCAGGCCGGCGGCAACGGCTCGGCGATTTTCCACGTTCATGCCCGCCGATTCCGGATCGCTGCGCGGAATCCACGTCGGCATGTCACCCCAAACCGTCACTTTCTGCGCTTCGAGAAAATCGGCCGGCACCCAAGTGAAGCGGACATCGCGATTGCCATCGAATGCCGCGCGGATGCCATAGAGCTGCTCGGCCATCGTCATCGGCGACGCCGGACCGGCTGCATTGAACGTGCCGGTCGTTCCGTTCTCGACCATGCGAATGGTCCACTCGGCGAGATCGCGGCAATCGATGATTTGCACGAGATCCTGACCGTCGCCCGGCGCCAGGATTTCGCCGCCTTTGGCGATCCGATACGGCCAATACGTGAAGCGAAAGGATTCGTCGCCAGGCCCGACAATGAGCGTCGGGCGGATGATCGTGGTGCGATCGCCGAACCACTTCTTCGCTTCGCGCTCCGACGCCGTCTTCATCGCGCCGTAGAGCCCGCCGATGTCTTTCACGAACTCCTGCGGCGTGACGGCGAGCGGATCTCCCTTCGTGTACTCGAAGAGCGGTGACGATACGTTTACGAGCGGCTGCGGCTTCGAGGTATCGTAGACGGAGATGGTCGAGATGAAGACGTATTGCTTCGTCTTGTTCTTCAGGATCTCGCCGACGTCCTTGACCCAGAACGGTAACGTCGTCGGGTTGTCAATGACGACGTCCCATTCCTTGTCCTTCAGCGCATCGAGTCGATGCAGATTGCGGTCACCGATCAGCTCCGTAACTCCGGCGGGAAGACGATCGTTGCGACGACCGCGATTGAAGACGGTGACTTTGTGTCCGCGCGCGAGCGCGTAGCGCACCTGGTGGGGGCCGGTCAGCCCGGTCCCGCCCAGGATGAGGATTTCAAGTGATTTGTTGGACTGTGAATTCAATGCTGTCGCCCGCGGCATGCCAAGCGCGAGCGCACTTCCGACGAGCGCTGCGTCACGAATGAATTCACGGCGATCGGTCATGGATGCCGCAGCATTCGGGCCGGTCGCTTAGCGGTCCCTGATACGGAGATCCCGGCCGCCGTGATGTTCGGTGCACGGTCCGAATACCACGGCCTTGCGCGGGCGTTGTCCCAAGGAACAATCCTAGCGGCCGCCGCCCTGAAGCCCGAGGATCGTCTCGAAGCCACCCCAGAACATGCGCTTGCCGTCGAAGGGCATCTTCGAAGGATCCATCGATTCCTTGAGCTGCGGATCTTCCATCACCGCCTTGCTGATGCGGTCGCGATCCTCCTTGTTCCGATACACGACCCAGGCCAGCGCGATCACCTCGCCGTCCTTGAGCTGCACGGCCTGCGGAAACGACGTCACCTTGCCGGGCTGGACGTCGTCGCTGATCGAATCGGAGTAATAGAGAGCACCGTGGCGCAGATGAGCGTTACCCCATTCCGCGGACATGCGCTTGTAGGTGTCGAGGTTGGCACGGGGAACGGGGATGACGATGGCGTCGATATAGTGCGACATGGGGACCTCCGTTGTGAGAAGTGTCTTGGATCGCTTCGGTGCGCCGTCGTTCCGCGCGCCGAGGAGGTTATTACCACTGCAAACTGGCGATGGCGAATGCGTCGAGTCGTACGCGGCCCGCGCGCAATGGACACAGGAAAGATTGCCATCTGGTTGCCCGCGACGCAAATGCTTGCCAGGTGCCGGCATCGAGGATCGCGACGCCCGCCTGCGGAGCGTCTTCGAGCTCGACGTCGATCGGTTCAACGCCGAGGTTTGCAAGGAGCAGCTCGTGCCGATTATCGCCGCAAAGCGCCAGCGCCGCCACGCGACGCGGCTCCGATACGGCGACACGACGAACGTTGGCGGGACCGCGCATCCGCTCCAGCACGAAATGGGACGGGTAACGCGCGAACGCACCCTGCTCGTCCGGACCGACAATGCCCGCTTCCCCGGTCAGCCCCATAAGGGTGATCGCGTCCACATGCATCGTCGCGAGTTGCGCAACGTAGCCAACCGTCCACGCGGCACCGAAGAGGCCGCGCGTTCGCGGATCGCTTCGAGCAAGCGCAATTCGATGAAGACCATCGTTCGGCGGTTGCGTGCCGAACGGGCTCGCGCGTGCTGCGATGCCGCTGGGACCGACCGCGACGCGCGCGTTCGGATAACATCTGCGCAGCGTCTCGATCATCGACGGCAAGCTCTGCAGCGTGAGCATGACCGACTCGTCGTCGGCGCCGTGAACGATCGACGACGTCGTGAAGCTCAGGAAATCACAGCCACCGAGGTTGTCGAGGCGATTGAGCTGCACGAAAAAATGCGGTGTGCCGCCGCCCACGGCGCTGTCAGGAAAGACGCACCGTACGGCATCGATGGCGCGTTGTTCGCTCGGAAACGCGGCCACGCTCGCTGGCGTCATCCCCGCATCCTTCACCTGCTCGCCAACAAGCTCGACCCTCTCCACTGCTTCTTCGAGGCTTGCGCCAACAAGGTCGAGTCGAAGCTCGGCTCGGGCAAGCGCGAGCAGGTTGGCGATCGCGTGCCAGTCGATCGCGTCCCCGATTGGCGGCACCGCGAGATGCAGGTGTGCCGGTGCCAAAGCGGCAAGCGCGGCACGCGTGGCCTCGTTCGCGTGCGCGTCGGCTGCGGATATCTCGACGCCGATACTCGGCAACACGCCCGCGTCTGCTTCGATGCGCACACTGATTGTGCTTGCGCGTCGAGCACGTGTCATCGTCCGCGGCGCGTCGATATCGAGGTCGACGGATTGGCGAACCGGCACACCGCCACGCAGAAAGTACGGCCGCGGCATCGAATTGGAACGGCTGTACGCCTTGAATGATGCATCCGCGTTGTTGCGCTGATCCTCGACCTCGAAAAGGTCGCCCTCGAATCGACAGTGCGCCCAGCGACCGGGCGCGTACTCATGTCGAATGGCTCGAACGAGCATGAATGGCGGCCATGGTGGAATCAGCGTCGGAAAGGTCGAGCGGCTCACGCGACCGTCGACGTGCTCGATTTCGACTCGCTCGCCCCCGAGCGACATCGGATACAACACGCAAAGGCCCAATCGGTTCGCGCGGATATCCGCGCGCGGTGTCGCTTGCGCCGCAATGGCGATGTGGCCGTTTTCGCGACCCTCGATCTCGATTGCGAAGTCGATCGGTGCGGAGACCGGGAAACGGCCCGTCGCGCGCAACCGAAACGACGATGCCGCAATTCCCGTGTCGACGGCGTCGACGACGGGCTCGGGTGTGCCCCAATCAGGGTCGCGGAAGAGGAATGCGACGCCATGCCAGATCTCGACATCGCCGCAACCGATGCGCGTCAGGCGCGGACCGCGCACGATGACGTCGAGCGATCCTGCGTGCAGCGTTTGCGCATCCGGAACGGCCTCGTCCGTTCCGAACAGCAGACGGTTGCGCGACATCCTCATCGGAGCGCGCCACGCACGACGCGGGCGAACTGCCTCAGATCGTACGGCCGCCGTCCACGGCCAGTTCGATGCCGGTGATGAAGCAAGCCGCGTCGCTTGCAAGAAACAGCGCGGCAGCCGCAACATCGTCTGGCGTGGACATCCGGCCAAGAGGAATGCCGGCCGTGATCCTCGCGCGATTCTCGGGCGTGTCCGGCGCGCCTAGGAAAAGCTCGATCATGCCGGTCGCGCTCATGACCGGGCAGATCGCGTTCACGCGGATATTGTCCGGGCCGAGCTCGGCTGCCATCGACTTGGACATCAGGTTGACCGCTCCCTTCGATGCGTTGTACCACGTGAGCCCGGGGCGAGGCCGTATGCCCGCGGTCGACCCCACGTTGATGATGACGCCACCTTTGCGCTCGCGCATGACGGGCACGACCGCCTGCGCCATGTGGTAGATCGACTTGACGTTCACGGCGAACACGCGATCGAACGTCGCCTCGTCCACATCGAGCATGGGCTGGTTGCGATGCGTCGTACCGGCATTGTTGACGACGACGTCGGGAGGCCCGAACGCATCGATGCATGCCTTCACCACGGCGCGCACGTCGGCGCCCTTGCTGACATCGCATCGCTCGGCCCTCGCGCGGGGGCCCAGGGTGCCGGCAACCTTCTCGGCCTTCGAAAGGTCCAGGTCGGCGAGCAATACGCCAGCGCCCTCCTTCACGAATAGCTTCGCGATGCCTTCACCGAAGCCACTGGCCGCCCCGGTAACGATCGCAACCTTGCCATCAAGCTGTCCCATCGTGACCTCGAATGGTGTGCGCGCTAATCGTCGAGCATGCGGTGCTCGACCGCGATGATCGGATTCATGTCGTTGGGATCGGTGAGATTCGGCAGGTCGGCGAGCAGCGTCTTCCCTGCGGGGCTTTCGAGCGCGGCAACGAGGTCCTCCTCGGAGTCGAACCAGAGCTCGGAAAAGCCATCGTAGCCGAACTTGGGAAATCGCTTGCGATCGACGAAGTTCACCGAGTAACGGCGCATCTTCGGCAGCTTGGTGCAGAGCGCCGCATGTACGTTCAGCCAGTGGTCGCGGAACGCTTCATACGACACTCCTTCCTTCTTGCGAAGAATGCCGAGACGCTTGACGTAGGTTTTGCTCAATTGAATCTCTCCTTGATGAAGATCGAAGGGCGAGTCACTGCTTGCCTTTCGAGGAAGCTGCAAATTGCTTGAGTGGCTCCGCGTCGATGGAGTCGTTGATGACCTCCTTCGAAACGGGCGCCGGAATGCTCTTCGTCTCGAAAAGCACCTGCGTCGCCAGCTCGAGCTGGAACGCGAGGCCCTTGTCCTTGACGGTCATCGTGTACGGCGACGCGGGATCGAGCTGCTCGGCGATGGTAGGACGATGGAGATAGGTGCGCTCGATCGTTCCCTTTGCATCGGCGGGTGACAATCCCAGACGCTTGCCAAGAGCGTCGATCGCAAGTTGCGGATTCTTCGCGACCGCCTCCGCCGCCATCGCATCCACTTGCAGCAGCTTCAGACCGATTTCGGGATGCGCCTTGGCGAACGCCGGGCGAACCGCGGTCGTCCTCGGGCAATCCCCGCCCGGTGGCGTGTAGTCGGTATCCCAATTCACCACCTTGTAGCCTTCGTTGTTGAGCTGCACCGAATAAGGCGACCACGCGATGCCTGCATCGATCGAGTTGCTCTTGAAGGAGTTACGGAAGAGCGGCGCGGGAATGTTGACGACGTTGAGCTTCGAATATTCGACGCCGACCTTCTTCGCCATCAGGTACAGCGCGACCTGCGCGCAGGTGCCGGACGCGGCGCCGATTTTCTGCGCTTGGCCGATGTCGTGGTAGCTCTTGACCTTGCTGTCGGACGCCACGACCAGGCCTTCGCCCTGCGAATCGTTCGCGATCCAATAGAGGATCTTGAGCGGAATGTTCTGGCCCAGCGCGAACGCAATGCCCAAGCCTGTCGTGATCACGTCGAGGCTTTCGCTCTTCAATGCCGCAAGCAGTGGCGCACCCGATTGGAACGTGAAGAACTTGGGCTTGAGGCCGACCTTTTCGAAAAGGTGCAGGTCCTGCGCCACGTACAGGTTCACGTGGTCGGCGGTCGGATAGCCGTAGTTGAACTCGAGTGGCGCAGCGTTGCCCTGCCCTGCCGCGGAAGCGGTGGCCAACGTGGCGAACAGTGCGATCGCTCCTTGCAATTGCAGGATCTTCATCCTTCCTCCGTGTATGCCGACGCCCGGCGTCAGCGACCTTTCCAATGTACGACACGCGACTCGATGAAATTGAGCGTGAGGTTGAGCGCAAGGCCGATGCCACCGATCAGGACGATGCCGATGTAGACGACCGGGATGCGAAAGAGCTGTGCGGCGTCGGAGATCATGAAACCGAGCCCGCTTTGCGCACCCACCAACTCGGCGGCCACGACGACCGCCCAGCTCAGCGCAAGCGCGACCTTGAGTCCCGTGAAGATCTGCGGCAACGCGCCCGGCAGCACGATGCGGAAGAACGTCTGCGCGCGCGTCAGCCCGAGCGATTCTGCGGCGCGGCGATAGGCGATCGGAAAGTTCGCGGCACCTGCATGCGCGTTGGCCTGGACATACGTGAACGACACGAAGACGATCAGCACGATCTTGCCGACCTCGCCCAATCCGAAATACAGCACGGCCATCGGAATGAAGGCGATCGGTGGGATGGGTCGAATGAACGCCATGATGGGCGAGACCATCGCGCCGGCGCGTCGGCTGTAACCGGTGAGCAGGCCCAGCGGCACACCAATCGCGACGCCGAGCGCGAAGCCGACGAGCGAGCGAAACATGCTGATCCCGATATGCTGCAAGAGCGGTTTGCCCTGGTAACCGTTCTTGACGAGGTCGACGAACGCCGCGCCGAGCTCGTCAGGCGTGGGGAGATAGCCAGGCTTCACGAGTCCCGAGCGCGACACGACGTACCAGAGCACGAGCAGCACAACGATCGCACCGACCGAGTACGCGATGTCCGGAACGCGCTGCGCCCGCGATTTCGCGCGTTGTGATCGACCTGTCGGCGAGATCGGCTGTCCTTGCGTCAGCGCGTCCTTGACCTCCGAGTCGACCGCTATGTCGCTCATGGCTTCCCTCCGTTTCCGGACATCTTCACGTACTCGCGCAAATAGGAAGGATCGATCGCCTCCTGGATGGCCGCCGCGGGGATCGGCGCGGGAATGGCCTTCGTGGCGTACAGCACGTCACTCGCCAGTTTGAGCTTGCCTGCGAGCCCACCCTCCTTCGACGTCATCGAGTACGGTGAATTCGGATCGAGCTGTGCCTCGAAGCTGGGCACCCGGCCGCAGCATTCGCGATCGAGCGTTGCCTTGGCAACCTCCGGCGATACGCCCAGATGCTTGACGAATGCGTCGACGCCCACTTGCGGGTTCTTTGCCATCGCTTCACGCGCCAGCGCCTCGACGTGCAACAGCTTCACGCCGATTTCGGGGTGCTGCTTCAGGTAATCGGGCCGCACTGCGGTCAAGCCCGGGCATGCACCACCGGGCGGCGTGTAGTCCTCGTCGAAGCTCGCGATCGGAAACCCTTCCGATTTCAGTTGGAGCGAATAAGGCGGCCATGCGACGCCGGCGTCAACGGAATCGCTCAGGAACGAGTTGCGAAACAGCGGTGCTGGAATATTGACGACATTCAGCGTCGAGTAGTCGATCCCCACCTTCTTCGCCATCAGGTAGAGAGAGACCTGTGCACACGTTCCGGACGCAGCGCCGATCCTTTTCGCCTTGCCGATGTCCTTGTACGATGCGATGCCCGATTTCGGCGAGACCACGAGCGCCTCGCCCGCTGCGTTGTTCGCTTCCCAGAAGATGAACGTGAGCGGAATCTTCTGACCGATCGCAAAGGTGAGCGCGAGCCCGGCCGTCACCACGTCGAGGCTTTCGCTCTTCAGCGCGGCGAGCAGCGGCGCGCCCGATTGGAAGTAGAAGAACTTCGGCTTGAGGCCGGCCTTCTCGAACAACCCGAGATCCTGCGCGACGAACACCGTCGCATGGTCAGCGGTCGGGATGCCATAGTTGAACTCGAGCGGCGCCGGGGCGCCCCTGGGTTGCGCGACGACCGCGTGCGCGAGAAATGCGACGCATGCGACCAACGTGGTGAATGGGCCCTTGAGCTTCATCCTTGCCTTCCTTTCGCCGCCGCGGTCAATGCACCGCTTCCATATCCTCGCCCTCCACCTCACCCTGCACGG
This sequence comes from Casimicrobiaceae bacterium, assembly GCA_035308425.1. Taxonomy (GTDB): domain Bacteria; phylum Pseudomonadota; class Gammaproteobacteria; order Burkholderiales; family Casimicrobiaceae; genus VBCG01. The sequence goes on along the minus strand of DATGGP010000025.1, from coordinate 21,943 downwards.
CGACGACAAGGTCGCCCTCCAGGCGCGTGAATTCGGGGGAGCGCATGAACTCGTAATCGCGGGGCTTCGGCGCGTGGACCTCGACGACGCACTTGACGCGCCCCGGCCGCTTCGTCATCGCGACGACGCGATCGGAGATGAACACGGCCTCGCCGACGTCGTGCGTGATGAACAGGATCGTCGGGCGGAAGTGGGCCCACAGGCGCAGCAGCAGCTTCTGCATCATCAGCCGCGTCTGGTAGTCGAGCGCGCCGAAAGGCTCGTCCATCAGCAGAATGTCAGGCTCGTTGATCAGCGCACGCGCTATCTGCACGCGCTGCTGCATGCCGCCGGAGAGCTGGTACGGATAGTGGCGCTCGAAGCCCTTGAGCCCGACCTCCTCGAGCAGCGCCAATGCGCGTGGCTCGTATTGCTCGGGCGAATGCCCGCGACATTTCACGCCGAGCACGACGTTCGCAAGCACCGTGAGCCAGGGGAACAGCGACGGCTGCTGGAAAACGACGCCGCGGTCGAAACCCGGTCCGCTCACTTCCTGCCCGTCGACACTGACCGTTCCCGAGGATGGATGCTCGAATCCCGCGAGCACGTTGAGTGCGGTGGACTTGCCGCAGCCCGTTGGTCCGACGATCGATACGATCTCCGACGGAGCGATGTCGAAGTTGAACGCATCGAGCGCGAGCGTTCCTCCGGCCTGTCCGCCCTTCGCCGGATAGCGCTTCTGGACGCCGGCAAAGGAGATCTTTGCACGCGAGGTCTGCTGCACGACTGCCTCCATTGCCGCTGCTCCTGTTTGATCGTAGTTCTGACGATGCTAGTCCGCTGCGGGCCGGCGCGCCATTGTTGTTTAGGCAATCGCCATTTCGCACTCCGCGAAGGCATTGCCCGGAACTTCAGCCACTCCTCATCCCGATGCCGTTTGCGTCGCCGCCCCCTTCGTCGGCAGACCCGTCTCGGTATGATTGAGCGCGTGAATTGGGCTCTTCATCGCTACGGAATGATCATGGGCTGCTGCGGAGAGGCGCGCGCCTGCGAGCGTGAGCGCAGCGTTCCCTGTATCTGCCACCTCAAAACCTTGCCAACAAGCTCGTCGCGTACCTCGCGGTGCTGAGGACTTTCCCAAAGGTTGTTTGCTTCGCCTGAGTCGCTCTCGAGATCGTAAAGTTCACCGCACGACTGTCCCAGATAGAACACGACCTTCCACTTTCGGTCACGGCGCATGACCATTAGCTCGGCGTCCCGCTGAATATGATCGCGCGCGAGCTCCGCGTACACTGCGTCCCGCTCGACAAGAGAATTCCCATTATCCTCGATGAGGGGCCATAGCGATCTTGACTCCCAATTTTCCGGCACCGTCACCCCAGCGCAATCGAGAATTGTCGGGGCGATATCGATCCATTGGACGAATTGGTCGATCGTCCGGCCCTCGGCGATCCGTCCCGGAGACGTAATGATTAGTGGGACGCGTACCGCGCCTTCGTACATATTGTGCTTCTGGATGTGCCTGTGTTCGCCAAGGTTGTCGCCGTGGTCGGACGTGAAAATGACTACGGCGTCGCGCAGATAGCCACGTCGGTCGAGAACTTCCAGGATTTCGCCTATTTTTTCGTCAATCATTGTGATATTGGCGGCGTAGTGACGACGCAACCGCAACAGGTCCTTCTTTGATGCACCGCTGCGCCACGCGACCGAATCGAAATTGCCAATCTCCATCGTTTCACGTAGCGCATGTAGCGCGGGTGTCTGGCCTCGCAGGTCGTGGTCGGCCACTTCCGGCACCGGTATCGCTATGTTGTCGTAGAGATCGAGGTAGCGTTGCACGGGATCGTAGGGAGGATGGGGACCGCAAAATCCGATGTGAAGGAACAGCGGGTGGACCGCTCGGCGTTGCTCGAGCCACCATAACGCCGTATCGCCGATGAAGTTATCCGAATGCAGCGCTTCCGGCAGGTCCCAGACAAACGCTCCGAGCGCATGACGAAACCCTTCTGGGTTGTTGGCGAAGCGCGTGTAGCGCGACGGTTTGATAACGCCATGCGCGTTCAGCGCCTTGTCCCACTCGTCATAGATCGCTCGCTCGGGCTCTTCGAGAAAGAGCGCTCGGTCCTTGTTCTCTACGGGGAAGCGCTGATGGAATCCTCCTTTTGCGTCGTACGGATTGATGTGCATCTTGCCAATGCTCGCACAGTGATAACCGGCTTCCGTGAGCCATCGGACCCAGGACGGCTCCCATTGATCGAAGTTCCGATACACATTGAGCATGTGCGGAAAGCAGCCCGAGAAGAGGCTGGCCCGTGCGCCAACGCAAATAGGGGAAGTGGTGAAGCAGTGAGTGAATGCCGCGCCTTCCGCCACCAGCCGGTCCAGCGTCGGCGTGCGCATCCACGGTGCCCCTAAAGCGCTGATCGTGTCCGACCTCTGCTGGTCGGTTATGAAAAGGATGATGTTGGGATGGTTCGACATCGGAGTCACTGCTACTTTATTTGGGGTTCATCGAGTGTTCCCGAAAGAACTGCTCCCAACGCACCGTTTCCGCCTTCAGAAATGTGTCAACTTGCTTCGGTCCTACGGAAGAGGCGACCTCGGCGGCGGCTGCGTCGATTCTCTTCTGCACGGTCGGATCCTTCAGGGCCTTTTCTACTCCCGCGGAAATCTTCGCTACAACGTCACTCGGCGTCTGCTTTGGAACCAGAATCGAATACGTCGCAACCACATCGGCATAGGGATACCCCGCTTCTGCGAACGTCGGTAAATCGGGAAACGCTGCAATACGCGTCGGAAATGCAACCGCCAGCGCTTTTAGCTTGCCCGCCCTTATTTGCGGCGCGGCGACCTGTGGTGCGAGCAAGGCGAACTGCAGGCGGCCGGTGAGCAGATCGGCCACGCCGGGTGGCTGCCCGTTGTACGGTACGGAGACGACATCGATGTGTTCCTTTGCTTTGATCAGTTCTACATTGAGATGCGAAGCGCTGCCGATGCTAGGGTTCAAATAATTCAACTGTCCCGGCTCCGACTTGGCTAATGCGACGAATTCCCTGAGTGAGTTGGCGGGCAAGTCCGCCGGCACGACGGCAAGCAAAGCGGAGCGGGCAAGAATCGCGACGCCGGCGAATCGCTCCACTGCCTTCCACGGCTTGTTGTAGAGGCTCGAGCTCATTGGTGTTCCGAGCGTACCGATTAGCCAGGTGTATCCGTCCGGGGCGCTCTTTGCGACGAATTCCGTGCCGATAAGCCCGTAAGCCCCGGGCTTGTTCTCCACGACGAGGGGAGTCGCCCAATCCTCTGACAGCTTCTGCGTCACGGCACGGGTAATGACATCGACAACGCCACCCGCTGGCCAAGCATCAACTACCTTGATGGGTTTGGACGGGAAGCTATCGGCAGCGAACGCTTGGACGGAACCAAGTACGGCGATAAGAACGCTCGCGAAGAGCGATGATCCGAATTTCATTAAGGTTCTCCTACTCGCAATTCCGTAACCGGTGTACCTGTCGCTGCTCGCGGTGCCAAGCTTCTGAGGGCATTTACTTGCGAATGTTCGGCGGCGCGATCAAGGACTCGAAGCCGGGAGTTTTCTCGACGCGGCCGCAACGAATGAAGGCAAGCTGTTGGGCAGGCAGCTTGCCAGCGCACTGCAAGCCGACGCGTGCGCGCGCCTATGTCGGGTAGTTGGACGGACCCAATCGCCCCTCGAGCGTCTCCCGGTTGTACCTCCGAGATCAATCCGGTCGAGTACCCGTTCGGATACGTAAAGCAACGCGAACTCGGCAACCTGTGCGTAGAAACGATCGCCGAAGTCAGGCGCTACGCGAGCTCCATTGCAATGCCACCGAGACTGATTGGCGCATTTTTGGAAGCAAGCTGATTACCTACACGCCCTCGACGAGCACGATATTTGACCGCGAGGCTTTCTGCCGCTGCCGCTTCGCCGCCGCGTATTCCGGCGACTCAATCCAGGCCTTCGCCTGCTCCGCACTCGGGAACTCGAGGATCACCAGGCGTCTCGGCGACCACGTGCCCTCGAGCGTCTCGCAATGCCCGCCGCGCGCAAGGAACCGACCGCCGTATTGCGCAACCGTCGCCGGTGACAGCTTCTTGTATTCCTCCAGCCGCTGCGGGTCGGTAACCTCCATGTCGTTGATCACGTACGCGACCATGTCCGCCTCACGACTTCGCGGCTGCGGGCCGCACCTTGATCCCCAGCTCCTTTTCGCGGATGAACATCAGCGCGGCCGTGTCGCGGTCCGCAAAACCAAGTTTCATCGCTCGCTCGAGTGTTGCTTGCGCGCCGGCGCCCACCAGCGGCTCGAACCCCTGCTTGCGCGCAAGCTCCACGGCAAGGCGCACGTCCTTCGCGGCGAGCCTCACCATGAAGCCGGGACTGTCGTCGCCCTTAAACGCCTTCTTCGGCATCGCGACGAACAGCTGCGCGTTGTTCGCCATCGTCGTCTTGAACACCTCGAGCATCAGCTCGAGCGTGAGCCCGCACTTGGCCCCGATCGCGAGCGCCTCGGTGTTCGCCGCCATGATCGTTGTCGCGAGCACGTTGTTCGTGATCTTCATCGCGTGGCCCATGCCGAGGCCGCCGCAGTAGTACGTGTCGGTTCCCATGCACGAGAGCACCGGCTTCACGCGCTCGATCACGGCCGGCTCGCCACCGACCATCAGCGTGAGTGTTCCGGTCGCGGCGTGCTCGGACGTTTTGCCGACGGGCGAGTCGACCATGTCGATGCCGCGTTTCTTGAGCTCGGCGCCGATCTCCTGCGACGTGTACGGGTCGATCGTGCTCATGTCGATGACCACGCCACCCTTCTTCAACCCTTCCGCCACACCATTGCGCCCGAGCACCACCTCGCGCACGTGCTGCGGCTCGGGCAGCATCGTGACGACGACGTCGCTCGCAGCGCCGACCTCGCGCGGCGACTCGGCCGCCTTCGCGCCGACCGCGGTCAAGCGTGCGACGGCTTCCGCATCGAGGTCGTACACGGTGAGCTCGTGCCCACCCTTGACAATGTTCTGCGCCATGGGGCCGCCCATGACGCCGAGGCCGATGAATCCTGCTTTCATGATGACCTTTCGTTCAGAGTTGATGCGCGACGCGTGGCGAGGACGCCCCGGTCGACGCGATGGGAACTGCGCTGCGTGCCGGCACCATTCGTTCGCGCGTTCGATTGCACCAGGAACGCGTCATGTCGGCGCGGCCCAGCGATTCATTTCCCAGACCGGCAAGCCGCGCAGGTCCTTCGTGTCCTTGCGGACGAACTCGGCGGCCGGGGGCTTCGAGCCCAGGCGCTCGTAAGCCTGCTTCACCAAAGGCGCCGTACGCGTGAAGGCATCCTTCACCTGCGCCCAGCTCAGCGGCTGATCGATGACCTTGCTTTCCACCAGGTACTTCGAGGTCTCGAGCACGGCTCGCGCGTCGTTCTCGGTCGGCCACGCCCAGCCACGAGAGAACAGCACATCGTCCTTGACCACCTTCGCACCCTTTTCCGGGTCGAGCTTCCAGTATTTCGCCACGAGCTGCGACACCGCGCCGGGATCCATGGCGGTCAATTGAGCTACCGCTTCTTCATTCGCCATCAGATAGGCAACGACGACCTGCGGATGCTTCTCGGCGATCGCGTTGTGCACGAGCCAGAACGAGCGATGCAGGTAGTACCCGTCCGGGTAGAACGGCGACTTCTTCACCGACGGCATCAGGATTCCGCCCCCCTTGCCGAGCGGGCCTTCGTAGTAGTCTTCGGTGTAGCCGAACGAGTTCATGATGCCGACGGTGCCGCCGCTCTCGGCTGCCAGAAAGGCGGGATAGATGCAGCAGGAGGCATCCATGCCGGCGGGCACCGTCGCGGACATCGCCTGCGTCGTCGTGTTGATCAGCCGAATCTTGTTCGCGTTGGGGTCCGGGCTGCCCAGCTCGTAATGCAGCATCGAGGTGAGCGCGTTGTACGGATCTCCACCCAGCTGCACGCCGACCGTCTTGCCCCGCAAGTCCTGCAGCTTGTGCAGAGGCGAACCCTTGCGCGTTGCGATCAGGAAGCGCAGATGGCCCTCTCCGACGCACATCAAGCTGATCGGCAGGTTCTGCGCGAGCGCGCGGATGATCGGCGTGTTGCCCCACATCCCCATGTCGAGGTTGTTGCCGACGACCGCCTCGACCATCGGCATCGCAGTCGGATATTCCCGCCAGTCGATCGTCAGGTCGTAACCGAAATCGGCGGCGCGCTTCTCGAACATCTTGTTATTGATCATGTACTGCGTCACCGGCGCGTTCCCCGCGGCCCATGGGATCCAGCCGACGGAGAGCTTGAGCCGCTGCAGCGCCTTCTGTCCCCTGGCGACGTACGGCGCGGCTGCAAGCACGCTACCCGCAACGCCGCCCAGAACCATGCGTCGCCTCGATCTTTGGAATTCGCTTTGCAGCGCGCCAGGGCTACTCGTTCGCTTCGTGGTCATCATCTCCTCGCTTGGTTCGACTTGTGTTACCTGTTTTTCGGATGCGCCAGCCTCGCCGGCGTTCTTCCGCTATTACGCAACGGCTTCGTTCGTCGCCTGCGGAGCCGCGCCCAGGCCGCCGATCGCGCGGTAGGCTTCGTCGCGGATGAGCGCCCAGATCTGCTCGGCAAGCTCGCCGAAGCGCGGCTCGGCGCGCGTGTGCTCACTGCGGGGCCTCGGCAGATCGACCGGAATCACGGCTTTCACCCGGCCGGGATGCGTGCTCATGACCACCACGCGGTCCGCGAGAAACACCGCTTCCTCGATGTCATGCGTGATGAAGATCGCCGTCTTGCGTTGCGACTGCGGAGCGGTCTCGCCCCAGATACGCAGGAGCTCGACCTGGAGAATGAGCCGCGTCTGCGCGTCGAGCGCACCGAGCGGCTCGTCCATCAGCAGGATGTCGGGGCCGTTCGCGAGCAGGCGCGCGAGCGCGACGCGCTGGCGCATGCCCCCCGAAAGCTGGTGCGGATACTTCTTCTCCGCGCCGTTGAGCCCGACAAGGTCGACGAAGTGGCGGATGCGCGTTTCGCGCTCGGTCGGCGTCAGGCCCTCACCCGGCGTTCCGTAGCGCAAGCCGAAGCCAATGTTGTCGTAGACCGTCTGCCACGGCATCAGCGCGTAGTCCTGGAACATCACGCCGCGGTCGGCGCCGGGGCGGCGAATCGACTGGCCGTTCGCCTCGATGCTGCCGCTGGTCGGCGTGTCGAGGCCCGCGATCAGGTTGAGCACCGTGGATTTGCCGCAACCGGAAGGGCCGACCACGCAGACGAACTCCCCGCTTTGGATCTCGAGGTCGACGGCAGTCACCGCAGTGGTGAGCTGGCCGGTGCGCGGCGCGATGAACTGCTTGGAAACGTTCTGCAGCCGCAGCTTCGGCGCGGTCGTTTGCAGCTTCATGGTTCAGGTTCTCCAGGGCATGAGCCGATGCTCCGCGAAGCGGAACAGGCGATCGATCAGCAGCGCGACGACGCCCACGACGATCATGCACACCACGATCGCGTTGAGATCGACGTTGTACGCGTAGAAGACGAACATCATGGCGCCGATTCCGCCGGAGCCGCCACCCCCGGACTTCGCGCCGACGCCCAGTTCGGCGGCGACGATCGCGGTCCACGCGACGCCCATCGCAAGGCGCGAGCCGAGCAACACCGCGGGCAACGACGCGGGCAGCACCACCTTGGTGAGGATGCGCCAGCGTGGCACGCCCATCGTGCGCGCGGCGAGCACGAGCTTGCGATCCACGCGGCTGACACCGTGCACGGTGTTGATGAGCAGCGGGAAGAACGCCGCGTACGCGACGATCGACACTGCCGCGGGCGTCCCGGCGCCGAGCCACAGAATCGCGAGCGGCAGCAGCGCCATCGGCGCGACCGGGCGGAAGCTCTCGACGATCGGATCGAGGAGGTTGCGCACCCAGCGGTTCGATCCCATTAGGATGCCAAGGACGACGCCGAGCACGAGTGCGACGGCGAAACCCGACACGACGCGGCCCAGGCTTTCTACGGTCGCACCGATCAGACCGCCCTGCGCGACCAGCTCGATGAACGACTCGATCACGCGCGTGGGCGCCGGAGCGTGCGAGTCTCCCGCAAGGACCGCCCAGACTTCCCAAACGCCGAGAAGCACCAGGGGTACTAGTGTGATCTGCATCAACCAGGCCCGGCGCAAACGGCGCACGGGTGCGACCGGCAAAGACATCGTGCTCATGCGAGTCCCGTTCCTTCCGCCCATGGCGTGAGCACGCGCTGCAACGCGCGCAACAGCAAGTCGCACACGTACCCGACGATGCCGATCAGGACGATGAAGGCGAACATCTTCGGGCTCATCAGGAGCTCGCGATACCACTCGATCGCGAATCCAAGGCCGCTCGGTGCGCCGATCAGCTCCGCGGCGATGATCGCCGACCAGGCGCCGGCGAAGGCGAGGCGGAAGCCGACCATGATCGTGGGCAGCGCCGCCGGCACCACGACATGCAGAAGCATCGGCGTGCGCCTCACGCCCATCGTGCGCGCGGCGTCGATGAGCTTGCGGTCGACGTTGCGCACGCCGGCGATCGTGTTAAGCAGCAGCGGGAAGAACGCGACATAGACCATGATGAACACGGGCAGCGTGTCGCCCACGCCGAAGATGAACAGCCCGATCGGTATCCACGCGATGCCCGAAATGGGCCGAAGCAGCTCGACGACTGGATCGAGGTACGCGTTGAGCTTCTCGTTCATGCCCATCGCGAAGCCGAGCGGCACCGCGAGGACGAGAGACGCTATGAGGCTCATGCCGAGGCGGCTCGTGCTCACCAGCGCGTGCGTGAAGAGCTCGCCGCTCGCGCCGAGCTGAACCAGCGCCGTCGCCACCTGCGTCGGCGAAGGAACGAGGATCCGGTTGTTGATCCATGCGGATACCCCGTACCAGAGTCCGACGAAGAGCGCGAACGCGCACAGCGCCGTGACCGTCCGGGTCGCCGCGAGGCGTCGCAGCAGGGCGGTCGCTGCCTGCGCAGTCGGCGCGGCGACTGCCTCGCTCCCGGCGGGCGGGACGGCGCGGGCCGTGAACGCGCCGATCGCCCGCGCGCCGCGATCCGCGGCGTGTTGTTGAACGTTGTTCACGGTGATCGCCATCGTCGATGAGCCTTCCACTGCACCGTTTCTACCTGGTCACGGCGGTGAAGCCGCCGTCGACGTAGAGCACCGTGCCGTTGATGTAGGCGCCGGCGTCGGATGCGAGCAGCAGGGCCGCGCCGACCATGTCGTCCGGCGTGCCCCAGCGGCGCGCCGGCGTCCAGTCGCGGATGAAGTCGTGGAACTCCTTGTTGCCTGCCTGCGAGAACTCGGTGGCCGTATAACCTGGCGCGAGCGCGTTGACGGTGATGCCGGTTCCACCGAGGTCGGCGGCGAGCGCGCGGGTAAATGCGGCGATTCCGCCCTTCGCTGTCACGTACGGGACGAGGTTCGGCCGCGACACGTAGTTCATGATCGAGCTCAGGTTGATGATGCGCCCTGAGCGCTGCTTCACCATCAGCCGCGACGCGTGCTGCGCTGCCGCGAAGCATGCGGTGAGATCGATGTCGATCACGCGCTTCCAATCGTCTTGCGTCAGCTCGAGAAAAGGCTTGCGCACGATGATCGCCGCGTTGTTGACGAGCACATCGAGCCGGCCGAAGCGCTGGGCGACGTCAGCGAACGCACGCTCGACGACACCCGCGTCGGTGATGTCGAACACGAGCGCTGTCGCATCCGCGCCCGCGCGGCGCAGTTCGTCGACGCGCTCGCGCACGGTCTCGCTGCGATCGGCGAGAACGAGGCGCGCACCGGCTGCGGCGAATCCGCGCGAAAGTCCCGACGCGATGCCGCCCGCGCCGCCGGTGATCAGTGCGACGCGGCCCTGAAGCGAAAACAGCTTCGCGGGGGAAAGATGGTCGAACATCGAGCTCCTCCTGTCGACGCGGCATGCCTCCTGCGGATCGCCGCGCATCGCGAAGCACCGCAGCTTCGCGTGAGTTGATGGCGCAATGCTAGGACTCGCGCAGCATCGCCGCAATTAGAGTTTCAACAAGGACGGCTTCGCATTGCGCGAACGCTTGCCCCTTTTCGCGGCCCCGCAGACAACTGTTCGCCCTTACAGCAACCTACGCCTCGCGCTGCCGGAAATAGACTCGCGCAGCCGAACTGTTTTCCGTGCGGGTGCGCGTTGCGCTCTGCAGCACGGCGTGCTTCGCTTCGCGGCGCACGAAGACGCGCTTGCCGAAATCGCAATACCCGCGGCGCCCCGTGGCGACGCAAAATGCAAGCTTGGCGATCAGTGGAACGACAGCGCTCTATGACGACCGTGACGCGCGTCGGCGACCAGACCGACATCCTGGGTGAGAGCCCTTTGTGGAACGAGCGTGATCAATGCCTGTACTGGGTCGATATCCGCCGGCCGGCCGTTCGGCGCTATCACCATGCGAGCGGACGCATCGACACGTGGACGATGCCCGATCTCGTGGGCTGCATAGCGTTCTGCACGGACGGGCGCCTCCTCGTCGCGTTGCCCGACCAGCTCGCGTTCTTCGACACCGCGACGACCTCGCTGCAACCATTCGTGGCAACCCCGCAGCCCGTTGCCGGGCATCGCTTCAATGACGGCCGCTGCGATCGGCAGGGCCGCTTCTGGGTCGGGACGATGCACAACGTGGCGCGTGCGCCCGAAGGCATTCTCTACCGCGTCGATGCGCACGGTAAGTTCGCGCACGTTGCCAGCAACATTCGCATCCCGAACAGCCTGGGTTGGAGTCCCGACGGACGCACGATGTACTTCGCCGACTCGCTACAGTACGCCATTTTCGCGTACGACTTCGATCCCGCATCGGGTGATATCGGCCGCAGACGCGTATTCGCCACGACGAGCGCACCGGCGTTTCCGGACGGTTCGACTGTCGATGCCGAAGGCTTCTTGTGGAACGCGGAGTTCAACGGCGGGCGCGTCGTACGTTACGCACCCGACGGCCGGATCGATCGCATCATCGAGCTACCGACGCATCGTCCCACGTGCTGCGCGTTCGGCGGTCCGAATCTCGATACGCTCTACATCACCACCGCGAGCCAGCAGATGGCGCCCGACGAGATGGCGAATCAGCCGCTCGCAGGCGCGCTTCTCGCGATCGACGTTGGCGTGCGCGGTCTCGTCGAGCCGCGATTCGTCGCGACCGCGGACCCGACATGGGAATGACGAGTATGGATGCCATCAAGCCGCTTGTGGTGGAAGCTTTCGCCTACCGCGTCCCCATCGTGGCGCCCGTCAAAGTGTCCTTCGGAACATTTCGCGATCGTCCGATGGTCCTCGTGCGCGTCGTTGCGAGCGACGGCGCGGAAGGCTGGGGCGAAATATGGTGCAACTGGCCTGCGGTGGGCGCCGAGCACCGCGCACGGCTCGCCGCCGACCTGGGCGAGCGGCTCGTCGGCCGTACGCTCGCCTCGCCCGAGCAGGCATTCGAGCAATTGAGTCGCGAGCTCGAAGTGCTCGCGCTGCAAACCGGTGAACCGGGACCGATCGCGTCCGCCATCGCGGGCATCGACATCGCGCTATGGGATCTCGCCGCTCGCCGGCAGGCATTGCCGCTCTACCGCGCGCTCGGCGCCCCACCGCGCGAGTCCTTGCCCGTCTACGCGACAGGCATCAATCCCGATCGGCCGGAACGATTCGCTGCCGACCGCTACGCCGAAGGACATCGCGCGTTCAAGCTCAAGACCGGGTTCGATCACGTTCACGACGTACACAACCTGCGCGCGATGCGGGAGGCGCTCGGGCCCGATGCGCTTATCGCGTGCGACGCGAACCAGGCGTTAAGCGTGGACGTTGCGATCGCATTCGCATGCAATGCGGCGCCGATCGGTATCCAGTGGTTCGAGGAGCCGATCCGGGTCGACGCGTCGATCGAGCAGTGGCGTACACTCGCCGACGCTTCGCCGATCGCGCTCGCCGGGGGCGAAAACTTGCAGGGAGGCGAGTTCGACGAGGCGATCGCCGATCGCGTGCTCGGCGTCATTCAGCCGGATATCACGAAATGGGGAGGCGTGAGCGGAAACATTCGCGTCGCGCGAAAGGCGGTCGAAGCGGGCAAGCGCTATTGCCCCCATTACTTCGGCGGCGGAGTATCGCTGCTCGCTTCGCTGCACGCATTGGCGGCCGCGGGGGGCTTCGGCTTGCTCGAATTCGACTGCCACCCGAATGCCGGACGCGAGCTCGTCGTGGGCGACCTGCTGCCGATCGGTGGCGGACGCGTGCCGGTGCCCCAAGGCCACGGGCTCGGGGCGACGCCGAATGTCGCGGCGCTCCACCGCTATCGCACGTGGCCGCCGCGACATTGACTGTCGAGCGAGACGCGACAACGAGCCATGACTGTGCAGGATCTGGAAACCATTCGGATTGGCTTCATCGGCGCCGGCCGGCTCGGCAGCGCGCTCGCGTGGAGCTTCGGGCAGCGCGGACTTCGCGTATCGGCCGTGACGAGCAAGATAACCGCGGACGCGCAAAAGCTCGCCGCGCCATTGCAGGGCTGTGCTGTTCTTACAGACACGCAGCAAGTCGTCGATGCCTGCGACATCGTGTTCGTCACCACTCCTGACGACGCGATAGCGTCGACAACGGCCACGGCGACGTGGCGCCCTGATGTTTCCGCCGTTCACTGCAGCGGTGTCACCGAAGTCAGTGCACTCGATGCCGCGGCGGATGATGGCGCGACGACCGGCGGCTTTCATCCGATGCAAACGTTCGGCGATCCGATAGCTGCGGTTCGATCACTGCCCGGTTGCACGATCACGATCGAAGCGCCGGAGCCGCTCAATGCGACGCTGGTTGCGATCGCGCAGCGTCTCGAGTGCCGCGTGAACCGCCTTCCGCCCGGTATGCGCGGCCGTTACCACGCCGCGGCAGGCTACACGTCGCAATTCATCAACGCGCTGTTCGCCGAGGCATCGCGCATCTGGCAGTCGTGGGGCGCGACGGAAGAAGATGCAGTGCGGGCGCTGTTGCCGCTCGCGCGCGGCACGCTCATGTCGATCGAATCGGCGGGCGTCGCGAACGGCATGCCGGGCCCGGTGTCGCGCGGCGACTTGGGCTCGATCGAAAGGCACGCGGCGGCGCTTGCGCCGCTCGGGCCGGACGTGCTCGAGTTCTACCGCGTGGTTTGCGATCGCACGATTCCGCTTGGCCTGCGTAGCGGCGCGATCGACGACGCGATGGCGGCAAGGTTGCGCGCGATTCTCGGGCGCTGAAGCTCCATCTCTACGCAACAGCGCGCACGACGTCGGTGACTGTCCCGTCGCGATACTCGACGACGGCGACAACGCGCGCGTGTTTCGGGCGCGTGTGCGACAGCGAGACGCCACGGGCCGCCAGCTTCTCGAGCTGTTCGATGGGAACGACGCGAAGTCCTGCATGTGCGAGCCGGTCTCGCAACTCGGCGCGTTTCGGGTTCACGGCCACGCCGGCTTCGGTCACCAGCACGTCGACGGTCTCGCCCGGTGTGGTGATCGTCGTCACGCGCTCCACGACCTTCGCATAACCGCCCGCATTGAGGCGCGTGGTCACGATCGCGAGCTTCGCGCCGGCGGCGGCGTCGGCGTGGCCTCCCGAGCCACCCATGATGACGCCATCAGTGCCGGTCGTGACGTTGACGTTGAAGTCGACGTCGATCTCGGCGGCGCCGAGAATCATCGCGTCGAGCATGTTCACGATGGCGCCGCGGTTGTGCGGGTTCGCGTACATCGAGGCGCTCATCCCCAGGTGTGCGGCATCGCGACGATAGGAATCGACGGCCGCGAGGTCGAAGCACTGCACGTCGAACAGCACGCGAAACAATCCGGCGTGCAGCATGTCCACGATCGCTCCGGTGATACCACCCGAGGCGAAGCTGCCGCGCACGTTGCGCTCGCGCATGCGGTGCGCCACCTCGGCGGCCACGGCGAGCGAGATGCCGCCGGCGCCGGTCTGGAACGAGAAGCCATCCACCAGCAATCCCGACGCCGCGATCACGTCCGCGGTCGTGCGCGCAATGGCGAGACCGACGGGATCGCTCGTCGGCCGCGTCGTCCCGGACACGATGCCCCGCGCGTCGCCGATCGAGTCGACGGCAACGACGAAGTCGACGTGGTCCTGCGTGATATCGATCGGGCATGCCGGGTAATCCACAAGGTGGTCGGTCACGGCGACGACGGTCCGTGCGCATTCGGCATCGACCGTGGCGTAGCCCAAACTACCGCACGCCGACTCGCCGTCGACCCCGTTGATGTTGCCGTACGCGTCGGCCGTCGGCGCGCCGATGAATGCGACATCGACGCGAAGATCGCCCGACTGGATCGCACGCGCGCGGCCACCGTGCGTGCACATCGTGACCGGCTTGGTCAGGATGCCGCGCGAAACCGCGTCGGCGACTGGCCCTGTCATGTACGCCGTGTGAATCCCGGTCACGACGCCGCGTTGCATGTAGTCAACGAGCGCCGCATGAACGGGAAACAGTGAGCTCGGTGCGATGGTGATGTCGCGCAGTCCTGCGCGCTCCATTTCGGCGAGCACGAGCTCGAGCACTCGATCGCCGTTTCGCAAGTGATGATGGAACGAGACGACACCTCCATCGCGCAGGCCGCACGCCTCGATCACCTCGCGCATCGTCCGCAGCAGCTTCGAACGCCCCGGCACGGCGCTCGTGAGCCGCACCGGCGCCTTTTGCACGCTGCCGAGATTGGCGAATGCGCCGGCGAACGGGCGTACCTCGCCGTATCCCTCGATGCGAGCGGGCACCGCGCGCGATCGGTCGTCGACGACGATTTCCATCCTTCAGCCGTGCCAGTGCACTACGGTCTTCGTCGTGCTCATCTCCTCGAGCGCGAGAAAACCTTTCTCACGGCCGTGGCCGCTGCGCTTCACGCCGCCGAACGGCAGCTCCACGCCGCCGCCCGCTCCATAGCAGTTGACGAACACCTGGCCGCACCGCACCGCCTTCGCAACGCGCTGCTGGCGGCCACCGTTCTCGGTCCATACTGCGGCGAGAAGGCCATAGTCGGTCGCGTTCGCGAGCGCGATGGCATCCGCCTCGTCCTCGAACGGAAGCGCGGCGAGCACGGGACCAAACACTTCTTTGTGCGCGACTTCGCTTTGACGTGGCACGTTGCCGAACAATACGGGCCGCACGAAGTAGCCGCCCGCCGGCAGTCCCGGTGCGAGCTGACCCTGTGAAACGACCGGCACGCCCGCATCCTTCGCCGTGCGAATCATCCCGTTCACGCGCTCGAACTGCGCACGATTCACCACCGGACCGCAGTCGTAGTCCATCTGCGGCGTGCCGACCCGCAGCGAGGCAAAAGCATCGCCGACCTTCGCCACGAACTGGTCGTAAATCGAGCTCTCGACGAGCAGGCGGCTTCCCGCCGTGCACGTCTGGCCGGCGTTCTGCACGATCGCCTTGACGATGATCGGCACGGCGCGCTCGACGTCGACATCGGCAAACACGATCTGCGGAGACTTGCCGCCGAGCTCGAGAACGCACTTGACCGCGTTGCGCGCGGCGGCCTGTTGCACCAGCGTACCGACCTCGTTCGAGCCGGTGAACGTGACGAAGTCGATGCCGGGATGCCCCGCGAGTGCCGCGCCCGCTTCGTGCCCGTAACCGGTGACGACGTTGAACGCGCCCTCGGGCAGTCCCGCTTCGGCGGCGAGCTGCGCGATGCGCAACGTGGAAAGGCACGCATCTTCGGCGGGCTTCAGCACCGCGGCGTTACCCATCGCGAGCGCGGGGGCGATCGTGCGCCCAAGCATCTGCGCAGGATAATTCCACGGCGTGATGTGCGCCGTAACGCCGAGCGGCTCGCGAAGCAGCGACACCGTGTACCCGTTCTGAAACGGGATGATCTGGCCGTGCACCTTGTCGGCGGCTCCGCCGTAGAACTCGAAGTAACGGGCGAGAACCTGGATGTCGTTGCGCGCCGTCGACATCGGCTTGCCGGTGTCGCGTGCCTCGAGGTCGGCAAGAGCCTCGGCGTCATCGGCGATCTTCTGTGCAAGATTCGTGAGAATGCGCCCGCGCTCGGCGCCGCTGAGCCTGCCCCAAGCGCCGTCGCGTGCACGCCGCGCGGCGCTCACCGCTTTGTCGACGTCGGCATCGCGGCCGCGCGGGATCGTATCGAAAACCTCGCCGTCGACAGGCGAGATCACCGGGATCGTTTCGCCGCTCGCCGCCGCGGCCCACTTGCCATCGATGAACAGCCTGCCCATCGTTCGCCTCCACAAAATGCGGCGCGGCACGAAGTGCGCGCTATCGAAGCGCAGTCTAGGCGTGAACGGGCCGGTGCGAAATTAGAATCTCGTCAGGGCAGGCTTCGCGCTTTGCGAAGGCGCTCGAAGCCAACGAGCTGCTCGACGAGCTTGCGCGCGATCTGCGGCAGAGCATCGACATCGCGCACGCAGACGCGCATGGTCCGCTCGGCCCACGAATCGGTCAGGCGTATGAGCCGCAGGCCCATTTTCGGCGCGAAGTCCAGCGCGGCCACTTCGGGCAGCACGCCGATCCCCATGCCCGCCTGCACCAGCTTGCAAACGGCCTCGAAACTCTTGACCTGCACGCGAAGCCGCAGCGGCTGGCCTTCGCCAAGCGCCGCGTCAGCGAGCAGGCGCATCATTGCTGCCGAGCTGTCCAGCGCGACCAGGTCGTATTTCAAGAGCTGGTTGAACCGCGCCTGGCGCACATGCAGATCGTGGCCGCGCGGGACGACGGCAACGAGGCGGTCGCGCTTGTACTCGAAGCTGGCGAGCCCTTCGACCCCGACGCCGACCATGACCACGCCGATGTCGGCCTTGCCGTCGCGCAACGCCTGAACGATTTCACCGCTGCGCGCTTCGTCCAGCTCGATTTTCACGTCGGGGTACGACGCTGCGAATTTCGCGAGATCGCTCGGCAGGTACTGCGCGATCGCCGAGGTGTTCGCCTTCAGGCGAATATGGCCTTTGACGCCCTTGGCGTAGTCCGACAGATCCGCCTGCAGCTTCTCCACCTGCTCGATCAGCCGGCGAGCGTGAACCGCGAGCGCTCTTCCGGCAGGTGTCGGGTCGACGCCTTGCGACGAGCGATACAGGAGCTGCACGCCGAACCGATGCTCGAGCAACGCGATGCGCCGACTTGCGGCTGCGAGCGCGATATGCGACTGCTCGGCCGCTTTCGACAGGCTGTTCGTTTCGACGGCGCGCAGGAATAGCGCCAGCGAAACCAGATCCGGTAGCACGCGACGGTCCCTCCTCGCGTAGTTTCGAAGCGGCGGCTCGGCCTGACGCTGGCCGTCGTCCGTCGTCACGGATATCTTACTTGCCGCGCTTTCGCAAAGGTTGCGATGGCGAATGCGTCGTGCCAATGCGTCCTACACTATGCCCTTTTGGAACGTGGTCCATCCGGAGTCCGACGTCGAGTACGGCCGCGGGAGCCTTCATGAGGAACATTCGGCAGGCTGATGTGATCCAGAGCGTCGCCGACGCGCTGCAGTACATCTCCTACTACCACCCCCAGGACTACATCACTGCGCTCGCCGAAGCGTATCGCGCGGAGCAGTCAGCTGCGGCGCGCGATGCGATCGCCCAGATCCTCACCAACTCGAAACTTTGCGCACAGGGTCATCGCCCGATCTGCCAGGACACGGGCATCGTGGTCGCGTTCCTGAAAGTGGGCATGAACGCAAGTTTCAGCGACGCGACGATGTCGCTGAGCGATATGGTGAACGCGGGCGTCCGCGAAGCCTATCTCGACGCTGGCAATCCGTTGCGCGCCTCGATCGTGCGCGATCCCGCCGGAGCTCGCGTCAATACGCGCGACAACACGCCCGCCGTCGTGCATGTCGAGCTCGTGCCGGGCGAGACAGTGGACGTGAAGATCGCCGCGAAAGGCGGTGGATCGGAGAACAAGTCGAAGTTCACGATGCTCAATCCAAGCGATTCGATCGTGGACTGGGTAGTGCAGACAGTGCCGACGATGGGCGCCGGCTGGTGTCCGCCCGGCATGCTCGGCATCGGAATTGGGGGAACCGCCGAGAAAGCGATGCTGCTCGCCAAGCAAGCGTTAATGGACCCGATCGATATCCAGCAACTTGCGTCGCGCGGCCCCGCGAACCGCATCGAGGAATTGCGCCTCGAGCTCTACGAAAAAGTCAACGCACTGGGCATCGGGGCGCAGGGCCTCGGCGGGCTTTCGACGGTGCTCGACGTGAAGATTCTCGATCATCCGACGCATGCCGCCAGCTTGCCGATCGCGATCATCCCCAACTGCGCGGCGACGCGTCACGCGCATTTCGTGCTCGATGGATCGGGACCGGTCGCGCTCGAGCCACCTGATCTGTCCACATGGCCCGACGTCGATTGGATGCCTTCACCACAGGCGCGCCGCGTCGACGTGGACCGGCTGATGCCCGAGGAAGTCGCGCGCTGGGCACCCGGCGAACAACTGCTGCTCACGGGACGTATCCTCACCGGACGCGACGCCGCGCACAAGCGCATTCAGCAGATGCTCGACCGTTGTGAGCCGCTGCCGGTGGAATTCCGCAATCGCGTCATCTATTACGTCGGGCCCGTCGATCCGGTTCGCGACGAGCCGGTTGGCCCGGCGGGACCGACCACCGCAACGCGGATGGACAAATTCACCGACATGATGCTCGCGCTCGGACTCCTTGCGATGATCGGCAAGGCCGAGCGTGGTTCGACGGCAATCGACGCCATTCGTCGTCATCGTGCCGCCTATCTCATCGCTGTCGGCGGGGCGGCCTATCTCGTCTCCAAGGCCATACGGGCCGCGCGCGTGATCGCATTCGAGGATCTCGGCATGGAAGCGATCTACGAGTTCGATGTGCGCGATATGCCGGTCACGGTAGCCGTGAGCGCCGCGGGCGAATCAGTACATCAAGCGGGTCCGCGCGAATGGCAGCGGCGCATCAGGGGAATTCCGGTAACGCAAATTTGAAGGAAAACGGCGCCGCCGCGAGATTCAAGCCCGCGACGGCGTGCGAACATCGTCACGAACGCCGCCTTCCGCTCGAGCGATACTCGCGGCGGCTACTGCTTGAACACGGCGGCGAAGAATTTGGACGCCTCGCCCTCCGCTTCCTTGTTTACCTTCGCGTCATAGCGCAGCGGCAAGTTGAATTTCTTGCCGAGCGCGGTCGCTTCGGGGTTGGTGAACGCGTGCATGGCGCCGGGATATTCGATCACGCGGTAGTCGGCCTTCGCCGCGTCCATGTCGGCCTTCAATGTCGCGTACTCCTCCCTTTTCACGAACGAATCGTCAGCGCCATTCAAGACGAGGACCTTCGCCTTCACCGTGCCCGGCGCGGGCGCTGGCGTATCGAGGCCGAGCGAAGCGTGGAAACCCACGACCCCGACCAAATCGGCCCCTGCCCTCGCCATGTTGATGACCACTGCGCCGCCAAAGCAGTAACCCACCGCGCCAATGCGCGCGGGATCGACCGTCGGTTGTTTCGCGAGCTCCGCTCGCGCGGCGTTGAAGCGCGCTTCCATCACTTTGGGGTTCTTCATGACCGAGCTGGCGAGAGCGCCCGCGTCCTTCGGGTTGTCGGCCGTCTTGCGGTCGCCGTACATGTCGGCAAGGAAAGTCGTATATCCCTGGCGCGCAAGTCGGCGCGCCTCGTTGTGCATGTGCCTGGTGATACCCCACCACTCGTGCACCATCACAATTCCCGGCCGCTTGCCGTTTTTCGCAGTGTCGTACACGACGAAACCCTTCATGGGCGTCTCGCCATCGCTGTACGTGACGGGCGTCTCCTTGATCGCGGCGAAAGCCGGAGCGGTGATCGAGAGTGCGAGCAGAGCTGCGAGAAAGCGCGTGTTCATACCTTTTCACACCGATACAGGAAAATGGAGAGGCGCGGCGCAACGGAGCGCGGCGGCGCAAGGATAACAAAGTGGGCCGTGTGCGCTTCGTGCTCGATGGCGATCAATCACCACAAGCTGGTCGCTTTTCCGAGCAAGAGCAGCATTACGGATTCAGCGCAACCGCGACTACCATTCGATCATAATGAGCGCATGCACGTCCGCGCAACCCAGTCCCGCTTTTCATGAGCGATACCGTCACGGTCATCATCGGCCATCGCCTCGGAAAGGCCGAAGCGATTCGCCGCATCAAGGAAGGCTTCGCCCGTACCAGCGGTCACCTCGGACCGATGATCGCCATGGAGCCGGAGGCCTGGGACGGAGATACCGTGCGCTTTCGCATGCGCGCGCTCGGACAAACCGCGGCCGGGAGCATTGAAGTGCTGGAGGATGCAATGCGTATCGAAGTGTCGTTGCCCTGGCTTCTGGCCAAAGCAGCGAAACGACTCATTCCCATATTGCGCAAGGAAGCGACACTGCTGCTGGAGAAGAGATAGAGCGTCAGCGCATTCCGAGCGCCGTGGCGAGCAACCCGACGCCGGACACGATCAGCAGCACATTGAGTGCAACGCGAAACTGGGCGCCGCTCAACCGCCGGAAGCAAGCGAAACCGATCGTGGCGCCGCCAATGGCAAAGGCGACAAACCGCAGGTCGTGTTGAGCGCCGAGTTGCGCGCGTCCCAGAAAATGAAGCGAAGCAGCGGTTACGATCTGCATCGCGAGGATGAACGGTTGGTAGATCGCGCGTTGTCGGGTCTTGTCGATGCCGCGAAGCGAGCACCAGATCGTCATCAACGCTCCCGGGAACGCCGTCAGGCCGCCGACAAAGCCGGCCAGCGCACCGACAAGTGCGTCACGCAACGGCGTTGCCGGTATGCTGCGTTTCGGCGAATGCAGGATCGAGAAAGCGCCGTACGCCATTAGAAATGCGCCAAGGCCAAGGCGATATGCGCTTGCATGAACGTGCAGGAGTAGCCACGTTCCGCAAGGGACGGTGAGCGCACCGGCGAGGAGCATGGGTGCGAGAACTCGCAACCTGATCTGCGCCCGCAGTTGCCATACGCAATAGAGTTGCGTTGCGATCGAGCACACCACGATCGTATGCACCACACGAACCGGATCCTGGGTCAGCAAGGCGAGGCCAATGCCGGCCAGTGCGGCGAAAGCGAATCCGGCCACACTGGAAATGGTGGACGCGACCAATATGACGACTGCTGTTTCGAGATCGCCCCATGCGCCCGTCGCATTCACATTGGCCGATGTTGCCATCAACAGCGCCTGGATCGCGCACCAGGCCCAAAGACCGATGATCAGCGGGATGAAGCGGCCGCTGCGCGTTTTTCCGCCAGGGGTGTGGCCCCTGGCGTTTGCGTCGATAGCGTGGCTGTACATGATGTTTTCCATGCGGCGAGAAATCGGCAACTCGATGGTTTCGACGCCGGGACGGAGTTCAATTGGTTTCCGACACAGACGCGCGCCTCCAGCCGATCACGCCGAGCAGGCAACGCTTGACTGTCGTGGCGACCTTTTTGCGCAAATCGCGCATCGCCTGCTGCCGAGCCTCACGCTGGGCATGAAGTCGCGCGATGTTTTTTTGCGTCTCTGGCGTTAGAGACGGAGAGGACAGCGCAGCGGCGCGCCCGTCGCGATAGTGCCGAAGGCGTTCGGCGTTCGAGCGGAACCATGCGCCTGCGCGCGTGAACTCGCCCTGGCCGTTACGGAATTCCGCCACATACCACTCGCCGCTTCGTTCGTACATCGCGATCGAGTGCCCGTCATTGACAACGATCATATGACCGTCGATCGAGGGATCGCCGTGCCTTTGAGATTCCGCGTTCACGATTGCCTCCGTGTTTGCCTTGCCGTCGCTGGCGATCTTCGACGAGCAAGGCGGCGAAGTCCTGTAACATCCCTAAAATTTCACTAAAACGATGCCGGCGCCCTGGTCCGACATCGAATTTCGGCAGCGGCACGCCTGTACGCCGTGTCGCACCGGGCCACCCCAGACGCAATGCGCACGGTCTACGAGCTGGGGCCTTTTCGGCTGGACACCGAAGCA
>DATGGP010000024.1:0-14315 GCA_035308425.1 Casimicrobiaceae bacterium | reverse complement strand
CCCGGTGAGAACCGATTCGAATTGAGCGTCAGTGTTGTCCGACCGCATCGTTTGCCGCGTCCCCAATCGACGCCATGGTGGTAAAAGGGGTAAAAGCCGCGCGATGATCACGCAAATTTTGGATATGGGCAAATGCGGGCGCCCTATGGTCTGCTAATCCCCCTCCGCCCCCTCAGTGGTTGGAAGTAATTCTTTTTTCGCTGGGGACTGTGTGGTTGATTCACTGCGCGGCGACCATACCGCTGGTCCTCGCCGCCGTCCAACTCATTTCGAAGCGCGGCCAATCTCTTGCGCGAATGCTCTTCAACCCACCTACCGAAGCATTTCCTACTTGACACGACAGAGGCCGCGCAGGCCCCGCGGCACGGCTGCAGGAAGGGCCGCTGCTGTCGTCGCTGCTGCTAGTTAGGAATCCGAGGAGTCAGGCGGGACACGAAGCGGACGACGACGGTAGCTAGATTCGCTTCTATCGCACTTACCGGGCACTTACCGCGTTGCGCGGTGGCCGGACTATTGATGCAAGTTATTGTTTTTATGGTCGGGGTGAGAGGATTCGAACCTCCGGCCTCTACGTCCCGAACGTAGCGCTCTACCAGGCTAAGCTACACCCCGACGTCGACCGCGGAATTTCGCGTGCGCGCTCGGGAATTTTCTAGTAACTGCGCCGCGCAGCGAAGGCTGATAATTGTAACAGACCGGATGCCGCGGGCGAGGGCGGCAACACGTCCACGCACGCGGCTGCCGCCTCCGATTCGGTGCGCGCGCGGTCGCGCGCATACGCAAGTGCACCGGTGCGATGCAGCGCCGCGAGCACCGGCGCGAAATCGGTGAGACCGCCGCCTTCGATTGCGTGGCGGATCAGCGCCGCTTCTTCGCGCGTGCCCACGGCCAGCGCGCGGATCAGCGGCAGCGTCATTTTCCCTTCGGCGAGATCGTCGCCCAGATTCTTGCCGATTTCGGTGGCATCGCCGGAGTAGTCGAGTACGTCGTCCATGATCTGGAACGCGATGCCGAGATGTGTTCCGTAGCGGGCGAGCGCATCTTCGCACGCGGCGCTCGCGTTTCCGAGGACGGCGCCGAGCCGGCCGGCCGCTTCGAAGAGCTTCGCGGTCTTGCGCTCGATCACCGCGAAGTACGCGCCTTCGTCGAGCGCAGCGTTGCCCGCCTGCATCAACTGCAGCACTTCGCCCTCGGCGATCAGGTTCGTCGCGTCGGCAATGATCGACAGCACGCGCATGTGATTCACGCCCACCATCAACTGGAACGTGCGCGAATACAGGAAGTCGCCGACCAGCACCGACGCGGGATTGCCGAACTGCGCGTTGGCCGTGGCATGGCCGCGGCGCAACTGCGATTCGTCGACGACGTCGTCGTGCAGGAGCGTTGCGGTGTGGATCATCTCGATCGCGGCGGCCAGCACGTGATGATCGCGCCCCGCATAGCCGCAACCGCGCGCGGCGAGGAGCAGCAGCGCCGGGCGCAGGCGCTTGCCACCCCCGGCGATGATGTAGCTCGCGACCTCGCGAATCAGCACGACGTTCGAGCGCAGGCTCTCCCGCAGCACGCCGTCGACGGCGGCCATGTCGTCGCCGATCACGGGGTTCAGGAATTCGAGGGTCACGGGCGAGCGACGCGGCTGGCGTCTGCAATTGCGGGACTCGGCAAGGAGATGTCGAGCCCCGTCCGGCGGGAGCGCAATTCTACCGGAGTTCGCTGCACGCCTTGCGGTGTCAACGGAGAGCGACCGCGGTGTAACGGCCGAATTGGTGCATCTGGTTCGAAAACGCTATAATCCAAGGCTTTCCTTTGCGGGCGGGTACGCCCGTTTCGGGGAATCGCGATGCCGGGCTTGCATGCAACGGCACCGCGAACGACGGCCGATGCAGGGCAAACATCGCGGCGGAGCGTCGGCTTCCACCACCCATTCGGGAGTGCACTGATGTACGCGGTCATCAAAACCGGCGGCAAGCAATACAAGGTAGCCCCCGGGGAAAAGCTCAAGGTCGAATCGCTGGCGGCGGACGTCGGCAGCGAAGTGACCCTCGATCACGTGCTGATGGTGGGCGAAGGCGAAAGTGCTCGCCTCGGCCAGCCGCTGTTGACGGGTACGAGCGTGAAAGCGACCGTGCTTGCGCACGGGCGCGGCGAGAAGATTCGCATTTTCAAGATGCGCCGGCGCAAGCACTATCAGAAGCATCAGGGGCACCGGCAGGGCTACACCGAGCTTCGCATCGAAGCGATCGTCGGCTGACGGGGAATTACGATGGCACACAAAAAAGCAGGCGGCAGTTCGCGCAACGGCCGCGATTCGGAATCGAAGCGGCTCGGCGTCAAGATCTACGCGGGAGAAGCGATCCGCGCCGGCGGCATCATCGTGCGCCAGCGCGGCACGCGCATTCATCCGGGCCGTAACGTCGGCTTGGGCAAGGACCACACGCTGTTCGCGCTCGTCGACGGCAAGGTGAGCTTCGGCGTGCGCGGCGAGCGCCAGCACAAGTACGCGAACGTCGAGGCGGTGGAGCAGTAGCCAGAATCGGCGCCGGGAAATCGGTGCCAGAGATGTATTTCCCGAACAGCCGCCACGACTCGCGGCTGTAGCGCCGGGAAATACATCTCTGGCACCGATTTCGGTCCTACCGTCGCTCGATGAAATGCAGCATCCCGAGCGCGATCGCCGTAAATAGGGCAAGCGGGAACACGGCCGAGAAGAGTGGCGGCCAATCGTTCAGCACGCCCAGGTTCGAGAAGAGCCGCCCGAGCAGAAAGAACGATAGCCCGATCATCGTGCCGGCGAAGATGCGGAAGCCGAGCCCGCCCTGTCGTCGCTGGAAATGCGCGAAGGGCAGCGCGAGCACCATCATCACGAGCACCGCCGCCGGGTAGAAAATCTTGTTCCAGAACGCGATCTCGAAACGCGACGTTTTCTGCGAGTTGCGCCCCAGCACGCGAATGTTGTCGTAGAGCGCGCCGAGCTCGAGCCGCTCCGGCGCGACCTGGTAGACGTTCAGGATCGACGGGCGCAGTACCGTCGTCCAGATGTACACCGGCTGTGTCGACACGTGCGTCTGATCAGCGTCGATCTCGGTCGATCGCACGTTCGTGAGCTTCCATTGTCCGTTGCCGACGAACGTCCCCGACTGCGCGACGCGCACGCTTTTGAGGCGCAGATCCTTGCCGAATTCGTAGATGCGGACGCCGATCAGCGACATGTCGGCGAGCACCGTGCGGATGTTGACGAACGTCAGATCCTGCTTGAACCAGAAGCCCGACTCGAATTGCTGCGCGACCACGCGCGACTCGTTGTCCGACGCGCGCACCGTCTGCGCGATCCGCTCGGCGGGCGGCGCGACGTATTCGCCGGCGAGAAACGTCGCGGCGGCGAGCGGAATGCCGACACGCAGCACCGACCACGCGAGTTGTCCGAGCGACATGCCCGACGCGCGCATCACTGTGTATTCGGAGTTGGCAACGAGCTGTGCGATCGCGAACAGCGTCCCGATCAGCGCCGCGACAGGAAACAGCTCGTAAAGCCGCGACGGCAGGTTGAGCGTTACGAAAAGCAGTGCGCGGCTGATCGTGTAATCGCCGCGGCCGACGTCGCCGAGCTCGTGAATGAGGTCGAAGAACGCAAACAGCCCGAGCAGCGCGCCAAAGATCAGGAGCGTCGCGAGCAACACATCGCGGCCGATGTAACGGGAGAGCGTCTTCATGTCGGCACAGGTTCGGGCGTTTGCGGTGCGCGCGCGAACAATCCGCTCACCGAAAGCTGGTGGCGGAAGAGCACGACGACGACGAGCAGCGCGACCACGTGCGGCAGCGCGAGTCCTGCCCACAAGTCGATGCGCCCCTGCGCGATCATGCTCTGCACGATGTTGAGGCAGTTGCTGTAGAGCATGTACAGGAACGCTGCCGCTACCAGATTGAACGAGCGCCCCATGCGCGGATTCACGTACGACAGCGGCACGGCCAGCAGCGTCAGTATCACCGCCTCGATCGGCACCGAGATGCGCCAGAACAGCTCGGCGCGCTCGACGCGTCCATTCGATGCAATGAGCGCCGGGGTCGGAATCGCCTTGGTCGAGGTCGGCAGCGTGCGAACTTCCGATGGCTCGATGCGCCGCCCGAGCTTTTCGAACTCGACCACGCGATAGTCGGCGGTCCCCGGCGTGCCCTGGTAGCGCCGACCGTGCTCGAGCACGATGAAGCGGTCCCCGTTCTGCTCGTCCTCGAGCCTGCCGCGCGAGGCGACGGTCACCGCTTCCTGGCCGTTCTCGATCGAATGCAGGAAGACGTTACGCACCGTATTGTCGAACGGATTGATGCTCTCGACGAACACGACGAGGTTCGCGCGGGAAAACTCCCGAAACAAGCCGGGTGTGACGACCGACAGATCGTCGCGCGCCTCGAGTTGGCGCTCGAACTCGTTCTTGCGCTGCTCCGCCCACGGCGAAAGATAAAGCGACAGCACGACGATTCCGACGAGAAACGGGGCCGCGAACCACAGAATCGGCTTCAGGCACGCCATGAGTGACTGTCCGGACGTGAACCAGACAATCATCTCGCTGTCCCGATACCAGCGCGAAAGGGTCAACAGGACGGTCAGGAACAGCGCGACCGACAGCAGGATGTTGAGATAAAAGAGCGCGTTGAACCCGAGCAGCGCCAGGATACCGTCCGGCGCGATCGATCCGCCGGCCGCCCGCGCCAGCAGCCGCAACACCAAGTTGGTAAAGAGAATCGCCAGCAGGACGAGGAACAGGCCTACCGCGGTCGCCGTCAGCTCGCGGACCAGGCTACGCCGGAAAATCATGACGGCGGGAAAATTTTGACTTTTTTGGCGCGTTTTGCCGATAATGCGTGAGTAACCGCTCTGTCGGACAAAAACGCGAAGGGAAGGACCCTGAGGGATCGGATGGAATTTACCATAAAAAGCGGAAGCCCCGAGAAACAGCGCAGCGCGTGCGTCGTCGTCGGGGTCTTCGACAATCGCAAGCTTTCGCTGTCGGCGGAACTGATCGATCGCGCCTCGAACGGCTACATCAGCGAAATCATCCGCCGCGGCGACATGGAAGGGAAGCTTGGCGCGACCCTTCTGCTGCACAACGTTCGCGGCACGCTGGCCGATCGCGTTCTCCTGATCGGCCTCGGCAAGGAGCGCGACTTTCGCGACAAGGAGTTTCGCCAGGGGATCCGCAGCGCCGTCAAGCTGCTGAACGAAACGGGCTCCTACGAGGCGGTCCTGTACCTGACCGAGGAAAAGGTCAAGCGGCGCGAAGTTGCATGGCGCGTCGAGCACGCGGTGATCGTCGCGATGGACGCCGTCTACCGCTTCGAGCAGATGAAGAGCGAGCCCACCGAGGTGCGCCGGCCGCTTCGCAAGCTGACACTGTCGGTGCCGCAGCGTTCGGACCTCGGCGCCGGCGAAGCAGCGGCCGCGCGCGGCCTTGCAATCGCGCACGGCATGGATCTCACCCGGGACCTCGGCAATCTTCCGGCCAACGTCTGCACGCCGCGCTATCTCGCGGAGCGCGCGCAGGAGCTCGGCCGCGAGTTTCCCGACATCAAGGTCACCGTGATGGAGCGCCCACAGATCGAGGCGCTCGGCATGGGCTCGTTCCTGTCGGTCACCAATGCCAGCGACGAGCCGCCGCGCTTCATCGTGCTCGAGTACGAGCAAGCGCTTCGCAAGCAAAAGCCGTTCGTGCTCGTCGGCAAGGGCATTACATTCGACACCGGTGGCATCTCGATCAAGCCCGCAACCGATCTCGACCAGATGAAGTTCGACATGTGCGGCGCCGCGTCGGTGCTCGGCACCTTTCGCGCGATCGCCGAGCTCAAGGCGAAGCTCAACCTCGTCGGCCTCATCCCCGCGTGCGAAAACATGCTGTCGGGCAGGGCGACGAAGCCCGGCGACATCGTGAAATCGATGTCCGGACAAACCGTCGAAGTGCTCAACACCGATGCCGAAGGACGACTGATCCTCGCCGACGCGCTCACCTACGCCGAGCGCTACGAGCCGCATGCGGTCGTCGACATCGCCACCCTCACCGGCGCGATGGTGGTCGCGCTCGGTCACGTCGCATGCGGCGTCTTCAGCAACAGCGACTCGCTCGCGCGCGCGCTGATAGCGGCGGGCGATGACGCGTACGATCGCGGCTGGCAGATGCCGCTTTGGGACGATTACCAGGAGGCGCTTGCGAGCAATTTCGCCGATTTTGCCAATGTCGGCATTCGCGCGGGCGGCGGCATCACCGCCGCCTGCTTTCTGTCGCGATTCGCGCGCAAGTACGACTGGGCGCACCTGGACATTGCCGGCGTCGCGTGGAAGGAAGGCAAGGAAAAGGGCGCTACGGGGCGGCCCGTGCCGATGCTCGCGACATGGCTTCTATCGCAGGAGGCGCTGGCATGAATGGCGCTGCTTCGTGTCTGCCTGGTGGGCGTATTCGCGAACGGCGCGCGTGACGACGATCGATTTCTATACGAATGCGGCCGAGCCGCTCAAGCTGGCCGCGAAGCTCGTCGCGAAGGCGTATCGAATGCACATGACGGTGCGCGTGTTGACACCCGACGCGAGCGCGACCGCGACGCTCGACCGGCTGTTGTGGCTCGATCCGCCGTTCGCGTTTCTTCCGCATTGCCGCATGCAAAGCCCGATCGCGAACGAGACGCCGATCTGGATCGACGAGGCGCTCGAGCATGCAGGGCCGGCGACAGTGCTCGTCAACCTGCATCCCGAGCCGCCGCCGTTTTTCAGTCGCTTCGAGCGGCTCGCGGAAGTCGTTGGCGCCGACGAGGCGCAATTGCTCGCCGGTCGCACACGATATCGCTTCTATCGCGAGCGCGGCTACGAGCTGCGCCAGCACGACTGGTCGGGGCGTGACTGAGGACGAATGCCGACGGCCCGCGAACTTCTCGAGCAGGCCGACGCGCTGATGCGCCGAAATCGCAAACGGGGACGCGGTACGAGCGGCGACGTGCCGACGCTCGCGGCTGCGATCGATACGGGACGTGACGTGCTCGCGCCTACAGTAATTCTGCCGGACGCCGCGCCAGCGGCCGATCCAATCGCGCTCGATGCTCCGATTCAACGCGATGAGCCTCCAGCGCCTTCGCCGACCACCGAGGAACCAATGTCGCTCGATTCGCTCGGCGACGTGCCGGTGCTGACCGACGTCGTGCTCGATTGGCCGCCACAATTTCCGTCTTCGGAGTCATTTTCGGAAATCGTTGAAGCGCCCGCGGCGCAATCGCCCGATGCGTTTCCCCGATCGGCGGAAGAGGCGCTCGCCGTTGCCGCCGAGCACTCGGCACCCGAGGTGCTGGAGCGCGAAGAGGATGCGGGCACGGCGAGCGCCGCCGGTGATTCTGGCGAGGTGGCTCTGCATGACGAAGCGCCTGCGCCGCACGATGGCGCGCCAACGTCTTCGTCGACGCCTCGCGTGCCGTTTCTAGACGACGATTTCATTCTCGAAGTCCCGCCTGCGGAAGAGAAGGCTCCGCCGCCTGCGCAGTCAGTGCAACCGGCGCCCGTTGTTGCTGATGAACCTGTCCCTTCGCGCGGTCGCGAATGGGAGGGCGTGATCGAGGAAATCCGGATGCAGGTTCTGCAACGGCTCGATCTTTTCACCGATACCGGCCTGCGCGAGCAACTCGGCGCACGGCTCGCGCCGATCGTCGAGCGTGCGAGCGCGCAGTTGATCGAGACGATCAACCGCGAGTTGGGCGAGCTCGTGCGCGGTTATGTTGCCGAGGCGATCGAGCGCGAGATCGAAAGCTGGCGAAGGCAGAATCGCTGAGCATTCGTTCGTGAAATGCCGCGTCAGTTGTTCACCGCCCGGCGTTGACGAGTGATCGATGGTCATCTAAATGACCATATGTAATGGAGATTCGAGTCATGCAACGTTCGACGTCGCCGACGCGAAAGGACGCTTTTCGGGGCTGCTCCGGAAAGCCGGGCAGGCGAGGAGGTGATCGTCGCAAGGGACAACCAGCCGCTCGTCGGGCTCGTTCGGCTAGCCGCGGATGGCACGCCCCGCAGGCCAGGGTCCGCCAAGGGACGGATCGAAATGGCGCCGGATCTCGATAGCACGCCCGAAGACTTCAGCGACTACGTCTCCCCGCGCGATGGAGGTCACGGTCGCCCGACGACGGCTCGGGAGGTGAGTCGAAGTCGACGCGCGTAGTCGGCAGGGCAGCCGAATGAGTCGTGCCAGGGATTGCTGATGCGTTTGCTGCTCGACACGCACGTGTTCCTGTGCTGGATCGACGATGCGCCGGCGCTGTCACCCAAGGCACGAGCGGCGATCGCGAATCCCGCCAACGAGTGCCTGCTGAGCCTCGCGTGCTGCTGGGAAATGGCGATCAAGATCGGCCTGGGGAAGCTGCGTCTGCCAGGCACACTCGAGCGCTTTATCCCCGAGCAGCTCGCAGCACGTCTTTCCCTCGCTCCCGATCGAATTTCGTCATGTGGCAAGAGTTGGCGACACTCGCGGTGGCGGCAGCCGCGATTGCCATGTCGGTTCGCAAGCTCGTGCCGGTTCGTCTGCGACCCTGCACTGGTCTGTCATCGCTTCGCGATCATATCGATCTCGACGAGCGCGCCGCGCGCAAGTCCGTTGACGCCGATGCACGTCCGCGCGGGCCGCCGATCGGCGGGAAAGTATGTCGCGTACACGGCATTCATCCGCGCGTAGTGATCGTCGAAATGGCGCAGGAAGATTCGCGCGGCCGCGACATGCTCGAAGCCGAGGCCGCATCCGTGAAGGACGGTCTCGAGGTTCTTCATCACCGCATGCGTCTGCGCCTCGATCGTGTCAGGATAGACGGAAGTCTTCGACGTACCGGTGAACGGCATCTGGCCGGTGAGAAATACCCAGCCATCGGCCTCGACGGCATGGCTGAACGGCGCGACGGGTTCCGGCGCGCCGTCGATCATATGAAATACGAGTGCGGACATCGCGTTCTCCTGGGCACCAAAGGGGACCACTTTGGTCCCATCGTGCGATTGCGGCCGTCCCGCTGATCGAAAAGCGCTTGCAAAGCGGGCCGAACCGCGTGCTAGACTGGCTGCTATGAAAACGGCGAACCTTCGGCCCGTCTCCACGCCCGTTGCGGCGTGGTGGGCGTTCGCGTTCTTTTATTCGGCGCAACCGAAGGGCCGCACGCGACCGTAACAGCAAAGCAAAACGTACACAACATCGATCGGGCGGCTCCAAAAGGGCCGCCCGATTCGTTTTCGACGTCACGCGAATGGAGAGAAAGATGATCATCGTCATGCAACCCGATGCCGGCGAGCACGAGATTGCCGCCGTCGAAGCGAAGATCCGCGCGCACGGACTCGACGTGCACATCTCGCGCGGCACCGAGCGAACGTTGATCGGTGCGATCGGCGACGAGCGCAAGCTCGATCCGGAGATGTTCGATCCGCTGCCCGGCGTCGAGCGATCGCTCCATATCCTGAAGCCGTACAAGCTCGTCGCCCGCGAATGGCACAAGGCGAGCACGATCGTCGAGGTCGCCGGCGTCCCGATCGGCGGCAACGAAGTGCAAATGATCGCCGGTCCTTGCTCGGTCGAGACCGTGCCACAGATGCAGGCGGCGGCCGCAGGCGTTGCTTCCGCGGGTGCACGGCTGATGCGCGGGGGCGCGTTCAAGCCGCGGACGAGCCCCTACACATTCCAGGGCAAGGGCGTCGAAGGACTGACGATGCTCAAGGAGGCGGCGGGACGATATGGTTTGCCCATCGTCACCGAGTTGATGGATATCCGAATGCTCGACACGTTCCTCGAGCACGCCGTCGACGTGATCCAGATCGGCACGCGCAACATGCAGAACTTCGATCTGCTGAAGGAAGTCGGCAAGGTGAACGTGCCGGTCATCCTCAAGCGCGGCATGAGCGCGACGATCAGCGAATGGCTGATGGCGGCCGAATACATCGCCGCCGGCGGCAATCACCGGATCATTCTCTGCGAACGCGGCATTCGCACGTTCGAGACCGCCTATCGCAACGTGCTCGACGTGACTGCAGTTGCGGTCCTCAAGAAGGAGACGCACCTGCCGGTGATCATCGATCCGTCGCATGCAGGCGGCAAGGCCTGGATGGTGCCGTCGCTGTCGTGCGCTGCCGTAGCCGCGGGCGCGGATGGTCTTCTGATCGAAGTTCATCCGTGTCCCGCTGAAGCGTGGTGCGACGCCGATCAGGCGCTGTCGATCGAGGAGTTTGTGACGTTGATGACGAAGCTGCGCGCGATCGCGCAGGCGATCGGACGGGGGGTGGCGCCGGCGTGCGAGGTTGCAACGGGGGAGGCTGCGATGGCGTGACGTCTGTCGCGTCGTCGTCGCGATGTCGCGAACTGGAGCACAAGACCATGTCATGCGGGGTGTGGCGGTAGAGGGGACACCGCGCCCCGCGGCGCGGCGACATCATCTACTGTCGCAACGCGAGCATTGGGGCTGCCGCGCTTGTCAAAAAACGTTCAAGCGATCAGAACCCGCGGTTCCCGGAATTACAAGGGGGGTTTCTTGGGTCGGCTCAACGAAAATGGAAGAGGCTCAAGAGTCTTGGGCCGCGGTAGCCGGCCCTTTCAGCCGCTTTGAGCGGCTCACAATCTAAAGCCCCCGGCTCTGCCGGAGGACAGGCCCTGGATGCTTCTTCAACGACGGCTCCCGTCGTCTCGTAGCGGTTAATCGGTGCAGAGCGCGAGGACTGCCTCCCCCCGATAATCAAGACTTTGCTAACTTGATGCGCCCGATTCTCCGCGGTGTAGACGGGCAGGCACCGACCATGGAACTCGCCAAAAGCTTCGAGCCGCACGCGATCGAAGCGAAGTGGTATCCGATCTGGGAGTCGCGCGGCTACTTCGAGCCAAGCTACGCGCAAGGCAGCAAGCCGTATTGCATCCAGCTTCCGCCCCCCAACGTCACCGGCACGCTGCACATGGGGCACGCGTTCCAGCAGACGCTGATGGATGTTTTGATCCGCTATCACCGGATGCGCGGCTTCAACACGCTCTGGCAGGTCGGCACCGATCACGCCGGCATCGCGACGCAGATCGTCGTCGAGCAGCAATTGAAGGCTGCCGGGCTGACGCGTCACGACCTTGGCCGTGAAGCGTTCGTCGATCGCGTCTGGGCCTGGAAGGGCGAATCGGGCGGCGCGATCACGAACCAGATGCGACGGCTCGGCGCATCGGCCGACTGGTCGCGCGAGCGCTTCACGATGGACGAAGGGCTTTCCGCCGCCGTGCGCGAAACGTTCGTGCGCCTCCATGACGACGGCCTCATCTATCGAGGGAAACGCCTCGTCAACTGGGATCCGAAGTTGATGACGGCGGTGTCGGATCTCGAGGTCGACAACGAGGAAGAGCAAGGAAAGATCTGGGAACTGCGCTATCCGCTTGCCGACGGCTCGGGCTCGCTCGTCGTCGCAACCACGCGCCCAGAGACGATGCTCGGCGACACCGCCGTCGCGGTCAATTCAAACGACGCGCGCTATCGCGCTTACATCGGCAAGCGCGTGCGATTACCGCTCGCCGAGCGCGACATTCCGATCGTCGCCGACGAATCGGTGGATCCGCAGTTCGGCACCGGCGCCGTCAAGATCACGCCCGCCCACGACTTCAACGACTGGGCCGTCGGACAGCGGCATGGACTGCCAGCGCTCGCGATCTTCAATCTCGACGCGACGGTCAACGACAACGCGCCTGCGAAATATCGCGGTCTCGATCGCTACGTCGCACGCAAGGCGGTGCTCGCCGACCTGCAGGCCGCCGGACTCGTCGTGGCGGAGAAGCCGCACAAGATGATCGTGCCGCGTTGCGGCCGCACCGGCGAAGTCGTCGAGCCGATGCTGACGGACCAGTGGTACGTCGCGATGCGGACGCCCGCACCCGAGTCGCACCCGTTATGGCCGCGCAAGACGATCCAGCAATTGTGTCTCGACGCGGTGAGCGACGAAGGCATCGTGCACCCGAAGACCGGCGAGCGCGGCCGCGTGCGCTTCGTCCCGGGCGAATGGATCTCGACGTACCTGCACTGGATCCACAACATCCAGGACTGGTGCATTTCGCGCCAACTGTGGTGGGGCCATCAGATTCCGGCGTGGTACGACGGGGACGGGAACGTCTACGTCGCCATGACCGAGGACGACGCGCGCGCGAAGGCGACGGCGAAGCTCGGCCGCGCACCGGCGTTGTTGCGTCGTGACGACGACGTGCTCGACACATGGTTCTCGTCTGCGTTGTGGTGCCACTCGACGCTCGGCTGGCCGGCCGACACGCGCGAGCTGCGCACGTTCCTGCCTTCGTCGGTGCTCGTCACCGGCTTCGACATCATCTTCTTCTGGGTTGCGCGAATGATCATGACGACAACCCTTTTCACGGGCAAGGTGCCGTTTCGCGATGTCTACATCAATGCGATCGTGCGCGATGCCGAAGGGCAGAAGATGTCGAAGTCGAAGGGCAACGTGCTCGATCCGCTCGATCTGATCGACGGCGTCGACGCCGACACGCTGGTCGCCAAGAGCACCGCCAACATGATGGACCCGCGCCAGGCGGAACGGGTCGCAAAGCGCACGCGCGACCACTACCCGAACGGGATTCCGGCGTTCGGCGCGGATGCTCTGCGCTTCACGTTCGCGTCGCTCGCGACATTCAATCGGACGCTCAACTTCGACCTCAATCGCTGCGAGGGTTATCGCAACTTCTGCAACAAGCTCTGGAATGCGACGCGCTTCGTGCTGATGAACGTCGACGGCAGCGACGTGGGGCTCGACGAATCGGCGCCGCGCGAGCCTTCGATTGCCGACCGCTGGATCGAGGCGGAGCTGCAGCACGCGATCGAAGAGATTCGCACCCAGCTCGATCAGTATCGCTTCGACCTCGCGGCCAAGGCGCTCTACGAATTCGTCTGGAACGAGTACTGCGATTGGTACGTCGAGCTCGGGAAGGTCGATCTCGCCCGCGGCAGCGAGACGCAGCAACGCGCGACGCGGCGCACGCTGGTGCGCGTGCTGGAGTCGGTTCTCCGCCTCGCGCACCCATTCATTCCGTTCATCACCGAGGAGCTTCGGCACACGGTTGCGCCGCTCGCGGGACTGGCGGGGAAGACGATTTCGCTGCAGCCGTATCCGGAGGCCGATTCTGACAAGCACGACGAGGCTGCCTCGGCGCAGATCGAGACGTTCAAGGCGCTCGTAGAATCGGTGCGTTCGCTGCGAAGCGAGATGGCTTTGCCGCCGGGCCGGAAGGTGGGGGCGTTCATCGCCGGCGATGCGTCGCGGCTCGACGGCTTGCTCGACTATCTGAAGGCGCTCGCCCGTCTCTCCGACGTTTCGATCGTTGCCGAGTTGCCGAAGCGCAATGCGCCGGCGCAGGTCGTCGAGCCGTTTCGCATCATGCTCGACGTTCTGGTCGACGCCACTGCCGAGCGCGAGCGCGTGGCGAAGGACATCGCGCGACACGAAGGCGAGATCGCGAAATCGCAGGCGAAGCTTGCGAACGACGGCTTCGTCGCGCGCGCGCCGGGCGCCATCGTGGAGCAGGAGCGAAGCCGGCTCGCGAGCGCGACGGCGACGCTTGCGAAGCTGCGCGAGCAGTATGCGCGGCTCGGCGGAATATCGTCATAACGGCGACGCCTGAAGCGTCGGCTCGCGCGTTTTTCGATGCTCAGTCCAGGCTGCGTGGCGCTATACTGATCGTGTTGCGACGTTCATTCGTTTTCACCGGGCGCCCGGAAGCGAACGTGGCGCGTCCCGCACCGCGGGGCATTCCGGCTCCCACCAACTCGACGGAGGACCCCATGGCGGTACGCATCGGCGACGCGGCGCCTGACTTCACCGCGGACACGACGCAAGGCAAGATTCGCTTCCACGAATGGATCGGCGATCACTGGGCGGTGCTGTTCTCGCATCCTAAGGATTTCACGCCCGTGTGCACGACCGAGCTCGGCACGATGGCGCGGCTCAAGCCCGAATTCGACAAGCGCAACACGAAGATCATCGGCATCAGCGTCGATCCGGTGGCCGACCACACGCGCTGGTCGAAGGACATCGAGGAGACGCAGGGCACGGCGGTCAACTATCCGATCATCGGCGGCGACGACCTCGAGATCGCGAAAGCGTATGACATGATCCACCCGAACGCGAGCGGCGGCGGCCCGCGCACGGCGAACGACAACGCGACCGTGCGCAACGTGTTCATCATCGGTCCCGACAAGAAGCTCAAGGCGATTCTCGTCTATCCGATGAGCGCCGGACGCAACTTCGACGAGGTGCTGCGCCTGCTCGATGCGCTGCAGCTCAATGCGAAGCACGGGCT
>DATGGP010000023.1:0-30686 GCA_035308425.1 Casimicrobiaceae bacterium | reverse complement strand
AGCCCGTTATTATAGCGCCGTCGGGCGCGATGCTAAAATCGGCCGATGCAATCGTCCGTGCGCACCGCCGAAAAGAACGCCTACGAAGCCGGCCGCCTCGCGAAGCGGCTCCGCGGACTCGTCGGTCGCGCGATCGGCGACTTCGACATGATCGGCGCCGGCGACAAGGTGATGGTGTGCCTGTCCGGCGGCAAGGACAGCTACGGCCTGCTCGACATCCTGCTGTCGCTCGCAAGGCGCGCGCCGCAGCCATTTTCGATGGTCGCCGTCAATCTCGATCAGAAGCAGCCGGGCTTTCCTGCCGACGTGCTGCCGCGCTATCTCCAGAGCCGCGGCGTCGAATTCGTGATTGCGGAGCAGGACACGTATAGCGTCGTCAAGCGCGTGATTCCCGAAGGCGGCACGATGTGCTCGCTTTGCTCTCGATTGCGACGCGGCGTTCTCTACCGCGTCGCGAGCGAGATCGGCGCGACGAAGATCGCGCTCGGTCACCACCGCGACGACATCCTCGCGACGTTCTTCCTGAACCTCTTCCACGGCGGCAGGCTCAAGACGATGCCGCCGAAGCTCGCCTCGGACGACGGCATGCACGTCGTCGTCCGGCCGCTCGCGTACGTACGCGAACGCGACCTAGCGCGTTATGCCGACGCTTGCGCGTTCCCAATCATTCCGTGCACGCTGTGCGGCTCACAGGAGAACCTGCAGCGCAGGCAGGTCGCGGAAATGCTGCGCGAGTGGGACAACCGCTATCCCGGGCGCATCGAGTCGATCTTCAATGCGATGCGAAACGTCGCACCCACGCACCTCCTCGATCGGACGCTGCAGGATTTCGCGGCAATCCGGGCAACCGGCGTTCCCTGCGCGAAGGGTGATCGGGCGTTCGACGAGGGCCGGAGTTAAGCAGTCGGAGACAGAACACGGTGAAGGCCGACGCTACCGGCCACGTGTTGTCAAAAGGCGATTTCAGCGACTTGATGCGCTTGACGTGTCGTCGGCCGCGACTTAAGCCGGGTACGTGGCGCGAAAATCGGATCTCAGCGACATGAGCGCTCCTCGGTCCTGGGAGCCGCATCTGCGCTACAACGAAGAGACGCTCGACCCGTTAGTGCGGATGGGAGCGGCTCATTATTAGTTCGAAGCTATTCATCCATTCACCGATGGCAATGGACGAACGGGACGCGTGCCTTTACCTCAGTCGGTACATCATCGCGCACTTGACCGATTATTACAGCTTGTTACTCGCAGTGTCGCGCGACAACGCCTGGGAACCTTGGCTGCTCTATATGCTGCGAGCGGTGGAAGAAACGGCAACCTGGACAACGGCCGAGATTGGCGCGATACGCAGACTCGCTGCCGACACCACCGCGTATATCAGCATAAACTCCCGAAGATCTACATCCGAGAACTGGTAGACGTCATCTTCGAACAGCCATACGGTCGCATCGCAAATCTCGTCGAAGCCGAAATCGCCGGGCGCCAGACGGCGTCTCGTTATCTCAAAGCGCTTGTCGATATCGGCGTATTGCGCGAGCGAGCTTTTGGTAAAGAGAAGCTATTCATTCATCAGAAGCTCCTGACGCTGCTCGCGCGACAGCAATGAATCACAGCCCTATGGATGACATCTCTCCGGAACTGACCGTTGCGCTTCTACCTGACCGTGTGCTTCCCCTGTCCGAACAGAATCTTTCGCGACTCCTCGTCGCTGATCGCCGGCTTCACGTTGACCGTCTTCGCGAGCGCGTAGGCGCGCTGCGTTGCCGGACGCGCGGCGATCCTCTCCTTCCAGCGTTTGATGTCGGGAAACTCGTCGATGTTCTGCCGCTGCCGTTCGGGTTGTATCCACGGGTAGCAGGCGATGTCGGCGATCGTGTATTCGCCGACGATGAAGCCGCGCCCGCGCAACTGCTTGTCGAGCACCGCGTAGAGGCGTCCGGTCTCGTTGACGTAGCGATCGATCGCGTAGGGAATCGGCTCGATCGCATAGCTTCCAAAATGATGGTTCTGCCCAGCCATCGGTCCGAGGCCCGCCATCTGCCAGAAGAGCCACTGGATGCAATGCCAGCGCGTGCGCGGATCGGCGGGTATCAGCTTGCCGGTCTTCTCGGCGAGATAGAGCAGGATCGCGCCGGATTCGAAGAGCGGTAACGGACCGTCGCCGAGCGCGGGCGCGTGGTCGACGATCGCCGGAATCCGGTTGTTGGGCGCGATCGCGAGAAAGTCGGCGGCGAACTGCTCGCCGCGCGAGATGTTGACCGCCTTGATCGTGTACGCGAGGCCGGTCTCCTCGAGGAACATCGTGATCTTGTGGCCGTTCGGTGTCGTCCAGTAGTAGAGGTCGATCATTCGGCAGCTTTCAGCTTTCAGCTATCAGAGGTCAGAACGTCCCCGGATATGCGCCGCCATCGACGAGAACGTTCTGTCCCGCGATATAGCTCGCGTGCACGCTGCAAAGAAATGCGCAGATCGCACCAAACTCGCGGGGATCGCCGAAGCGTCCTGCCGGCGTGGCGTTCATCGCGGCATCCCGCGCATCCTCGTACGAGATGCCGGCCGCCTTCGCGCGCCCTTCGATCGTCGCGCGCAGCCGATCCGTCGCGAACGCCCCGGGCAGCAGATTGTTGATCGTGACGCTGTGCCGCACGACCTTACGCGCAAGCCCCGCGACGAATCCGGTCAAGCCCGAACGCGCACCGTTCGACAGTCCGAGGATGTCGATCGGCGCTTTCACCGCGCTCGAAGTGATGTTGACGATGCGTCCGAACTTGCGCTCGATCATCGTGTCGACGGTCGCCTTGATGAGCTCGATCGGCGTCAGCATGTTCGCGTCGAGCGCACGCATCCACGTCGCGCGATCCCAATCCCGGAAGTCGCCCGGCGGCGGGCCGCCCGCGTTGTTGACCAGGATGTCGGGCTGCGGACACGCCGCGAGCGCCTTCGCACGGCCGTCGGGCGTCGTGATGTCGCACGCGACGAATGCGACCTTGCGTCCGGCAAGCTGACCGATCTCGTCCGCCGCACGCGCAACGTCGGCCTCGGTACGGGCGCAGATCGTCACGTCGACGCCCTCGCGCGCGAGCGCTTCGGCGCATCCGCGACCCAGGCCCTTGCTCGCCGCGCAGACGAGCGCACGGCGGCCGGCTATTCCAAGATCCATCGGCATTCCTTTACAAGGAGATCAGGCCGGACGCAGCACGCCGCTGCGCCGCGCCTGCACGACGGTCGCGATCGCGAAGAGAAACAACGCGGCGAGCACGATTGGCACGTCGCGCGCGAGACCGCGGTCGAGCATTGCGCCGAACCACACGGGCGCGAGCATCGCGCCGATGTCGAGGCCGGAATAGACGAAGCCGTAGACGCGGCCGGCCGCACCTCGCGGCGTCGCGCCGCGCACGATCAAATCGCGCGATGGCGCCGTCGCGCCGACGGCGAAGCCAACGGCGACGAAGATCGGCAGCATGAGCGCGATGGGGGCCGTGTCCGCCGCGACGATGGCGAGCAGGAGTGCAGCGACCAGAAGACCGGTGGCCGCCACACGATCGTGCCTCGTCGCGCGCACCGCGAGAAAACCGCCGATCACGATGCCGGCGGTATTGCCGAAGAGGTAACCGGTGACCGTCGACGTCGCGACGACGAGCGGCACGTCGAAGCCCACGTTGAGGGTCGGCGTGAGAAACGTCTGGATACCGACGCTGGCCGCCGTTTGCAGGACGAAGTAGACGAAGCAAAGCACGATCGCGGGTTGCGCTAGCAATCGCATGCCGCTCGCCAATGTCGTGCTCGCCGCATCGGTGGCGCGTTGCGACGTCAGCACGAAACGCTGTGTCGCGAGAAGACCCACCGCGAGCAAGGCCGTGCTGCCCATCGCGAGCAGCGCGACGCGAAAGCCGAAGGCCGCGCCAAGGCCGTAGCTCACGACCGGGGCGAGTGCGAAGCCGACGTTTCCGCCCACCGCGTGCATCGA
Source organism: Casimicrobiaceae bacterium (assembly GCA_035308425.1). Taxonomy (GTDB): domain Bacteria; phylum Pseudomonadota; class Gammaproteobacteria; order Burkholderiales; family Casimicrobiaceae; genus VBCG01. Next base: position 26,725 of record DATGGP010000023.1, on the reverse strand, counting down.
ATACGCGTGCCCGAGTCGCCGCGGCGTGACGTTCGCATTGAGCACCGCGAAGTGACATGGATGGAACACGCCGTTGCCTGCGCCCATCACGATCGCGCACGGAAAGAGCCACAGTGGACCGGAAACCAGCGAACAGCAAAGCGTGCCACATGCGAGCAACGCCATCCCGCCAAGCAAAACCGGCCGTGCGCCGGCCCGATCGACCAGGATGCCGATGAAGAACTGCACGACGCCGCTCGCGACATAGAATGCGCCGGCCACGAGGCCGAGCAGCGTCCAAGACATGTCGAACTGCGCGCGAAGCAGCGGGAAGAGCGGCGGCAGCGCGAGTTGCAGAAAATGCGAGACGCCATGCGAGAAACCGACGACGCCCATGACCCGCGCATCCCGGCGGAACGACGCGGCGGGGACAGTATCCAATTCGGGGAGCGCGTGCAAGGAAAAGAGCGGAAGCAGCGACTATAGCAGCACGAGCCATTCTTCACGGACAATCATCATGACGGACACCATGCGCAAGACCGACTCGGACTGGAAGGCGCAATTGACGCCGGAGCAATATCACGTGACCCGCGAAAAAGGCACCGAGCGCCCGTTTACCGGCAAGTACTGGAACAACGAGGCCGAAGGCACGTACCGCTGCATCTGTTGCGGCACGCCGCTCTTCGAGTCCGACACGAAGTTCGACGCGGGATGCGGCTGGCCGTCGTTCAATGCACCGATCGCCACCGCGAACGTCGAGGAGCGCGAGGATACGTCGCACGACATGCGCCGCACCGAGGTCGTTTGCGCCGCCTGCGACGCGCATCTCGGGCACGTGTTTTCCGACGGGCCGGCGCCCACCGGGTTGCGCTACTGCATGAACTCGGCGTCGCTTGCGTTCGAGCCGAAGAAATAGCTCGAATCGACAATAGATTAATTGTCTAAGCTGCTGTTATTGATGTTTTTTCAAGACACGCGCGATGAAGGCGCCGCACGCCTCGATCTCGTCAACTGCGGCTTCGTGATCCATCGGATACGCGTGCCACTCGACGGACCAGCCGCCGGCTTCGAGCACGTCGCGCGAGCGCTCGGCCCACGCGAAGGCGACGACCTGGTCGTGGCGCCCATGCGCCATGAAGATCGGCACCGCGCGATTTTCGGGGCTCGCTTCCGCCACAGCGCGATCCGCGGCGATCAGATAACTCGATAGCGCCACGATCCCGGCAAGACGCGCGCGCAACCGCAATCCCGCGTAGAGCGCGATCGCGCCCCCCTGCGAAAAACCGGCGAGGATCATTCGTTCGCTTGCGATCCCGCGTTCGCGTTCGCGTTCAAGCAGCGCGCCGACGAGCGCTGCCGAGCGGCGAACGCCTTCGATGTCCGCGCGCTCCTCGAGATTCGCCTGGCGAATGTCGTACCACGCGCGCATCTGCATGCCGTTGTTGATCGTCACCGGCATGATCGGCGCGTGCGGAAAGAGGAAGCGCACGGCGAGATGTGCGGGCAGGCGAAGCGACGGGACGACCTGCGACCAGCCGTGGCCGTCGTCGCCGAGTCCGTGCATCCAGACGATCGCGGCATCGGGATTGGCGCCCGTCTCGAGTTCGATCGCGGGCAGGAGCGACTCTGTCATCTCATGGACCTCGAGCAAGAGCGGCCGATTCTACGCGGTAGCATTCGGCGAGCGCGCGCGCCACAATGCGACTCCGATGCATCGCGCGGGAGGAGGACTCCGATGAGACGATCGTCGTGCATGCAGCGCGTGGCGCTCGCCGCTGCCGCACTGCTCTTCGCGTTCGCTGCGCCATCGCTTCACGCCGAGGATGCGTGGCCGACGCGATCGATCAAAATCATCGCGCCGGTGCAGCCCGGCGGCGGCGTCGATCTCGTCGCGCGCACGGTGGCGGAGCGCCTGTCGAAATCGTTCGGGCAACCGGTGATCGTCGAGAATCTGAGCGGCGGCGGCGGCATCGTCGGCTCGCTTGCCACTGCGCACGCCGCGCCCGACGGCTACACGCTGATGGTCGGCTACGTCGGCACGCACGGAACGAATCCGGCCGTGCGCAAGCTGCCCTACGACGCGGTCAAGGATTTCACGCCGATCGCGATGGTGTGCGGCACGCCGAACGTCCTCGTCGTGCCGTCCAACCTTCCCGTCTCGACGCTGCGCGAGTTCGTCGACTGGGCGCGCACGCAATCGGGCAAGCTTTCGTACGGATCGTCGGGCCCGGGAACGCTCACGCATCTTGCGATGGAGCAGTTCAAGCTGGAAGCGAACCTGCCCGACATCACGCACGTTCCGTATCGCGGCATCGGCCCGGCGTTCGTCGACATTCTCGGCGGACAGACGCAGGCGATGTTTCCCGGTCTCGCTGCCGCGCTGCCGCACATCAAGGCCGGCAAGATCAAAGCGCTCGCGGTTACCGGCGTGCGGAGGCACCCGCTGCTGCCCGACGTGCCGACGTTCGAGGAATCGGGTTACGCCGGCTTCGACGGCGTGCAGTGGTACGGGATCGTCGGACCGGCGAACGTTCCGGCGCCGACCGTCGCGCGTCTCAACGCCGAGATCAACAAGGGACTCGAGACGCCGGAGTTGCGCAAGCGACTGTCCGGCGAAGCGCTCGAGCCCATGCCGATGACGCCCGCCCAGTTCGGCGACTACATGCGAAACGACATCGCGAAGTGGACGAAGCTCGCGCAATCGCGGCACATCGAGATCAAGGAATGAGCGCGCCGGGCGCCGCAGACGAGAACGACGTTCCCGCCGTCACGCGCGCGCTCGCGCGCTTCGTCGCCGAGCATCCGTCGGCAGGATGGGGCGACCACGTCGAGCGCGAGGCGCTTCGCACGTTTCGCAACTGGCTCGCCTGCGCGATCGGGGCATCGCATCATCCCACACTCGAAGCCGCGCTCGCCGGTGTGATGGAGCTCGCCCCGAGCAGGCAGGCGAGCGTGCTCGGCCGCGCGGAACGCGTCGATATCGCGAGCGCCGCGCTGCTGAACGGCATCGCTTCGCACACGTTCGATTTCGACGATACGCATCTTGCGACGATCATTCATCCGGCGGGCCCGGTCGCTTCCGCCGCGCTTGCAATTGCCGAACATTCGGGGACGAGCGGACGCGCGCTCCTCGACGCGCTCGTCATCGGCGTCGACGTGGAATGCCGGATCGGCAACGCCATCTACCCGGATCACTACGATCGCGGCTGGCACATCACGGGATCGGTCGGCATGCTCGGCGCGGCGGCGGCATGTTCACGCCTCTTGGGTCTCGATACACGGCAAACGACGATGGCGCTCGGCATCGCGGCGTCGCAGCCGACCGGCGTGCGCGAGCAATTCGGATCGATGACCAAGCCGCTGCATCCGGGCGCCGCCGCGCGCGCAGGCCTGATGTCGGCGCTTCTCGCGCGTCACGGCTTCACGGCGTCGGCGAGCGCACTCGAAGCGCCGCGCGGCTTGCTGCGGACGTTCTCGACGAAGCACGACTGGCGCGAGATTGTCGAGGGCCTCGGCGAACGTTTCGAGATCGTGAAGAACACGTACAAGCCGTTCGCCTGCGGCGTCGTCATCCACCCGGCGATCGACGGATGCGCACAGTTGCGCGACGAGGCGAACATCGATGCCGACGCGGTGGAGCGCGTCGAGCTTCGCGTGCATCCGCTGGTGCTCGAGCTCACCGGCAAGCGCGCGCCGCGCACCGGGCTCGAAGGCAAGTTCAGCGTCTACCATGCATGCGCGGCGGCGCTTCTGTTCGGAACCGCCGGCGTGCGCGAGTTTTCCGATGCGTGCGTCAACGATCCGCGCGTGATCGCATTGCGCGAACGCGTAAGCGCGCAATCGGACGCCTGCATCGGCGAAGCGGCATGCGAGATCGCGCTGACGCTTCGCGACGGCCGTCGCTTGCACAAGCGCATCGAGCACGCGGTCGGCAGTCTCGAGCGACCCGTGAGCGATCGCGAGCTCGATCGCAAGTTCCACGGACTCGTCGATCCGGTGCTTGGCGAGGCCGCCGCCGATGAACTGCTCGCGCAATGCGCACAATTGCCGCAGGCGAGCGAAGTGCGGGGGCTCGTCGACGCCGCACGGGTATTTCGCCAGCACCTCAGGTGACGCGAGCGCCTTCATCACCTCCTCGTCGATCCTCTGCACGATCTCGGGCGGGGTTTTCACGGAGACCGGCAATCCGAGCCACGTCGCCACGGTGAGATCGGGATAGCCTTCCTCGACGCTCGTCTGAGCGCGCGCCGTCTTCAGGTCGCGCGCGATCCCGTTCCCGCATATCATGGCGGCGGGCGGTGCGGCATTCAGCCGCATCGGCGGGCAAGGCTTTGTAGAGAGGCAAAGCGATGCCGACCTCCGTGCGCACCCGGACTCGACCCGGCGCGACGATCGCGCGCCGGCGCAAGCCCACGCGCCTCGATCGGCGCTCGTTCGTCGCATCGCTGGTCGCGATCGCGATCGCGCTCGCGCAGGCGGCGCCATCGCGCGCGAACGAATCGAGCACGAAGCTTCATCGCATCGGCTTTCTCGGCAATTCGACAGCCGCGCTCGAAGCCAATCTCGTCGGCCCGTTTCGCGACGGCCTGCGCGAGCTCGGCTACGTTGAGGGCCGCGACATCGCAATCGAATATCGCTGGGCCGAAGGCGACTATGAGCGCTTTCCGAGGCTCGTCGCGGAGCTGCTCGCAGTGCCGGTGGAAATCATCGTCACCGCCGGCACGCCGAGCGCGCAAGCCGTGCAGCGTGCGAGCAGGACGATTCCCCTCGTCATGGTCGCCGTCGGCGACCCGGTCGGCACCCATCTTGTCGCGAGCCTCGCGCACCCCGGTGGCAATGCCACGGGCCTCACGTCGATCGCGCCCGACCTCGAAGGCAAGCGTCTCGAGCTCTTGACCCAGGTCGCGCCGAGCCTGTCGCGGATCGCCGTGCTGTGGAATCCCGACAACGCGTTCCACGTCGGGGCCGAACGCGAAGCTTCGCGCGTGCTGCATCTCGACATGGTCTCGGTGCCGGTCCGCACGGCAAACGATTTTGACGCCGCATTCGACACGATCGTGTCGAGCGGCGCGGGCGCGATGAGCGTTCTCGCGGATCGCGTGTTCCTGCATAACCGGACGCGCATCGTCGCGTTCGCGGCGAAGCGGCGGCTGCCCGCGGTTTACGTATCGCGAGCTCGTGGATGCTGGCGGCCTGATGTCGTTCGGTCCCGATTACGCCGACATGCATCGGCGCGCCGCGAGCTACGTCGACCGGATTTTGAAGGGTGCGAAGCCCGCCGACCTGCCGATCGAGCAACTGAAACAGTTCAACCTGATCGTCAACGCGAAGACGGCACGAACGCTCGGCATCCAAGTGCCAAGCGGACTGCTGCTTCGCGCGAGCGAAGTGCTCGAGTAGCGCCCGCATGAACCATACGCCGAGCGCCACCCCCCAACCATTCGAATCTTCGACAGCACCGTCGGCGAAATGCGGCGCCGAGCACCGGGGGCAACTGTTCCGCAAATACCTGCTCCTGATCCTGACGCTCGTGACGATCGCGCTGATCGCCTCCGGTGCGATCAGCATCTACTTCACGTACCAGGACACGAAGGCGTCGCTTGCGAGCCTGCAGCACGAAAAGGCAATTGCCGCCGCGGCGCGCATCGAGCAGTACGTTCATCAGATCGAGCAGCAGCTCGCCTACGCCGCGCTGCCGCAGCTCGACCCGGGCGACGTCGAGCTGCGGCGCATCGAGTTCCTGAGGCTTCTGCGCCAGGCGCCCGAGGTGACCGACGTCGCGCAGATCGACGCGTCGGGACGCGAGCGCATCGCGGTATCGCGTCTCGGCATGGACAGCATCAATTCGGGCAAGGACCGCTCGCAGGAGCCGGCCTTCATCGAGACAAAGCCCGGCCGCGCATGGTATGGCCCCGTCTACTTCCGCAAGGAGACCGAGCCCTACATGACGATCGCGCTGCGCGGCAGCGGCGCGCACGGCACGCTGACGGCGGCGGAAGTCAATCTCAAGTTCATCTGGGACGTCGTCTCGCGCATTCGCATCGGCGACAACGGCAAGGCTTACGTTGTCGACGACAAGGGCTTCCTCGTCGCCGACCCCGACATCGGTCTCGTGCTGCGAAAGACGAACCTCGCCGACCTTGCGCACGTGAAGGCGGCGTTGGCGTCACGCGAAAATGGCGATCTCGCACGAGTGTCGACGAACCTGGCCGGAACGCCGGTGCTGACGTCGGTCGCGCCGATCGAATCGCTCAACTGGAACGTGTTCGTCGAGCAGCCGGTCAGCGAGGTCTATGCCAAGCTGTACGCGTCGATCGTGCGCGCCGCGCTGCTCCTTCTCGCCGGGCTCGGGCTTTCCGCGCTCGGCGCACTCGCGCTCGCGCGCGGCATGGTCCGACCGATCCGCGTCCTCGAGGAAGGTGCGCAGCGGATCGGGGCGGGCGATCTCGATCAGCGGATCTACATCCGTACCGGCGACGAGCTCGAGGCGCTCGCGGGCCGCTTCAACGACATGACCACGGCGCTGCGCGAATCCTACGCCGGTCTGGAGCGCAAGGTGGAGACGCGCACGCGCGAGTTGCAGAGCGCGCTCGATCAGCAGACGGCGATCAGCGAAATCCTGCGCGTCATTGCTGCGACCCCGGGTGACGTGAAGCCGATGTTGAGCGCGGTGGCCGAGCGTGCGCTCGAGCTCTGCGACGCCGCGCAAGCGACGATCGTGCTGACCGAGCCCAATGGGCTGCGCTGCGTGGCCGCCTTTGGAAGCACGCTCACGCTGGACGCAGGCGAGCTGTTGCCGCTCACCCGCGGCTCGGTTGCCGGACGCGCGATCTTCGACCGGGCGCCGTTTCAGGTCGAAGATCTCGCAGCAGCATCCGAGGACGATCTTCCGGTGGGCCTCGAACTGCAGCGCCGCATCGGTCATCGGACCGCACTCGCGGTGCCGCTCATGCGCGAGGACCACGCGATCGGCGCGATCCAGCTCTGGCGCATGGAGAAGCGGAACTTTTCCGAGCGGCAGATCGCTCTCGTCAAGACGTTCGCCGATCAAGCCGCGATCGCGATCGAAAACGTGCGCCTCTTCAACGAGACGAGGGAGGCGCTCGAGCGGCAAACGGCGATGAGCGAGATCCTGCGCGTCATCAGCCGCTCGCCGACCGACGTGCAGCCGGTATTCGACACGATCGCCGCTGCCGCGCTGCGTCTCTGCGACGCGAGCGCCGGGCTCGTGTTCAGGTTCGATGGCGAACTCGTTCACCTCGCGTCGATCGCGAACCTGAATCCGGCGAGCGCCGACGCCTGGCGCAGCGCCTTCCCGCGACCCCCGAGCCACGACACGGCGACCACGCGCGCGATCCTCACCTCGGATGTCGTCATGATTCCCGACGTGCTCGAAGACTCCGAATACCGAATTGGAACGGTTGCCGCAACAACCGGATTCCGCAGCGCAATGTCGGTTCCCCTGATACGCGACGGCAAGTGCATAGGCGCCATCGGCGTCGGACGATCCGTACCCGGCGCTTTCCACGGCAACCAGATTTCGCTGCTCAAAACCTTCGCCGACCAGGCGGTGATCGCGATCGAGAACGCGCGTTTGTTCAACGAGACGAAGGAGGCGTTGGAGCGGCAGACGGCCACGGCAGAAGTGTTGAAGGTGATCAGCGGCTCACCCACCAACCTTCAGCCCGTCTTCGATTCGATCGCCGAACGCGCTGCCGTTCTCTCGTCTGCGAAATACGTTTACGTGACGACGTTCGATGGTGAACTCATTCACATGGGCGCCGTCTATGGTCCCGGCGCCGAAGCGCATCGGAAACACTATCCGATGAAGCCTTCGATGGGCACGGTCGTCGGTCGCGTCGTTCTGACGCGAACGTCGATAGAAATTCCGGACATGCTTGTGGATGCCGGTTACGAGCAAAAGGAATCGGCTGTCGACATCGGATTCAGGTGCGCGCTCGGCGTGCCGATGATTCGCGAAGATCACATCGTCGGTTGCATCGTCGTATTGAGCGCAGAGGCGGGGTCCTTCCCGGGCAAGGTCGTGGAGCTTCTGAAGACTTTCGCCGACCAAGCCGTGATCGCGATCGAGAACGCGCGGCTGTTCAACGAGACGAATGAGGCGTTGGAGCAGCAGACCGCGGTCGCCGAGATCCTGCGCGTGATCTCGAGCTCGCCGACCGACGTGCAACCGGTGCTCGAAGCGATCGCCGAGCGCGCCGCCAAGCTTTGCGATGCATCGGCCGCATCGATGTACCTGATCGAAGGCGGCGCGCTGCGCCATCTCGCGTCGAAGGGTCCGTCGCCCGATCCCGTCACGCACGTCGATACGCTGCCGGTCGACCGCGAAACGATGACCGGTCGCGCAGTGCTCGAGCGCCGCACGATCCATGTGCCGGACCTGCTCGCAATCGGCGACGAATACCCGCGCAGCCGCGAGATCGCGCAGCGCCATGGCCATCGCACCGTCGTCGTGATGCCGCTATTCCGCGAGGGTCAGCCGTTCGGCGCGATCCTGCTGCGCCGTAACGAGGTGCGCGCGTTCAGCGAGCGCGAGATCGCGCTTTTGCGCACGTTCGGCGACCAGGCCGCCATCGCGCTCGAGAACGTGCGACTGTTCAACGAAACCAGGGAGGCGCTCGAGCAGCAGCGCGCGGCGGGCGAAGTCCTCGCGGCGATCAGCAGCTCGATTGCGGACACGGCGCCCGTGTTCGAGCGGATCCTCGCGAGCTGCACGCGACTTTTCGAGGGGACGTTCGTCGGCATCAATCTCGTGGACGACAACGGTCTCGTCCGCATCGCCGCGTACCATGGTCCGAAGAACGACGAGCTCGAGCGGATCTTTCCATTTCCGCTGGACGACACGAGCGCGGCCGGGCGCGCGATCCGTTCCGGCAGCGCCGTCCACTATCCCGACATCGACGACGATGCGGAGGACGTCCCTGAACGCGGGCGCAAGGCGTGGCGGTTGCTGGGCGTCAAGGCCGCGATCGGCGCGCCAATGATCTGGGAGGGCCGCGGCATCGGTGTCATTCTCGTCGGGCGCGGTTTCGCGGGTCGATTCTCGGACAAGGAGATTGCGCTTCTCAAGACGTTCGCCGACCAGGCGGCAATCGCGATTCAGAACGTGCGGCTCTTCCGCGAGATCGATCACAAGAGCCGGCAGCTCGAGATCGCGAACAAGCACAAGTCGGAGTTCCTCGCCAACATGTCGCACGAGCTTCGCACGCCGCTCAACGCCATCATCGGTTTCTCGGAAGTGCTGCTCGAGCGGCTGTTCGGCGACGTCAACGACAAGCAGGAGGACTACCTGAAGGACATCCATTCCTCCGGCAAGCATCTGCTCTCGCTCATCAACGACATCCTCGACCTGTCGAAGATCGAAGCGGGCCGGATGGAGCTCGAGCCTTCGCGCTTCGACATCGCTTCCGCGATCTCGAACGCGCTGACGCTCGTGCGCGAGCGCGCTCAGCGCCATGGCATCGCGCTCGCACAGGACGTCGATCCGGCGCTCGGCAGCATCGTCGCCGACGAACGCAAGTTCAAGCAGATCCTGCTGAATCTGTTGTCGAATGCGGTCAAGTTCACGCTCGACGGCGGGCGGATCGATGTCATCGCGCGACGGGTCGGCGACGCCGCCGAGATCGCGGTGCGCGATACGGGCATCGGCATCGCGCCCGAGGACCAGGCGGCGGTGTTCGAGGAGTTTCGCCAGGTCGGTCGCGACTATACGAGGAAGCAGGAAGGCACCGGGCTCGGCCTCGCGCTGACGCGCCGGTTCGTCGAGCTGCACGGCGGCACGATCAGTTTGGCGAGCGCACCCGCCAGAGGCTCGACATTCACGTTCACGATTCCGCTCGCGCGAGGCGCAGTCGACGGCCGAAGCGCGAATCATTCGGCAATCGCATAGTGCGGAGCGAAATGCAATGAGCACGATCCTGATCGTCGAAGACAACGACAAGAACCTGAAGCTCGCGCGCGACGTGCTGCAGGCCAAGGGCTATGCAACCCTCGAGGCTACAACCGGCGAAGACGGCGTTCGCCTGGCCCGGGAGCGCCTTCCAGACCTCGTGCTCATGGACATTCATCTCCCCGGCATCAATGGCATCGAGGCGTTGCGCATGCTGCGCGCCGACGTGTCGACGACGGCGATTCCGATCATCGCCGTCACAGCGTCGGTGATGCAGCAGGACCGCAAGCTGATCACCGACGCCGGGTTCGACGGTTATGTCGGCAAGCCGATCGCGCTTCGCGAATTCCTCGATGCCGTTCGGCTCGCACTCGAACAACGCAGGGCCGGAGCGACATGATGCCGAACGCGGATGATCGGTCCGCGGGTGTGAGCGGACTCGAACGCGACGCGAAAGCGCACGCCCATACGTTCCACGCGCCGCGCGCCGAGCCGAAAGTGCTCGTCGTCGACGACACGCCGCTCAACGTCAAGCTGCTCGGCGATCTGCTCGGCACCAAGGGCTATGCAGTGACGACCGCGCAAAACGGCGAAGAGGCACTCGCGAAGCTCGAACGCGACATTCCGGATATCGTGCTCCTCGACGTGATGATGCCGGGTCTTTCCGGCTACGACGTGTGCCGGCGCATCCGCGCGAAGCCCGAGACGGCGCTTCTCCCGGTCGTGATGGTCACGTCGCTCGACCCGCAGCAGGAGCGCGTGCACGGGATCGAGGCCGGCGCAGACGACTTCCTGTCGAAGCCGATCAACCAGCCGGAGCTTTTCGCGCGGGTGCGTTCGCTCTTGCGCATCAAGGCGCTGCAGGACGAGGTACGCCGGCAGGCCGATGCATTGCGCGAGTGGAACGCGACCCTCGAAGGCCGCGTGTCGGCGCAGGTCGCGGAGCTTTCGCGCCTGTCGCAGCTCAAGCGCTTCTTTGCGCCCGCCGTCGCGGACGCGATCGTGAACGCCGGCGAGCAATCGATCCTCGCGCCGCACCGTCGCGAGATCAGCTACGTGTTCGTCGACCTGCGCGGCTTCACCGCGTTCACCGACGCAGCGGAGCCCGAAGAGGTGCAGTCGGTGCTGCACGACTATCACGCGGCGATGGGTCCCCTGATCGTCGCGCACGAAGGCACGCTCGATCGCTTCGCCGGCGACGGCATCCTCGTCTTCTTCAACGACCCGCTGCCGATCCCCGAAGCGAGCAGGCGCGCCGCGCAAATGGCCCTCGCCATGCGCAGCGTCTTCGCGAGGCTGCGCGTGCAGTGGCTCGAAAACGGCTATGACCTCGATCTCGGCATGGGCATTGCGCGGGGCTACGCGACGCTCGGAGCGTTCGGCTTCGAGGGTCGTTTCGACTATTCGGCGATCGGCAGCGTCGTCAATCTCGCGGCGCGGCTTTGCGGCGAGGCGAAGGCCGGACAGATCCTGATCGACCAGCGCATGCGCGCGGCACTCGGCGATGCGTTCGTCACCGAGTCCGTCGGCAAAATGACGCTCAAGGGCTTCGTGCAGCCGGTCGCGACGTTCGACCTCGTCCGGTAGGTGCAGCTCATTCGATCACGCGGTCGGCGCGAAGCAGGATCGATCGCGGAATGGTGAGGCCGAACGTCCTGGCTGTGCTCAGGTTGACCACCAGCTCGAACTTGGTCGGTTGCTCGACAGGCAGATCACCGGGCTTCGCGCCCTTGAGAATCCTGTCGACGTACTCGGCGGTGCGGCGACGCAGGGTGATCCAGTTCGCGTAATGCGAAAACAACGCGCCGTGCTCGACGAACCACGTGTCCTGGAACATCGAAGGAAGGCGGTGGGAAGAGAGGAACGCGAGCAGCTTTCTCGCGTGCTTGCCGGCAATGAAGTTGGGATACACGAAGACTGCCTCGGCCGCTTCCGAGTTCACTTCCGCCAGCACGGTATCGAATGCAGTATCGCTGTGGGCATCCGTGACGTCGTGAATCAGCAGCGACAGGCCTAGCGTGCGCGCCGCCGCCCGCTGCCCTTCGAGAGAAGGGACTTCATGGAGCGCGCCGGAATCCCAGAGAATCGCCACGCGGGAAAGACCAGGCGCTGCGTGCTTCAGCAATTCGAGGCTCTTGCCGGCGAACTCCGGACCCGGATTGTGTGCTACGCCAGTGACGTTGCCGCCTGGATGAGCGAGGCTCGAGACCAATCCGAGCTCCAGTGGCTCCCCTGCTCCGGCCATGACAATCGGGATCGTCGTCGTTGCCTTCTTCGCGATCATGACCGTCGGCGTTCCGATCGTCACGATGACGTCGACGCCGCGGGCGACGAGATCCTGCGCCTGCCGCGGGAGGCGATCCCAGTAGGTATCCGCGAAGCGGCTTTCGATCACGACATCGCGACCCTCGACGTAGCCGAGCTCCGCAAGGCGCTCCTTGAATGGAGTCAGGGCCCTCGAGGGCGCGGCCGTCGTTGGTGTTGCGCTCCGTCCAACCAACCGATGTGCGCGACCTTCGCCTGCGCTTCGACCGCGCGTGGCGTCGCGAGCACTCCACCCATGAGCGTGCCAAGAAAAGCTCGTCGCGTGATCACCGGTTCACCCCTTTCGCGCGTAGCAGCGGCGATGGCGAAACGGCAGGCGCGAGCGTGCACGTCGCTCTTCGGTGCATAGCCTCCCCCCGTCGGCCCGCCCGAGACAGCGCGACGCTACCCCGTTGGCTGCGCAGGGTCAAGCAGCGCGATCGCAAGCCGCGCGAGAGCGACGCTCGTTACCCGTGCTCGTCGCGACGTTGTGAAGTCCCGGAGCGCATGGCGTCGAGCTTCGCGAGGCTCGAGTCGTCGCCTTTGAGTTCCAGGAGCGTCGCAAGGGTCGCCTCGCACCTCCTCCCACTCGATGCGCGATCCGGATTTGACGATGATTCCCTCGACGTCGAGCCAATCCTGCACGCGCCCCGCGAAGACCTTGAATACGACGAGCGCTGCCGGCGATACGAGGCGCAGGTGCGCGCGATTTCCGCGTCGCGTGCCTCGTCGACCGCCTTCTCCTCGAAACTCAGTGCGCCCAGTGAAACATCGAGCGGTATCCGATTGGAGGCGCGGAGCAGCGGCACCCGGTGCTTCTCCGCAAATGCGCGAGGATGATCGACCCGCGACTCGAATGCATTCAGCAGCGCATCGACGTAGTTGACTTCCTCACCGATGCCCGTGAACAGTTCGACATCTGCGTCGCGTGTCAGGCGCGCTTCGCCCCAATGCTGGACGGCAATGCCGCCGATGAACGCAAAGCGCCACTGTCGAGCAAGACAGAATGTCTGGATTTCGAGCGCCGCCTCGAGCAGCCGGCTAGGTTTTGTCACGCCGATGCCATCGCGCGAAAAGCCGCTGCATCTCCATCAGTCCGGAGTATTTCTCCGCGGACGCCTTCGGTGCCGCAAGACTTCCCAGCTCGAGCATGTCCAACGCCGCATCGCGAGACTCCTCCGGCGTCTGGGACGCGAGCGCGCGAAGGCGTTCGGCCTCCATGGCCTTGCCGGCTTCGCGCCAGGTGTCGACGAGTTGGCGTTGAACGGTCTTCGAAATCGCATCTCGTCCCATTTGCGCAGTTTAGCCGGTTCCGTCGATCAATGAGGGCGTCCCCCGGTTGCCTTCGGCGCCGCGCGGCTCCACTTATGATGTCGACGGCAGACAGGTAAAATTGCCGATGCGGGCGTGCGACACAATCGCCAACGCCCACGGTCGCGTCCACAAAAATCGCGGCACGATCCGGAACACGATTCTTGGAGCCTTAGCCGATGGCCCTGTCCGCTGCGGTGCACACGGTCGCGCTTCGCGACGTCTCCCTCGACGACAAGTACGAGCTCGGCGCAGGCCGCGTTTTCCTGACCGGCGTGCAGGCGCTCGTTCGTCTGCTGATCCTGCAGCGACAGCGTGACAAGGAAGCCGGTTTGAATACCGGGGGGTTCGTGTCGGGCTATCGCGGCTCGCCGCTCGGTGGCCTCGATCAGGCGCTGTGGAAAGCGCAGAAATTCCTGGACCGCGCGCAGATCAAGTTCCAGCCGGGCTTGAACGAGGATCTCGCGGCGACGGCCGTATGGGGCACGCAACAAGTCACGATGTACGAAGGCGCGACCGTCGACGGCGTCTTCGCGATGTGGTACGGCAAGGGCCCCGGCGTCGACCGCTGCGGCGACGTCTTCAAGCATGCGAACTTTGCCGGCACATCGAAGCATGGCGGCGTGCTCGTGCTCGCCGGTGACGATCATGCGGCCAAATCGTCGACGCTGCCGCATCAATCCGACCACCAGTTCTCGGCCGCGATGATGCCCGTGCTCTACCCGTCGTCGGTGCAGGAAATCCTCGACCTCGGCTTGCACGGCTGGGCGATGAGCCGCTACTCCGGCTGCTGGGTCGGGTTCAAGTGCGTGTCCGACACCGTCGAAAGCTCCGCATCGGTCGACGCGGATGCGCGCGGCGTGCAGATCATCGTTCCCGACGACTTCCCGCTGCCGCCCGACGGCGTGTCGATTCGCTGGCCCGATACCTTCCTCGGCACGGAAGCGCGGATGCAGGACTACAAGATCTACGCCGCGCTGCATTACTGCCGCGTCAACAAGTTGAACCGCATCGTCATCGATTCGCCGAAGCCGCGACTCGGCATCATCACCAGCGGCAAGAGCTACCTCGACGTGCGCCAGGCGCTCGACGATCTCGGCATCAGCGAAGCCGACGCAGCCGCGATCGGCATCCGGGTCTTCAAAGTCGCGATGCCGTGGCCATTGGAACCGGAGGGCGTGCGCCAGTTCGCCGAAGGACTCGAAGAGATCCTCGTCGTCGAGGAGAAGCGTCAGATCGTCGAATACCAGTTGAAGGAGCAGCTCTACAACTGGCGCGACGACGTGCGCCCGCGCGTCGTCGGCAAGTTCGACGAGAAAGGCGAATGGGTGCGCCCGCATGGCGACTGGCTCTTGCCGCCGCACGCGGAGCTCACACCAGCGATGATCGCGCGCGTCATCGCGCAACGGATTCAGCGCCTCGAGCTCCATCCGCGACACGCGGAAGCGATCCGCGAGCGCGTCGACTTCATCAACCAGAAGGAACGTGCGCTCGCGCGACCGAAGATCAGCCTTGCGCGCATGCCCTACTTCTGCTCGGGCTGCCCTCACAACACGTCGACGAACGTGCCCGAAGGAAGCCGCTCGACGGCAGGCATCGGCTGTCACGTGATGGCGATCTGGATGGATCGGCGCACCTCGACGTTCACGCACATGGGCGGCGAAGGCGTGCCGTGGATCGGCCAGGCGCCGTTCACGAACGAGAAGCACATCTTCGCGAACCTGGGCGACGGCACCTACTATCACAGCGGCATTCTCGCGATTCGCGCGTCCGTGGCAGCAGGCGTCAACATCACCTACAAGATCCTCTACAACGATGCCGTGGCGATGACCGGCGGGCAACCGGTCGACGGGCCGATCTCGCCGCGCGACATCGCCCGCCAATGCGCGGCCGAAGGTGTATCGAAAATCGTCGTCGTCACCGACCAGCCGGACAAGTATCCCGCGAAGCATTTCGACGACGACATCGAGATCCATCACCGCGACGAGCTCGACAGCGTGCAGAAGACGCTGCGCGACACGCCCGGCACGTCGATCCTCCTCTATGACCAGACGTGCGCCGCCGAGAAGCGGCGCCGTCGCAAGCGCGGCAAATATCCCGATCCCGCGAAGCGCGTCGTCATCAACGAGCTCGTGTGCGAAGGCTGCGGCGATTGCGGCGTGAAATCCAATTGCGTGTCGGTGGCGCCGATCGAAACCGAGTTCGGCCGCAAGCGCACGATCGACCAGAGCTCGTGCAACAAGGACTACTCGTGCGTCAAGGGCTTCTGCCCGAGCTTCGTCACCGTCGAGGGCGGCCAGTTGCGCAAGCCGAAGAAGGCGGAGGCCGTCGACTTCTCGCACCTGCCCGAACCTTCGCGCGCGCCGTCGAACGACCCTTACGGCGTGCTCGTCACCGGCATCGGCGGCACCGGCGTCGTGACGATCGGTGCACTGCTCGGCATGGCCGCGCATCTCGAAGGCAAGGGTGTATCGGTGCTCGACATGACGGGCCTTGCGCAAAAGAATGGTGCAGTCGTGTCGCACGTGCGCATTGCCGATCATCCCGAGCAGCTCTACGCGACGCGCATCGCGGCAGGTGAAGCGAAGCTCGTCCTCGCGTGCGACATCCTGACCGGCGTCGGTTACGAAGCGCTCGCGAAGATGCAGAAAAGCGTGACGAAGGCGCTCGTCAACACGTCGCTCGTCATGCCGGCGCAGTTCACGCGCGAGCCCGATCTCGCGTTTCCGACCGGGTCGATGGAGCAGGAAATCAGGGACGCGGTCGCGCCGGGCGACGCCGAATTCCTCGACGCGACGAAGCTCGCGACCGGCTTGATGGGCGATTCGATCGCAACCAACCTGTTCATGGTCGGTTATGCGTATCAGCGCGGCCTGCTCCCTGTCGGCGAAGCGGCGATTTTGCGTGCGGTCGAATTGAATGGCGCTGCGGTCGACGCGAACAAGCAGAGCTTCATGTGGGGGCGCCTGGCCGCCGTCGAGCCTCAGAAGGTCGTCGAGGCGGCGATTCCTTCGGCGAAGCCGGACTCGCAGCGGTTGTCGCAATCGCTCGATGAAGTGATCGAGCGCCGCCGCGCATTCCTCACCGACTACCAGGATGTCGCGTACGCGGAACGTTACACCGACCTGGTCGCCAAAGTCCGCGATGTCGAGGCTTCTAAACAGCCGGGCATGACCGATCTCGCGGAGGCCGTTGCGCGCTACTACTTCAAGCTCCTCGCAATCAAGGACGAATACGAGGTCGCACGGCTTTATGCCGAAACCGATTTCGTCGCGCGCGTCGCCGCGCAGTTCGACGGCGACTACACGCTCAAATTCCACCTGGCGCCGCCGACGACGAACAAGGCGGATGCGAAGACGGGCGAAGCCGCGAAGTCCACCTACGGGCCATGGATGCTGCCGGTCTTTCGCGTGCTCGCGAAGATGCGCAAGTTGCGCGGAACGGCGTTTGACCTCTTCGGCAAGAGCGACGAGCGCAAGCGCGAACGCGCCCTGATTGGCGAGTACGAGAGCCTCGTCGACGAATTGCTCGCCAAGCTCTCCCCCGCGAATTACGAAACGGCGGTTGCGCTCGCGTCGATTCCCGAGCGCATTCGCGGCTACGGCCACGTGAAGGAGCGACATCTGAAGGACGCGAAGGCGCGCGAGGCGGCGTTGCTTGCGCGGTTTCGCGGCACGCCGGCGTCGCAGCCGGTGACAAGCGCAGCGCTCGCCGCCGCGGACTGACTTTAGCGCTGGATCGACGCAGCGGTCCGATACTTCGGCGTGCCGCGCGCGCCGATCATCAATTCGTCGACGACCGCCTCGACGTCGTCGACCTCGCGCGCGAGCACGGAGAGCGCCTCCGACTGCGCCTTCGTTCGCACGCACCCCTGCAGGATCACCCAGCGACGCTGCACGAGCACCCACACCGACGTTCCGCTGAAACGACCGTCGTAGAGAACGTGCTGCCGCATGCGCGCGGCGATGTCCTTGTCGTAGAGATAGCTGTTCGGCAACCGGCACGCGCCGGACAGATAGCAGCGCGTCCCTCGTTCGGCGCGCGAATGCGCCTCGGTGCGTATTTCCGATGATGTGACGAGCGGCCCACGCGGCACCGGGCAACCGGGCAACCCCGACGTGATCTGCGCGAAGGGATCGTTGAAGTAGTTCGTCAGCTCCTGGGCCGGCGCGTGGAAGTGAACGGCGGCGACAAGTGCGCCCATGATGATCGCGGCGACCGTGCGTCGACGGGCTTCCAACTTCATCGCGTCTGGGCTACATTGCGCGCAGCGTCGCGCCATTTCACGAGAGGGGGAACATGAAGCTCTATTACCACCCGGTGTCCACGACAAGCCGACCGGTCGTGCTGTTTGCCCGCGAATCGGGCATCGACCTCGATTACGAGATCGTCGATCTCTTCACCGGAAAACAATACCAGCCCGAATACGCGGCGATCAATCCGAGCCGGCAGGTGCCGGTGCTCGAGGACGGCGACTTTCGCCTGACCGAAAGCTCCGCGATCCTCAAGTATCTCGCCGACAAGACCGGATCGAAGGCGTATCCGTCCGATCCGCAAAAACGTGCGCGCGTGAACGAGCGGATGGACTGGTTCAACACGGGCTTCTATCGCGATTTCTCCTACGGCCTGCTCTACCCGCAGATCTTTCCGTTCCTCCGCCGGCCGGATGACACGGTGCAGGCGGGCACGGTGTCGTGGGGCAAGGACAAGGCCCTCGTCTGGCTCGACGTGCTCGACAAGAGCCTGATCGGACCGCGCAACGCCTACGTATGCGGCGACGACATCACGCTCGCTGACTATCTCGGGTCGATCATGACCGTCGGCGGCGAAGTCATTCGCTGCAATTTCGACGCGTATCCGAACATCTGCCGGTGGCTTCGCAACATGAAGGCGTTGAAAAACTGGGCGAAGGTGAACGAGGCGTTCGACCAGTACGTCGTCGAGCCGAACAAGGGCAAGGCGTTCGTGCGGGTTTGACGGGCGAGACGCGCAGCGACAATCAGGATGGTCCGCCGCGGCGCGTTCGCGTTCCCGACTCCTGCGTGGGCATCTTCTGCGCAAGCGGCGCCGCAGGCGGCGGGAGATCCATCACGCGGCGCTCGATTCGCGCAAGTCGCGCCCGCGTCTCGGGAAGCGCCGGGACGTCGAAGCGCGGCGGTGAGCCGACGCCGAGCGTCGACGTCAGATCGCCGCACGTCGCGCGCCGCCAGCGCGACAGGTATGGCACCTCGACGCCGAACCGCGTCTCGATCAGGCGCAGCGTCGACGTGTGGTCGAACGTGTCGCTCACGACATAGCCGCCGCTCGAGAACGGCGACACGACGAGGCACGGCACGCGAAAGCCGAGGCCGACCGGCATGCCGCGCACGAATTCGCCGTCGGTTGCCGGTGGTGCAGCGGGCGGCAGCACGTGGTCGAACTGGCCGTCGTTCTCGTCGTAGTTGACGATCACGACCGACTTCGCCCATACACGCGGATTCGACCAGAGCGCTTCGAGCACTTCACGCGTGTGATTCTCTCCCGCAGCCGGCAGGAAGTCGGGATGCTCGCTCACCGTCGACGCCGGCACGATCCACGTCACCTGCGGCAGGTTGCCGCTCGCAAGATCGTGCAGCAACTCGTAATGCGGCCGCAGCCGCAACGCCGCGTCGCGAAGGGGCGAGCGCCGCTCACTCTTCGCGTACGTGCTGAAAAAGCGAACGACGTTGCAACTGTAGTCGTCCCAGTCGTGATAAATGCGCCACGTGATGCCCGCGCGCTCGAGGCGCTCCGGGTACGTCTCCCAACCGAGATCGCGGCGCCCGTTCGTCAGCACCGGTTCACCGAAGCGACCTTGCGCATCGATCGATCCCGTCATCAGGAACAGCCGATTGGGCTGCGTCGGCCCGAACATCGAAGCGTGATAACCGTCGCAGATCGTGAACGCATCGGCGAGTGCGTAGTAGAACGGCAGATCGTCGCGCGCCAGATGTCCCATTGTCAGCGATCCCGCATCGCCGTCGACATCGCGATGCGTGCGCACGAACGCGTCCATCGCGCCGTGATTCCAGCAACCGTGCTGCGGGCCCCAGCTATGGTTGAGATCGGTCAGCCGCTGCGCGCTCGTGCGTCGCGTGTCGAGACGAAACGGCAGGAGGTAGCCGTCCGGATGATGCGCATCGGGCTGGCGAAACACCGGCGCGCCGTCGGGCAACCTCATCGCCGCACGATCGTCGAAGCCGCGCACGCCGGCGAGCGTGCCGAAATAGTGATCGAACGAGCGGTTCTCTTTCATCAGGATGATGATGTGATCGATGTCGGAGAGGCGCGCGGGACGTGGTACCGCATGCACGGGCGTGTCGAGCGCCGCGAGCGCAAGGGCCGCCGCGGTCGATTGAAGGAAGCGCCTTCGGGTTGGATCGTGTCGGTCCATCGGCTTTCGCGATTGCGCATTGGCAGGCGCGGCCAACATTCTGCGCGACAGGCATCATGCGGACAAGACAGCTTGCGTATTCGGTGTTCCGACGCCTACGATCGCGGGCTTCCGACGACGGCGATGACCTGGAGCGAACGATGACGCAGGGACGTGACGATGCGCGACCTTCGGCGTGGTTCGATCTCACCGGGCGCGTGGCGTTGATCACCGGTGGCGTGCGCGGCTTGGGCTTCGCGATCGCGCGCGGACTCGCGAGCGCGGGCGCGACCGTGGTCGTGAACGCGCGCAATGCGCAGTCGCTCGACGCTGCCATCGCGCGACTCGCGGCAGAGGGATTCGCAGCCGAGCCGGCGCGCTTCGACGTGACCGACGACGATGCCGTGCGTGCGAGCGTCGCGGAGATTGCTGCACGCATCGCGCCGATCGACATTCTCGTCAACAACGCGGGCATCCAGCGCCGCCATCGCTTCGTCGACTTCCCCCGCGAGGATTGGGACGCGATCATCGCGACCAACCTGACGGCGCCGCACGTCGTGTCTCAGGCCGTGCTGCCGCCGATGATCGAGCGACGCCGCGGGAAGATCATTCACATCGCGTCGCTGATGGCCGAGATCACGCGCCCGACGATCGTGCCGTATTCGACGGCGAAGGCGGGCCTTCGACAATTGACGCGCGGCATGGCGGTCGAGCTCGCGCCGCACAACATCCAGGTGAACGCGATCGCGCCGGGCTATTTCGCGACCGAGTTGAACCGCGCGCTGCTCGACGACGTGCAGTTCGATGCGTGGGTGAAACGGCGAACGCCGGCGGGACGCTGGGGCGAGCCGGACGAGATCGCGGGCCTCGCCGTGTTCCTCGCGTCGTCGGCCGCCGATTACATTACCGGCCAGATGATCGTGATAGACGGTGGGATGTCGGTGGCCGTGTAGACGGAAATTGGTGCCAAGGAACCAATTTCGAAATACATCTCTGGCACCAATTATCAATACATCTCTGGCACCAATTTCACTTTGCCTTCGCCGCGCGAAACAGGTTGCTCGTGCGCGCGCCCGAGCGACAGAAGCCGAGCACGGGCTTGGGCAGCGCGTCGAGCAGCTCACGCATCTTCGCGATTTCCGCCGGCGTCTGGAAGCCCGACTGCACCGGCAGGAATGCGTAATCGAGCCCCGCGGCCTTCGCGGCCTGCGCGATCGCGTCGGACGTCGGCTGCGACGGCCCGCCCTCGAAATCGGGACGATTGTTGACGATGCTGCGAAAGCCGGCCGCGGCCGCCTGCGCGACGTCGTCGGCAGCGATTTGGCCTGCCGTCGCGAAGTCGGGCGAAAGCCAGTTGAATGCGAGCGCCATGCGATCTTTCCTTTGACTGGTCATCCCGGCGGCTTGGTCGACGCGGGCCGCCGATCGAGCAACCGATAAAGCCACGTGAGTCCCGCGGCGGTGCCGTTCGCCGGACGGTACTCGCAGCCGACAAAGCCGTCGTACTTCAAATCGTCGAGCGTCTTGAAGATGTAGCTGTAGTTGACTTCGCCGATGTCCGGCTCGTGCCGGTCCGGCACGCCCGCGACCTGCACGTGGCCGATATGCGGCAACCATTGTCGCAGCTTCGAAGTGAGATCGCCCTCGACGATTTGCGCATGGTAGAAATCCATCTGCACCTTGACGTTGCGCGCGCCGATTTCCTCGCGCAATGCATGCGCGTGCGCCTGCGTGCTGATGAGGTAACGAGGCATGTCGCGCGGATTGATCGGCTCGATCATGATCGTCGCGCCCTGGCCGGCCGCCTCGCCCGCGGCGAAGCGCAGGTTGCGAACGTAGGTGCGAAGCCGCCGCTCGCGCTCCGCGTCGTCGGCGCCCTGCGGCAGCACGCCCGCCATCACGTGAATGCGCGAGCACGATAGCGCCTGCGCATAACGCAGCGCGTTCGCGATCGATGCCGCGAAGTCGTGCTCGCGCTCGGGCAGCGATGCGAGCCCGCGCTCGCCCGACTCGAAATCGCCCGGCGGCGCATTGATCAGCGCCACCTCGAGCCGGTGCGCGCGTTGCTCGGCCACGAGCTCCTGCAGCCGATACTCGTACGCGAACGCGAACTCGACGGCGCGAAAGCCTGCGTGCGCCGCCTCGCCGAAGCGCGCGAGGAACGGCACCTCGGTGAACAGAAACGTCAGGTTCGCGCAAAAGCGTGGCATGCCAATCGGGGGCGCGTCGAACGCCGCGATGACATTGTGCCTGCGATCGCTCGCGATTGTCGCGTGCGAACGACGCGCGACCGCGCTCGGCCGGGCAGCGGGCGTCGCCAAAGTTGCAACAGCCTTTCGACCGTTCGTCGGCCGCGCCCAGACATTGTTCTCGCCTGTGGACGAAACGGTGGACGCCTTGTGGAGTGAACGGTGGGCGCTCCGTGCGACGCGGGCGAAACGCTCGCCGGAAGCCGCATTCCGCAGGCACCGTCCTGTGGAGAAAAAAACACTTGCGCTAAGCCCCCGCCGCCTACTATGCTTGGTGCTCACAACATGGTGTCGACACAATATATAGTGGAATCGCCTTTCCTAGCGGCATTTGCCTCCGCCGTGCGGCCAGCCGCGCCGCGGAGGTCCCCGACGCATCGAATCGACCCGCACGAAAGCCGCGCCGGCCTCGCCCCGCAGCGTGCGGCCGCGCGTCTTTAAGCAACGTACGGCAACAAGAAGGAGCTTCGTCATGCGCATCGCCCCGACCTCGTCCTCGCCCGCCATCACGCCACCGATGGAGTCGCTCACGGGCACGGCCGGGCCGTCGATGGCGACGAGCGCCGATCCGCGCTTTGCGCAGTTCAAGCTGATTCGCCGCAATGGCGCCGTTGTCGGCTTCGAGCCCGCGAAGATTTCGATCGCGATGACGAAGGCGTTCCTCGCGGTGAGCGGCGGCCAGGGCGCGGCGTCGGCGCGCGTGCGCGATCAGGTCGCGAAGCTCACCGACGTCGTCGTCGCCGCGCTCATGAAGCGCAAGCCCGACGGCGGGGCGATCCACATCGAGGAGATCCAGGACCAGGTCGAGCTCGCGCTGATGCGCGGCGGCGAGCACGAGGTTGCCCGCGCGTACGTGCTCTATCGCGAAAAGCGCGCGCAGGAGCGCGCGCAGCGACAGCCGGCGACGAAGACGGAGGATACGATCCTGCACGTCGTCGACAACGGCGTGCGCAAGCCGCTCGACTTCGAGCGCCTCGCGAACCTCGTCAACGCATCGTGCGAGGGTCTGCCCGACGCCGAGCCGAACCGCATCCTCAAGGCCACGCTCAAGGATCTCTACGACGGCGTGCCGATGGAGGAAGTGCGTAAATGCGTCGTGCTCGCCGCGCGCACGCTGATCGAGAAGGATCCCGCGTATTCGTACGTCACGGCGCGCCTTTTGCTCGATGCGCTGCGCTTCGAGGCGCTCGGTGAGGAAGCGACGCATGCAGATATGCAGACGCGCTACGCCGAATATTTCCCACGCTTCGTCAAGCACGGCATCAAGATCGGGCTTCTGAACGAGACGCTCGCACAGTTCGATCTCGCGCGCCTCGGCAACGCGCTCGAGCCCGAGCGCGATCTGCAATTCGGCTACCTGGGTTTGCAGACGCTCTACGACCGCTATTTCCTCGTCGACCAGTACGTCGGCGGACGTCGTTTCGAGTTGCCGCAATGCTTTTTCATGCGCGTCGCGATGGGCCTCGCATTGAACGAGGTCGACCGCGAAGCGCGCGCGATCGAGTTCTACGACGTCCTGTCGACGTTCGACTTCATGAGCTCGACGCCGACGCTCTTCAACTCGGGCACGCACCGCTCGCAGCTTTCCTCGTGCTACCTGACGACGGTCTCCGACGACCTGGACGGCATCTACGAGGCGATCAAGGAGAACGCGCTGCTCTCGAAATTCGCCGGTGGACTTGGCAACGACTGGACGAACGTGCGCGCGATGGGCTCGCACATCAAGGGCACGAACGGCAAGTCGCAGGGTGTCGTGCCGTTCCTGAAGGTCGTCAACGATACGGCGGTAGCGGTGAACCAGTGCTTCGCGCCGGACACGCAGGTTTACACGGCACGCGGCGTGCTGCCGATTCGCAGCGTGCGCGCCGGCGATCTCGTGCTCGGGCAAAGCGGCACTTACCGCGAAGTCACCGACAAGCTCGTCTACGAGCAGCGCGACGCGATGGTCGCCATCGAAGTCGAGCATTCGCTCGAATCCATCGAGGTAACCGACGGCCATCCGTTCTGGGCGCTGACCGGCGTGCCGCTCGGGCAATCGTGTGAACGTTCGCTCGAATGGATTGCCAAGCGCAAGGTCGTGCCGCAATGGGTCGATGCCGGCAAGCTCGGCGTCGGCGATTACATCGGTTTCACGATTCCGACCGAAGTGGTATCGGTCGAAGGCCTCACCGACGACGACGCGCGCCTCTACGGCATCCTGCTCGGCGACGGCCACTTGTCGAAGGACGGCCGGCAGTGGGGCGTGTCGGGCAATCCTTCGCGCGACGAGCATCTTGCGTTCGTGCGCGACTATCTGCGTGAGCGCGGCATTCACTACTGGGAAACGTCGCGCGGCGAAACCTGCGCGCAAGTGCACTGGGCGTCCGGACGCGGCGTCGTGCGCGACGCGACGACGGGTCGCATCACCGGCGCCGGCGCCGACACGCTGCCCTTCGCTTACGACGATCTCTACGATGCCGATCATCGCAAGCGCATCGCACCGCGGCTTTCGCATCTACCGCGGCCACAAACGCTCGCGATGCTGCATGGCCTGCTCGAAACCGATGGCGGAGTGTCGCGCGGCAAGGAGATTTATTTCACGACGGCACCGCAGCCGCTTGCCGAAGGCATTCGCTACCAATGCCTGCGGCTCGGCATGCCGGTCTCCGGTCAGCGGCGCCAACGCGACAACGTACACGTCGGCACGCGCTCCGACGGCTCGTCGGTCAAATTCAACGTGTCGTCGATGGCGTACGACCTGCGCATTCCGGCGGTGCCCGATGTTGCAGCACTCGTCGGTTGCAGGGCGATCGAAAAGCACGACTGGATCACGCTTGGCGGCACGATTTACTCGCGCATTCGTGCCATCGCGCCCATCGCGGCGAAGCCACTCGTCGTCGATCTCAAGGTCGACACCGACGAGTCGTACCTGACGTCCGCCGGGCTCGCGCACAACGGTGGCAAGCGCAAGGGCGCGGTGTGCACCTACCTGGAAAGCTGGCACCTCGACGTCGAGGAATTCCTCGAGCTGCGCAAGAACACCGGCGACGATCGGCGCCGCACGCACGACATGAACACCGCGAACTGGGTGCCGGACCTTTTCATGAAGCGCGTGATGGAAGGCGGCGACTGGACGCTCTTCTCACCCGCCGACGTGCCCGACCTGCACGACAAGTGGGGACGCGCGTTCGAGGAGGCGTACACCCGCTACGAAGAGAAGGTCGCGCGCGGCGACATCAAGCTCGCGAAGCGAATTCCCGCCGTGCAGCTCTGGCGAAAGATGCTGTCGATGCTGTTCGAGACCGGGCATCCGTGGATTACGTTCAAGGATGCCTGCAACGTGCGCTCGCCGCAGCAGCATGTCGGAACCGTCCACAGCTCCAACCTGTGCACCGAGATCACGCTCAACACGAGCGACACAGAAATCGCGGTGTGCAATCTGGGCTCGATCAACCTGCTCGCGCACATGCGCGAAGTCGACGGGCGCTACGCGCTCGACCAGGCGAAGCTGTCGCGCACGATCGCGACCGCGATGCGCATGCTCGACAACGTGATCGACATCAACTACTACGCGGTGTCGAAGGCGCGCAACTCGAACCTGAAGCACCGGCCGGTGGGCTTGGGCATCATGGGCTTCCAGGATTGCCTGCATCTGATGCGTGTGCCGTACGCATCGGAAGAGGCCATCGCGTTCGCCGACACGTCGATGGAAGCCGTGTGCTACCACGCGTACTGGGCGTCGACCGAGCTCGCTGCGGAACGCGGCCGCTACGCGTCGTACAAGGGCAGCCTGTGGGACCGGGGTGTCCTGCCGCAGGACACGCTCACGCTGCTGCGCGAGGCGCGCGGCGGCTACGTCGACATCGACGAATCGTCGACGCTCGACTGGGGCGCGCTTCGCACGCGCATTGCCGAGCACGGGATGCGCAACTCGAACTGCATCGCGATCGCACCGACGGCGACGATCTCGAACATCATCGGCGTCGCGGCGTCGATCGAGCCCGAATACCAGAACATCTATGTCAAGTCGAACCTGTCGGGCGAGTTCACCGTGGTGAACGAGCAGCTCGTCAAGGACCTGAAGGAACTGGGCCTCTGGGACGACGTGATGGTGTCGGACCTCAAGTATTTCGACGGCTCGCTTGCGAAGATCGATCGCATTCCCGAGGCGCTCCGCGCGCTCTACGCCACGGCATTCGAGGTCGAGCCCGCCTGGATCGTCGAAGCAGGTGCGCGACGGCAGAAGTGGATCGACCAGGCGCAGAGTCTCAACATCTACATGGCCGGTGCGTCGGGCAAGAAGCTCGACGACACGTACAAGCTCGCGTGGATGCGCGGCTTGAAGACCACGTACTACCTGCGCACGCTCGCCGCGACGTCGGCGGAGAAATCGACGGGACGCGGCGGCGAGCTCAACGCCGTCGCGTCGTCGAGCGGTGCGAGCGCGATCGCTGCGGCGAATGTCGCGAAGCATTCGGCGCCCGGCGAAGCCGAGCCGAAATTCTGCGCGATCGACAACCCGAGCTGCGAAGCGTGCCAATGAAGACGATCAGTTGCCGAGGGACTGCGGCAGCATGAGCTCCGACGCGTGGCACTAGGCGC
>DATGGP010000022.1:0-68930 GCA_035308425.1 Casimicrobiaceae bacterium | reverse complement strand
GTCGCGGTGATCACCGCCGACGAGCAGATGCGTGGTGGCAAGCCGATCGGGCTCAAGAGCGTCGTGGACGAGGCGCTCGCAATGGGCGGATGCGACGCCGTGCGTAACGTCGTCGTCTATCGGCGAACGGGCGCGAACATCGCGTTTTCGAAAGGCCGCGACGTGTGGATGCACGAGCTCACCGCCAACCAATCAGACAAATGCGAGCCCGAATGGGTTGGCGCCGAGCATCCGTTGTTCATCCTCTACACGTCAGGTTCCACGGGCAAGCCGAAAGGCGTCCAGCACAGCTCGGCCGGCTACCTGTTGTGGTGCGTGTTGACGATGCAATGGGTGTTCGATCTCAGGCCGTCCGACGTGTTCTGGTGCACGGCGGACATCGGCTGGGTCACCGGTCACAGCTACATCACGTATGGGCCGCTGGCATGCGGTGCGACGGAGATCGTCTTCGAAGGCATCCCCACCTATCCGGATGCCGGCCGATTCTGGAAGGTGATCGCCGATCATCGCGTCAGCGTTTTCTACACGGCGCCGACCGCGATCCGTGCGCTCATCAAGGCGAACAATGTCAATCCGACAACGGCGCCGACGAACTACGATCTGTCGTGCCTGCGCGTGCTGGGATCAGTCGGCGAGCCGATCAACCCCGAAGCGTGGATCTGGTACTACAAGAATGTCGGCCGCGAGCGTTGCCCGGTCGTCGACACCTGGTGGCAGACCGAAACCGGGGGACACATGATCTCGCCGCTGCCGGGCGTGACGCCGCTCGTTCCGGGTTCTTGCACGCTGCCGCTTCCCGGCATCATCGCGGCGATCGTCGACGAGACGGGACACGACGTCCCGAACGGGCAGGGCGGCATGCTCGTGGTCAAGCGGCCGTGGCCCGCGATGATCCGCACGATCTGGGGCGATCCCGATCGCTACGTCAAATCGTATTTTCCAGACGAGCTCGGCGGAAGGATCTATCTCGCAGGCGACGGTGCGGTCCGCGATGCGAAGACCGGCTACTTCACGATCATGGGCCGCATCGACGACGTGCTCAATGTCTCCGGACATCGGATGGGGACGATGGAGATCGAGTCGGCGCTCGTCGCCAATCCGATCGTTGCCGAGGCCGCGGTCGTTGCGCGTCCCGACGAGCTCACCGGCGAGGCGATCTGCGCGTTCGTCGTGCTGAAGCGCACCCGTCCCGGCGACGGCGAGGCGGCCGAGGTCGCGAAGCAATTGCGCGACTGGGTCGGCAAGGAGATCGGACCGATCGCGAAGCCCAAGGACATTCGCTTCGGCGACAATCTGCCGAAGACGCGCTCGGGCAAGATCATGCGAAGATTGCTGCGCTCGCTCGCGAAGGGCGAGGAGATCACGCAGGACGTGTCGACGCTCGAGAACCCGGCGATTCTCGAACAGTTGAAACAGTCGGTTTGAGATGAAATAAGAGCCGCTCGGGCCCTCGCCCGCTCGCGGGGCGAGGAACAGCGCGAGGGGCTTCCACCCTATCCCGGTACTGTGTCCGCGAACGACGCCCGCTTGCCAAGCTTGTCGGATAGACGCGCGAGATTCGAATACAAGTCGCGCCAGTCGAAATCGGTGGCGCGCAAGTCGAGATAGCCCAACGCACAACCGGTTGCGATGTCGGCGAGGGAGCACGCTTCGCCGTAACACCAGGCGCGCTCGCCCAACTCGCGTGAAAGCTCGGCGACGCCTTCCTCGATCTTGCGCCGCTGCCGCGCGATCCAGTCGTCGCTTTGCAAATTCGCGGGCCGGCGTCGCTCGACGACGATCGCCGACGCGGCATCGCAGGCGCCGTCGGCCAGCGCCTCCCATTTCTTGACTGCTATGCGCTGCCGTGCAGGCTCGGGAATCAACCGCGACACCGGGCTCACGAGATCGATGTATTCGACGATCACGCGCGAATCGTAGAGATGCGTGCCGTCGTCGAGGACGAGCACCGGCAGCTTGCCGAGCGGATTCCAGGCATGGACCGGATTGCCGGCATCCCACGCGGACGACTCGATCATCTGGTAGTCAATCTTCTTCTCCGCGAGCGCGATGCGCACCTTGCGCGCATAGGGACTGGTCTTCGATGCGATGAGCTTCAGCACGCGGGAAAGGTCGGACGCTTCGGTGAAAATGGGCGCGCAATTATACCGCGCGAGCAATCGGAAAAAACGGTCGCGCCAGTGCATGCAAGCACGCACTTATCCGGCGTCCGTGCGAAGCACCGCGTGCTACACTCGATCGCGTTCCATCATGGACGCCGCCGAAAAAGCCCGCCTCGTTGCGCTGTCGCCGCTCGATGGCCGGTACGCCGCGAAGGTCGACGCGCTTCGCGGCTGCTTCAGCGAATTCGCGCTGATTCGCGATCGTGTACGCGTCGAGATCGAATGGCTTCTGGCGCTGGCCGACGAACCGGCGGTCGCCGAGATTCCACCGTTTTCCGAAGCCGCCAAAGCTTCGCTTCACGAAATCGGGGCCGCCTTCTCCGAGGCCGACGCGGCACGCGTGAAGGCGATCGAGGGGCGCACCAACCACGATGTCAAAGCCGTCGAGTATTGGCTCAAGGAACGCGCGGCGGCGATGCCGGAAATCGCGCGCGTTTCCGAATTCATCCATTTCGCCTGCACGTCGGAGGACATCAACAACCTCGCGTACGGCATCGCGCTCGCGCGTGCGCGAAGCGACGCTCTGATGCCGTCGCTGTCGTCGATCGCCGCCGATCTTCGGCGAATGGCGCACGCGTACGCAGCGGTGCCGATGCTTTCGCGTACGCACGGCCAGCCGGCGACGCCCACGACGCTCGGCAAGGAACTGGCGAACGTTTACGCGCGCCTCGAACGGCAGATCGCTACGTTCGCGAAGCTGCCGATCAAGGGCAAGATGAACGGCGCGGTGGGCAATTACAACGCGCATGTCATCGCGTATCCGGACGTCGAATGGGAGAAGATCGCCGCGAAGACGGTCGCGAGTCTCGGTCTTGAATTGAGTCCGTACACGACGCAGATCGAGCCGCACGACGGCATTGCCGAGTACTGCGACGCGCTCGCGCGCACCAACGCGATCCTGATCGACCTCGATCGCGATCTATGGGGCTACATATCGCTCGGCTATTTCCGCCAGCGCGTGCGCGAGGGCGAGGTCGGCTCGTCGACGATGCCGCACAAGGTGAATCCTATCGATTTCGAGAATTCGGAAGGCAATCTCGGGCTTGCCAATGCGCTGCTCCGCCATCTTGCCGAGAAGCTTCCGGTTTCGCGGTGGCAGCGCGATCTGACCGATTCGACGGTGCTTCGCAATCTCGGCGTTGCGTTCGGCCACGCGCAGCTCGGTTATGTTTCGCTGCGCCAGGGACTCGCGAAGCTGGACGCCGATCCGAAGCGGATGGCCGACGATCTTGCCGCAAACGTCGAGGTGCTCGCCGAGGCGATCCAGACGGTGATGCGTCGCTACGGACTGCCCGAACCGTACGAGCAATTGAAGGCGCTCACGCGTGGCAGGAGCGGCATGACGCTGGAAGCGTTGCGCGGTTTCATCGCAACGCTCGCGCTGCCCGAGGACGTGAAGGCGCGACTACTCGCGCTGACGCCGGCAACGTACGTCGGGATGGCGGAGGCGCTGGCGCGGAGAGTCTGAGAGGATCCGAAAGGCGGGGGAGGGAGGATGAGATTGTCCCTTCTAGCGTCCGTGCAGTAGATGGAACGCTCGCTTTGCACGCCTCGGCACGCTCATCCCTCGTCCCTCGCCCCTCGTCCCGCTTTTTTCGATTCCGAAGCCGCGCGACGCTCCTTCACGAACGTCGTGACTGCCGGAATCAGCGACACGACAACGATCGCAAGCACGATCGTCGACAGGTTGTCCTTGACCCACGGAATGTTGCCGAACAGATATCCCGCGTAGGTCAGCAGCCCGATCCAGAGGCAGCCGCCGACGATGTTGTAGCAGAGAAAGCGGCGATACGACATGCCGGCGACGCCCGCGAGGAACGGCGCGAACGTGCGGATGATCGGCACGAAGCGGCCGATGATGATCGTGACGCCGCCGTACTTGTCGTAGAACGCTTGCGTCCGATACAGATATTCGCGCCGGAACCAGCGCGAGTCGGGCTCGTGGAACGCTTTCGGGCCGATGTAATGGCCGACGCCGTAGTTGACCGAATCGCCGAGCACAGCGGCGACGATGAGCACGACGACGAGCACGTGCACGTCGAGGTTCGCGGCGGCGACGACGGTGCCGGCGATGAACAGGATCGAATCGCCGGGCAGAAACGGGCACACGACGAGGCCGGTCTCGGCGAAGATGACGACGAACAGGATCGCGTAAAGCCACGGCCCGTATTGCGTCGCGAGCGACGCGACCGTCTGGTCGAGCGCGAGCAGCGAATAGAGCAACGTCGTAATCATCGACCTGTATCGCTCACTGATCGCTCGACCACAACTGCGATTGCCGACGAACGACGTCGGGCAGCGTGCCGGTCTCCTCGAAAGCACGACGAAGCCATGCGGCATCGTTGCCGGCATCGAGCAGTTGCGAAAGCGCCGTCAGCGCGTCGTCCGCGTCGAGCATTCGCGCATGCGGCGCGAGTGTCGCGAGCGTCTCACGCAGGTCGTCGGCGAGCACCGACGTTCGTCCGCTCGCGGCGTCGACGATCGTTGCGTTGACGCCATAGCGGCACGCCTGGAAGCGGTTGTAGTTGTGCACGAGGTAGAGATCGCCGCCGATTTCGAACGGTCGCTCGGCCCATAGCCAGCGCGCGAGCGCCTGCGCGAACGCCGCGATCTGCGCCGCGCGCTCGACGGTGAGCGGCGTGTCGCAGACCCGGATCTCGACGGTGCCGTATTCGGGCTTGGGCCGGATGTCCCAGTAGTAGTCCTTCATGCTCTTGACAATGCCGAGGCCGACCATCCGATCGTAATAGCGGTTGAACTCGGCCCACGAACGAACGAGCGGCATCGTGCCTGACAGCGGGAATGCATTGACGATCGAAAGCCGGGACGAGTCGAATGCCGTGTCGACGCCCTGATAGAACGGACTCGACGCGGCGAGTGCGATGAGATGCGGCACGTAGCGGATCAGCGCGTGCGTCAGGTAGATCGCGTCGTCCGCGCTCGCGCAGCCGACATGCACGTGCTGGCCGAACACGGTGAACTGCTTCGCGAGGAAGCCGTATTTTTCCGAGACCGAGAGGAAGCGCTCGTTTGGATAGATCTTGCGGTCGCTCCACTTCTGGAACGGATGCGTACCGCCGCCGGCGAGCGCGACGTTCATTTTTCGCGCATGGCCTGCGAGCACGTCGCGCGTTCGGCGCAACTCGGCGAGAAGGTCGGGATACCACTCGTGCACGGACGTGTTGATCTCGACCATGCTCTGCGTGAGCTCCGGCTTGAGCTCGCCTTGCGGCGCGTCGCGCGAGATGCGCCGCAGCAGATCGTCGGCGTCCGGCGCGAGATTGAAGTCGTGCGTGTTGACGAGCATCAGCTCGAGCTCGACGCCGATCGAGAGCGCCGACGACGACTTGAATGCGAGGTCGGTCATGTTCAGGGCAACTCAGCCCCGCGCGCCGGGCTCGCCTTCGCCGGCGCGAATCAGCGCGAAGCGCGTCGCGATCGGCCCGACGAAGTGCAGGATCGCGATGCCCGACACGACGATCGCGGCGAGCTCGGCGCCGAATTTCGGCGCGACGTCGTAGATGGGCGCCGTCATGCCGATGGCGAGGCCCGCCATCGGCGCCAGCGCCAGCGCAAGCGTTCCCGTTTGCCGCATGGACAGATGCGCGGGCCACGCGAGCGCGAACAGCGCGAGCGCCTTGCCGGCTTGGCGCACAACGACGAACGCAAGACCGATCCACGCGACCTCGCCGAACTGATCCGGGCGAAGCGTCGCACCGGTGAGCACGAAAAGCGCGACGAAGAAGAGTTGCGCGGCGCGGCCGAACTCGACGTCGACGAGCCAATGCCGGCGATCGAGGTTGCGCGTGCACGCGCCCAGCACGAGCAGCGCCAGCAGAACGGAAAGACGTGCGAGCTGCGCGGTGCCGACCGTGGCGACGATGACGCCCACTGCGAGCAGGAATTGCGGCACGGCCGACTTGCCGAGCCAGCGCGCGAAAAGCGCCATCACCACGAACGCGACGTACCCGAGCATGAACGAGCCCGCGATGAGCCACGCGGCGCGCGCGACAGGATTCCACGTCGCGCCCGATGCACGCGCTTCCACGAACGGCAGCAGCAGCGTGATCCCGATCGTCGCGATGATGTTGTTGAGCGCAACGTGCCACAGCATCCGCCGCGTCACCGGTCCTTCGGCCTTGAGCTCGTTGGCCACGAGAAGGACCACGGCAGGCGCAGTTGCCGTGCCGATCATGGCGGTCACCGCCGCTTCGAGTATCGCAATGCCGCCAACGACATGCAGCAGCCCGAACATCGCGACGAACGACAGCGCGCTTTCCGCGATGCCCATCGGCAAGAGCCACCGATCGTGCCGCGCCCATGAAAGATCCAACCGGCGCCCCAAGTCGAAGACGATCAGCCCGAGCGAGAATTCCGCGAGCACGCGCGATTGTCCCAGGGCGGAATCGGAAAGCAGGCCGAGTACGCCCGGGCCGAGCAGGAAGCCGATCGCGATGTAGCCGGTGATCGCCGGCACGACGCGTGTCATTGCCGCGACGCGTCCACCGGCGAGGCCGGCAAGCAGCAGCAGTCCGAAGATCAGGAATGCGTTGGCTGAAAGCGGCCAGGCGGGGAGGAAGTCAGCCATGCATGACCCTCACCCGCCGTCGCTTCGCTCGTGCACCCTCTCCGGCTTGCGGGAGAGGGCTGGGGTGAGGGCGCATCCGCTCGCTACGGCAGGACCTTGTCGCCGGTTATCGCGCGCTTGCGGTCGCTGCGGACGAGGTCTTCGCGCGATACGCCGAGCCACATCACGAGCGAGGCCATCACGAGCGCCGACGAATAGATGCCGAAGCAGATGCCGATCGCGAGCGCGAGCGAGAAGTGATGCAGCGTCTCGCCGCCGAAGAAGAAGATGGACAGCACCATCAGGAGCGTGCACCCGTGCGTAATGATCGTGCGCGACAGCGTTCGCGTGATCGCGCTGTCGATCACGTGCGTGACGCTCGCCTTGCGCATCTTGCGGAAATTCTCGCGGATCCGATCGGCGATGACGACCGACTCGTTGACCGAGTAGCCGAGCACCGCGAGCACGGCCGCCAGCACGGGCAGCGAGAACTCCCACTGGAACAGCGCGAAGAAGCCAAGGATGATCACGACGTCGTGCAGGTTCGCAACGATCGCGGCGACCGCGAAGCGCCACTCGAAGCGCAGCGCGAGATAGATGACGATGCCGATCGACACGAGCAGGAGCGCGAGCGCGCCGTTGTCGTACAGCTCCTTGCCGACCTGCGGCCCGACGAACTCGACGCGCCGCTGCGACGCCGACGGATCGTCCGCCTTGAGCGCGCCCATCACCTTCTCGGAAAGCTGCGCGCTCGAAAGGCCTTCCTTGAGCGGCAGGCGGATCAGCACCGTCTCGGAGCTGCCGAAGCTTTGCACCGAGAATTCGCCGAGGCCGAGCTTGTCGATCGCGCTTCGCACGCGCCCGTAGTCGACCGGATGCCCGTAGTTCACCTCGATCACCGTGCCGCCACGGAAGTCGACGCCGAGATTGAGCCCGTAGATCGCGAGGAACACGGCGGCGGCGACGAACGTGATGATCGAGATCACGTTGAACACCAGCGCGTGGCGCATGAACGGGATGTCGCGCGAGATGCGGAAGAATTCCATGGTGCCTGCCCTTTACGACTTCGCCGCCGCCATCACATCCGGCGACGGATGCCACGCCTGGCCCACCGAGATGTGGTCGAGCTTCTTGCGGCTGCCGTAGATCAGGGCGACGATGCCTCGCGAGACGAACACCGCGGAGAACATCGACGTCAGTATGCCGAGCACATGCACGACGGCGAATCCGCGCACCGGCCCGGAGCCGAACGCGAGCAGCGCGAGGCCGGCGATCATCGTCGTCACGTTCGAGTCGAGAATCGTTCCCCATGCGCGCTCGTAGCCCGCCTGGATCGCCGCGTGTGGCGTGGCGCCCCAGCGCAGCTCCTCGCGTATTCGCTCGTTGATCAGCACGTTCGCGTCGATCGCCATGCCAAGCGTGAGTGCGATCGCCGCCATGCCGGGCAGGGTGAGCGTCGCCTGCAGGAGCGACAACACCGCCACCAGCAGCATCAGGTTGATCGCGAGCGCGGTCGCCGAGATCGCGCCCATCAGCATGTAATAGACGCAGATGAACGCGACCAGCACGAGGAAGCCGTACTTGACCGAGTCGAAGCCTTTCGCGATGTTTTCCTTCCCGAGCGACGGGCCTACGGTGCGCTCCTCGACGATCTCCATCGGAGCCGCGAGCGCGCCCGCGCGCATCAGAAGCGCGATGTCGTTGGCCTCGCGCGTATTCATTCTGCCGCTGATCTGCACACGCCCGCCGCCGATTTCCTCGCGGATCACCGGCGCCGTGATGACCTCGGCCTTGCCCTTCTCGACGAGCAGGATCGCCATCCGCTTGCCGACGTTCTCTCGCGTGACATCCTTGAATATCCGTGCGCCCTGGCCGTCGAGGGTCACGTGCACGGCGGGCTCGTTGGTGCGCGAGTCGAATCCCGATTGCGCGTCGCTGATTCGATCGCCGGTCAGGACGACCTGGCGCTTGACGAGGAGCGGCTGGCCGTTTCGGTCGTAATAGAGGTCGTTGCCAAACGGTATCTGCCCATGAAGCGCCTGCTCGAGCGCGCCGGGATCGTCGTTGACCATGCGAATCTCGAGCGTGGCGGTGCGCCCGAGAATGTCCTTGGCGCGCGCGGTGTCCTGCACGCCGGGGAGCTGGACGACGACGCGGTCGCTGCCCTGCTGCTGGATGATCGGTTCGGCGACACCGAGCTCGTTCACGCGATTGCGCAGGATCGTCATGTTCTGCTGGACCGCGCCTTCGCTGATCCGCGTCTGCGCCTGGGGCTTCATGCTCACGACCAGCCGAAGCTCGCCGCCCGCGGCTTCCTGTTCCCTGGCGTCGAGCGTCGGATACTGGTTCAGAATTTCGTTTCGCGCGCGCGTGCGCTCGGCGTCGTCCTTGAAGCGCAGCGCGATGTTCGAGCCTTCGCGCGCGATGCCCGAATAGAGCACCTTCTTTTCGCGCATCAGCGACCGGATGTCGGTCACGTCGCGATCGGCGGCCTTGTCGAGCGCGGCCTTCATGTCGACTTGCAGCAGGAAGTAGACGCCGCCGCGCAGGTCGAGGCCGAGATACATCGGCAACGCGCCGATCGAGGCAAGCCACTTCGGTGACGACGACAGCAGGTTCAGCGCAACGATGTAGTTGTCGCCGAGCTTTTTCGCGATGGCATCCTTGGCGCGCACCTGCGTGTCGAGGTCGGGGAGCCTGACCTTGATGCCGACCGGGTCGAGCTCGGCGCCCCGGTACGGAATGTTGTCGGCCTTGAGCGTGTCCTCGACGCTCCCGAGCAACGCGGTGTCGATCTTGACGCCGGTCTTCGACGACGAGACCTGAACGGCCGGCACATCCGGGAAGAAGTTCGGCACCATGTACAGGACGCCGAACAGCAGTGCCAGCCCGATGACGATGTATTTCCAGAGGGGGTAGCGGTTCATTGCCTCAAAGACCCTTGATCGTCCCCTTCGGCAGCAATTGCGATATCGCACCCCGCTGCACGATCATCTGCACGTTCGGTGCGACCTCGACCGTCACGTACTGTTCGTCCAGCTTGACGATTTTGCCGAGGATCCCACCGGACGTGACGACCTCGTTGCCTTTTTCGAGCGCTTCCAGCATCGCGCGCGCTTCCTTCTGCTTGCGCTGTTGCGGGCGGATCAGGAGGAAATAGAACACGACGAAAATCGCGACCATCGGCAGGAAGGTCAGCAGCGTGTTTTCTTGCGAGGCGCCCGAGGCCGCCTGCGCGAAGGCCGGGGAAATCAGCACGAAGGAGTCTCCGGTTGTGGCGCGGCGCTCGATGCGCCGTCGCCGGTCCCGTACGTACACGGGCGCCGAAGGCCCGGGACCATCTTGATACAACCGGCTATTCTAGCAGCGCGTCGCCGCGCCGCTGCGACTCGAATCGGGGCACGTATTCGGCAAGCCGGTCGCTCTCGATCGCGTCACGAAGCTCGGCCATCAGCGTCAGGTAGTAGTGCAGGTTGTGGATCGTAGCGAGGCGCGCGCCGAGGATCTCGTTCACACGTTGCAGATGATGCAGGTAAGCGCGCGAAAAATGCCGGCACGTGTAGCAGTCGCAGGAGGGATCGATCGGCGTCGTGTCGCTGCGATGACGTGCATTGCGGATGCGTATATTGCCGTGGCGCGTGAAAAGCCAGCCGTTTCTGGCGTTCCGCGTCGGCAGCACGCAGTCGAACATGTCGATGCCGGTCAGGACGCCCGCGACGATGTCCTCCGGGGTGCCGACGCCCATCAGGTAACGCGGCTTGTCGTCCGAAAGACGCGGCGCCGTATGGTGGAGCACGCGCATCATCTCGTGCTTGGGCTCGCCAACGGACAGACCGCCGATCGCGTAGCCGTCGAAGCCGATGCCGGCGAGGCCCTCGCGTGAGCGATCGCGCAAATCCTCGTACATGCCGCCTTGCACGATGCCGAAGAGCGCGTTGCGATTGCCGGCGTGCGCGGCTTTCGAGCGCGCGGCCCAGCGAAGCGAAAGCTCCATCGACCGTGCCGCCTCCTCGCGCGTCGCCGGAAATGGCGTGCACTCGTCGAACACCATCGCGATGTCCGAATCGAGCGCGTGCTGGATCGACATCGACTGTTCCGGCGAAAGGAACAGCCGATCGCCGTTCACGGGTGATGCGAACTCGACGCCGTCTTCGAGCACCTTGCGAAGCGTACCGAGGCTGAAGACCTGAAAACCGCCGGAATCGGTGAGGATCGGGCCTTCCCAGCCGATGAACCGGTGCAATCCTTCGTGGGCCGCGATCACCTCGCTCCCCGGACGAAGCCATAGGTGGAACGCGTTGCCGAGAATGATTTGCGCGCCGAGCTCGACGAGTTCGGCCGGCGACATCGCCTTGACGCTGCCGTAAGTGCCGACCGGCATGAACACCGGCGTCTCGACGCTGCCGTGGGCGAGCGTGAGCCGGCCCCGCCGCGCGAGACCCGCGCGCGCCAGAATCGCGAAGTCCATCGGGGAATTCAGCCGCCGGCTGCGATGCTGCCGTCGGGTTGGGTGACGAGCGTCAGCGGAGGACCGAAGCCGGATTGCAAATGCGCGCCGTCCAGGATGATCGCGAAGTCGAAGCCGGTGCGCCAGTAGTCGAGTTGCGCGCGATCGGTGAAGCCTTCGTCGATCTGTGCAGGATCGCCCGGCACGACACCCGACATGGCACAGCCCGTCGCGGCGAAATCGAAGGCGTTCTTCCACGCGGTATAGAAGTCGCCCGAAAAATCGGTCCCGTACGTCCCGAACGTCGGCAGCACGCCATATTGCGGCGCGATGCCGATGTGGATGACGCAGGCGACGCCGGTTTGTCGATACGCGATGGCGGGATCGGGTGCGCCGCGGGCGTTCGGTTGCGCCCACGTCGCCACGACGATCGTGCCCTGTTTCGCCTGGTTCCCCCCCGCGTACGGGCCGGGATTGCCGCGCAGCGCGGCCAGGCTCGCCACGCCGATGGTGAGCGGGTGCACGACGATGCTCGAAGGATCCAGCGTGCGAATCGCGTAGGGGGTGCCGACGCCGTCGGTCGTGTTCGGGTCGATGGTTTCGAGCGCGCCCCAGCCGTGCGGAGTCGTCGAGCCGCCGGTTGCGTCGCTGCGATCCTGGTCGTAAAACGTCCCAAGCACGACGGCGTGGCCCGCGTCGGCGAATTCAGCCACGCGATTGCCGACGGCGGTCGCATTGGCGAACGTCCGATCCTCGAAGAGGAGGATGACGTCGAAATTGGCAATGAGCGTATCGAGCGACGGCACGCTCGAGCTCACGTCGATGCCCGTGAAGACGTGCCCCGGGATCTTCGCGTTGTAGTCGGCCGCGACTTCCGCGGACCAGGCGTTCGACATGACCGCGACGCGCGCCGCCTGCGCCGTCGCCGAGAACAAGAGCGCGACGGCGACGGCCGCGACGGCCCGCAACCTCGATGTCATGAAAGAAGCGCTTCGGCCTGGAGATTCACATACCGAGCCGGAATTGGAATGTGCGAAGCGTAGCGGAGATGCGGGATTTTGCCAATCGAAGTTCGGCGGTCCATGGGGTGCGGCTATCGGGATTGTTGCGTGTCGGGGCCGTCAATAGCCGCAATGTCGTCAAAAGGCGACATTTCCGACGATTCCATCAACACTTTCCCGAGACGCGTTCCCGTCGACGTTCGCTCACTTTTAATCAGCCGTTCAATCGCTCGATCAGCATCGCGTCGCCATAACTCATGAATCGATAACGATTGGCAATGGCGTGCGCATAGGCGCGGCGAATCGCGTCATAGCCGCCGAACGCGCAGACGAGCATCAAAAGTGTCGACTTCGGCAGATGGAAGTTCGTCACCAGCCGGTCGACGACGCGAAAGCGATAGCCGGGCGTGATGAAAAGCGAGGTTTCCGATTGGCCCGCCTGGATCGCGCCTTGCTCGTCGGCGGCCGCCTCGAGCGCGCGAAGGCTGGTCGTTCCCGCGGCGACGACGTGACCGCCGCGCGCTCTGGCCGCTGCAATCGCTCGCACCGTTTGGTCAGGGATCGCGAAGCGTTCGGAGTGCATCCGATGCGCGGCGATGTCGCGGCTTCGCACCGGCTCGAACGTTCCGGCGCCGACGTGCAGGGTGACGAAAGCCTTCACGATGCCGCGTGCCTCGAGTGCATCGAGCATCGCCGCGTCGAAGTGGAGTCCCGCGGTCGGCGCTGCGACGGCGCCGGGGTTGCGCGCATAGACCGTTTGATAGCGCTCAGTGTCCGAAGGGGCGGGCGCGTGGTGGATGTAAGGGGGAAGCGGAACTTCACCGTGCTCGTCGAGCCAGCGCGACAGGTTGCCCACTCCCTCGAACCGCAATTCGAAGAAGCGCCCCTCGCGACCGACGACGATCGCACGAGCCTGCGCAGCGAGCTCGATCACGCTTCCCGACGCCGGTGGGTGGCTCGTTCTGAGCTGCACCAGCGCCGCGTCATCGCCGGTCATGCGCTCGATCAACATCGAAACGCGGCCGCCCGTCGCCTTGCGTCCTGGGACCCGCGCCTTGATGACGCGTGTGTCGTTAAGCACGACGACATCGCCAGGGTCCACGAGCGAAGGAAAATCGACGAAACGCAGATCCCGCAACTGCTCGCCGGCGACATGCAGCAGCCGGCTTTCGGTGCGCCGCGAAGCCGGCGCCTGGGCGATCAGGTCGCGCGGCAGTACGTAATCGAAGTCGGCGAGTGTGTACGTATCAGGATTTTTCATTTTGGTTTGTCGCCATTTGACGAGGTTGTCGGCCACAACCTGTCCGCAAGTGACGTCGTGTCGCGAGGAACACACAGGCGGTCATACAAATACGACGAATGGCGGCTTGACGACTTGTGTGCAACGTCGCGATGCCTATAATGCCAACGTCATAGCAGTCGAAGTCTGCAAAGGGCAAACCCGGCGAAAGCCGGGGACGCAAAGTCACCGGTCTACAGGACCGTTTTTGGGGTCCCACGACAGCGGGATTGCCGGACCGAATCGCGAACGGGACACGCAGCGCGCCCCATTCGCGCATGTTGCGCGCGACGCCTTCGCTCGATGCGTCGCGCGGCAACGCCGTCGATTCCGCCTCGCGGGGCCGTGGATTTACGAGCACGGCCAATCAAAGGCACATCATGCGACGGCAAAATTCTTTGACCAACACCGCGACGCGCATCGGCGTGTGGCGCGGCGCGAGCGCTTTCGGCGATCTCCGCTGGCTCCTTTTCATAACGCTTGCGGTCCTGGTCTGCTCGCTGGTGAGCGGGCCGGCCACGGGCGCTGGACTCGCTCGCAACAGCGACGATCGCACGGTCGCCACATTGGGCGTTGGCCATGATGCATACGCTCGTGGCCATATCCTGGTCGGCGAACGAACCAGCGGCGACACGGCAAGCTTTACGAAGGCGTTGTCGAAGGGCGGCTCGCATTCGCTTGGCAAGATCGCTCGCACGAACGTGCACGTCGTCGACGTCGCCGCGGGCAACGAAGAAGCCGAGGTCGCCCGGCTTCGTGGCGACCCCAACGTCGAATTCGCGGAAGTCGATCGGCTGATGCCGGCCGCGAGCCTCACCAACGATCCGATGGTCGGCAGCGAATGGCACCTGACGACCATCAACGCGCCGGCCGCTTGGGCCTATTCGACCGGCGCCGGCGTGACGATCGCGATCCTCGACACCGGTGTCGAGGGCACGCATCCCGACCTCGCGAGCCAGATCGTCCCCGGATGGAACTTCTACAACAACAACAGCGACACGTCGGACAGCAATGGTCACGGCACGACGGTCGCCGGTACGGCCGCCGCCGCGACGAACAACAGCATTGGCGTCGCGTCCGTTGCCGGCGGCGCGAAGATCATGCCCATCGTGATCGCCGATCCGACGGCATATGCGCTCTGGAGCACTGTCGCCGAGGGGATTACGTATGCGGCTGATCATGGTGCCCGCGTCGCGAACCTCAGCTACGTCGGCGCATCGGGCAGCTCGACGATCCAATCGGCTGCGAGTTATCTGCGCTCGAAAGGTGGCGTGTTGTACGTCGCTGCGGGCAATACGGGTGCGGTCGACAATACAGCGCCCAACGATTACATGATGGTCGTAGCGGCGACAATGCCCGACGACACGCACGCGAGCTGGTCCACGTATGGCTCTTTCGTCGACATCTCGGCGCCGGGCTACAACATCGTCACGACTGGGCCGAACGGGCAATACTGGTATTGCTGGGGAACTTCGCTCGCGACACCGATCGTTGCCGCGACCGCCGCGCTCATCATCGCCAAGCGGCCCGATTTCACGCCGGCGCAGATCGACGCGACGCTCAAGTCGACGGCGACCGACCTCGGTACCCCGGGCCCCGACGTCTATTTCGGTGCGGGGCGCGTCAACGCTGGCGCCGCACTCGCGCTCGCTGCCGCGACGCAGTCGACCGACACGACGAAGCCTACGGTTTCGATCACATCGCCGACCGGCGGCACGGTCGGTGGAACAATCACCGTGAGCGTGAATGCGTCGGACAACGTGGGCGTCACGCGTGTCGAGTTGCGCGTCAACGGCAATCTCGTCGCAACGGACACGGCCAGCCCGTGGCAATTCGCGTGGAATTCGACCAGCGTCGCCAATGGAAGCGTATCGCTGACCGCGACCGCCTATGACGCGGCCGGCAAC
Source organism: Casimicrobiaceae bacterium (assembly GCA_035308425.1). Taxonomy (GTDB): domain Bacteria; phylum Pseudomonadota; class Gammaproteobacteria; order Burkholderiales; family Casimicrobiaceae; genus VBCG01. Next base: position 53,567 of record DATGGP010000022.1, on the reverse strand, counting down.
TCGGCGACGTCTTCGCCGGTGACGGTGGCCGTCAACAATGTCACGCCGGCGCCGCCCACCGTGCAGATCCTCTCGCCTACGGGCGGAACTGTCAGCGGCACGATCACCGTCAGCGTGAAGGCGACCGACGTCGTCGGCGTGACGCGCGTCGATTTTCTCGTGAACAACACCCTCATCGGCACGACCAACGTCGGACCTTACAACTTCACGTGGAACACGACCACCTCGCCCAACGGTCAGGTGACCCTCACCGCGGAGGCCTACGACGCCGCCGGATACATGGTGTACCAGGCGCTGTACGTCAACGTGTCGAACGCGACCGGAGGAGGCGGGAGCGCAACGCCACCGCCGGACACGACGCCTCCGGTGGTCTCGATTACGAGTCCTGTGACCGGGACGATCGTCACTACTTCCTCGGTGACGGTGAAGGCCAGCGCGACCGATAATTCCGGCACCGCCGGCATCACGATGCGGCTCTATCTCGACGGCGTGCTCAAAGCGACGGTGACCGGCGGATCGCTGTCGACCAGCCTGAACCTGAAGAGGGTTCACACCGGAAGCCATACCGTCCTCGTCACGGCTACCGACGCGGCGGGCAACAAGGGATCGAGTCAGGTGCAGTTCACGAAGTAGCTGATCGCGGTCAGGCGATGATGTGCAGGCGAGCGGGTGGCTTTCACCCGCTCGCTTCGCGTCTGGCGGGAGGAGGCGAAGAAAGAAATCGCTTGCAGTCAGGCAGAGGCGCGCTCGGGCCGGCGGAAACCGATTCTTCCGAGCAGCGGCAGCCGACGCATGAAGCGGAGCAGGCCATGCGCTTCCATCCACAGCGCATACCGAACGTAGTCCGGGTCGCGCGACAGGTGCCACTCCTCGGTCTTCGCGCGCATGAAATAGATGAGGTTCACGCCAAGCAGCATGGCGCAACGCGGCAGCGTGTCCCAGGCGTTGTTGAGCGGAAGAAACGGCACCGAGATCATCCACCACGTGATGTTCTTGGCCAGATACGCCGGGTGCTTCGTGTAACGGTACGGCCCGCTCGTAATCACGCCGCGATTCGTCAGATTGGAAAAGCGCGCGCCGAACATCACCGTGGCCCAGGCGTAGATCGCCGTCAGCACGAGAATGCCGCTGCCCCACAGGACGTACAGGACCGGGCGGTAGGAAAGCCACGCGCCCCACGGATACCCGGTGTCGTAGCGGAGAAACGGATAGACGGCCGCGGACCAGAACGGCTCGTAGCATGCGAGCGTGACGATCCAGCCCACCATCGTCGACTCGGACGAGCGGATATGCGTGTCGGTGATGCGAAACGACATGACATAGCCAAGCGACGCGAGCCCGACATCCACCATGTAGAGCAATCGCCAGAGGAAGTCGTAAGTCGCCTGGAAGTTGTCGAGTTTTTCGAAGTCGTACAGGAATGCCCAGCTGAGATCTCCGCAAAGAAAGCCCCACATGATCGCCATGAAATAGGCCTTGATCGCCCAGCCGAGCAGATGCTGCGCGAGCTTCCGGCGATCGACGTCGCGCAAGCGCAGCAGAACGAGCGCGCCCATTTGCCAGTAGCCGTCACGCGGCTCGCGCATCTTTCGATCGACGGCGAAGAAGTAGGGGACCGCGAGAATCAGCCAGGGCCCGATGACGATGTACAGCGCAGTCCAATAGTCGTCGTATCGGCGGTTCCGATATTCGGGCAGCAACCAATACGCGGCAGCGACGAGGCCGACCGATGCAAGCAGCCCGACGTACTTGACGAGCGTTCGCGACCAGGACGGATCGTCGAGGGCGAAATCGAGACCGGTCGACGGGCGCCGGTAAACGCGCTGCCAGCCGAGATCGGCCGCGAAGATCGCGACCGCAGTCAGCGCGATGACGAGAATCGCGCTTGGGACGACATCGTGCGCGAATGGACGGAGGAACACGACGAGGGCGATGGCCGCCAGCAGCGCTACGCAGCCAGCCGCGGCGACGGCAGTGCTGGTCGCGGATGGGGGATGGGAAGCCGGTGTTTCGTCGTGCCGGGCGGCGTCCCCTCGTGTTGGCGCATTCGCGGCGACGGGGCCGATCTCAGGGACTTGCTGCATCGGGGAGTTGACTGGAAGGTTCGGCGCAACCGCGATCGGCCGCCGCGCTCGTTCGGGCATCGTAACCCCATTCGCGATGCAAACGACGGGCCCGAAAACGCCGAGGGCCCCGGACGGGGCCCTCGCCATGCTATCGAAATGCCGCGGATCGCCTGGTGATTCGAGCCGCGATGTTTCTCTCTCTAGCCGCGGCGCGCGTACCTGCGGCGTGCAAGCGATGTGAGGGCTAGACCCAATCCGATCAATGCGAGCGTCGCGGGTTCGGGCACCGTGCCGCCGCTCGAGCCACCGCCGCCACCGGTGCTGCCGCCGCTGGTGCTGCCGCCGCTCGTGCTGCCGCCGCTCGTGCTGCCGCCGCTCGTGCTGCCGCCGCTCGTGCTACCGCCGCTGCTGCTGCCCGTCGTACTTTCCGGTGTCGTTCCCCAGAGGAACGTCACGGCACTGATGTTGGTGGGTGCCGTGGTGAACGAAAACGTGAACGTGACCGGCCCCATCAGATAGTCGTTGTGCTGCGTATTGGGAATGCCATCGGCGACGGTGACCGAGGTGTTGACGATTCCCGCTGGCTTGTAAGAGCCGCTGCCAGCACTCAGCAAGGGTGCCGAATAGGTCCAGCCGTACGGGGAGGTCAGGTCCACGTTGTTGTGGTAGTCGTGAAACGTGCCGACGCTCGTGCAACTCGTACCCGTGCAATCCTCGAATCCCGTTGCGGAGACGCTCGTCAAGGCCAAACCGCTTCCGCCGGTAGCCGTGAAGTTGAAGCCATCCAGCACCCGTGCGATCGCATCGACCGTCGAGGTGGTATTTGTCAGCACCAACGTCATTGTCGAGGTGCCGACATCGAAGTCGGCCGTGCCCGAAACCGATCCTCCCGTGGTCGTTCCGGAGGTCGTGAAGTTAAACGTCGCGTCGGCATGAGCGACGGTTGCTGCCACAAGGCCTGCCGCGATCAGGCCAATGGTCAATCCTGGTTTCATCTTGTCCCCCGAGGAAAACGGCGAAAAATTCGGCACAATCCTCAAGCAAGCCACGAACCAGTAAAGTAAGCCCTTGAAAACGTTGGTCATATTGAACCTTATCCACGACCGATCGTAAGATTTTTCGACATTGTCTGCGGGGTCAATTGTCATTTGTACAAGCGCATGAGCGCGGCAAATCGCACAAGCGACCAACGCGTTGAAATGCGGACCGGGAACGGTCCGCGGAGTGCCGGGAGAGGGAGTCGAACCCTCACGCTGTCGCCAGCGGCGGATTTTGAGTCCGCTGCGTCTGCCATTCCGCCACCCCGGCGCGGTAGCGTCGCGCGTCGCCGCGCGCACGAATCGAGATTATCGCGGAATGCGCGCGTCAACTAAACGTGCATCAACGCCAGCACACCGATCAGCACCGCGATGCCGCCCGCGCCATACGAGACGAAATGCAGCCACCGGCTTCGCGTCAAAAGCGTGATGGCCGCGAGCGCGATCGCGATCTGGATCAGGGTCATCCCCTGCGCCCAGCGATGGTGGACGTGCATCGAGGCCTCGCTCTTCGCTTCGAGCTCCTCGGAGCGTTTCTCGAGCTTCTGCGCCTGCGTCATGATGTCCTGCTTTTCCTTGTTGTAGCGCTCGGCCTCCGATTTGAATCGAGCGGCCGCGTCGCCGGTCGCGAGCGTCGCGCCGAGCTCGGCAAGGTTCTGCTTGCTGCTCTTCGCCTGATAGAAATTCCACTGGTCGGACGATTCGGTTCGCCGAATCGCCGAATCGTTCTTGAACAGGAGCGCGTCGTTCTGCGTCGCCCCGACCATGTAGCCGAAAAGCGCCCCGATTGTCGCGAAGATCGCCGTCATCACCGCGATCTGCGCCGAGAACGGATCGCGCGAATGCGCTGCGTGCTCGACCTCGTGGTCGTGTGGACCATGCACGTGGAATGCCTCGGTGGACATTTTCGTTCTCCCCCCGATTACCGATCGCGTCGCTCGTAGGTCACGAACGCGTACGTGAATCCTTCCTTTCCGTCCTGCCGATGCCCCTCGCGCGCGACTTCGGTCCACTCGCGTGGATCGAGCGGCCGAAACGTCGCGTCGCCCTCGAACGCGCGCTCGATTTCAGTGACATACGCAATCCGCGTGAGCGGCAGCGCCGCACGGTACAATTCGCCTCCGCCGATGACGAACGCGGGCGGAGGATACGCGACTTTGGCGATCGCGTCTTCGATCGATCGCGCGGTTTGCGCGCCTTCCGCGTGGAACGTCGGCTGGCGCGTGACGACGATGTTTTGGCGCGCAGGCAGCGCGTGCGGCAGCGAAAGCCATGTGCGCCTGCCCATGATCACCGCGTGGCCCGTGGTAAGCGCACGAAAATGCCGCAGGTCCTCGGGAAGCCTCCACGGAAGCTTGCCATCGCGGCCGATGACGCGGTTGGCCGCGACCGCTGCAATCAGCGCGAGCGCGGGCCGCAATGTCATAATCCGCCGATTATAGCGGCGCGACGCAATCGAATTTCCCCTCTTCCGCGTGTACTACCCGCGCTCGTTCCTCAAGTTCATCCTGCTGGGCTTCCTGCTCGTGAGCCTGCCGCTCGTCTACGCGCTCGCGGAGATGATCCTATCGCTCGATCGCCTCGAATCGCAGGGCCGCCAGGAAGTGCTGCAAGCCGCGCAGGCGGGCCGCACGAGCCGCCTCTTGTACGAGCAGGCGACGACGCTCGAGCGCATCGCGCGCCAGCATCTGATTCTCGAAGACAGCGGGTTGCTCGACGAATACGCGAAGCTGCGCAGGGATTTTCTGGACACGACGAACCAGCTCGCGTCGCTGCCGCTCGAGCCCCGCTCGCAAAAAACGCTCGAAAGACTGCCGGGCCAGGAGGCGCAGCTCTACAAGATGCTGACAGCGCCGGGTCGCGGACCCGAAGCCGCCGACCAGCTCGCGGACGGGTATGCGAAGCTCGTCGACGCCGCGCAATCGATGCTCGCCGCGAGCAACCAGCTTACGCAACGCGCGATCGAGCGGCTGCAGGAGACGGCAACGCAAGGCCGCGAGAAATGGATCTACGTTGGCTTGGCGACCGTCGGCATCGCGATCGCGCTCGCGATCGTGTTCGCGACGCTGATCGCGCGGCCGATTCGCCAGCTCGACATGGCGATCCGCCGGATGGGGAGCGCCGACTTCGAGCACGCGATCAGCGTCACCGGCCCGCAGGACCTCCGCTACGTGGGGCAGCGCCTCGAATGGCTGCGAAGCCGGCTGCGTGAGCTCGAGGAGCAGAAGACGCGCTTCCTGCGCCAGGTCTCGCACGAGCTCAAGACGCCGCTCACCGCGGTGCGCGAGGGTGCCGAGCTGTTGCGCGATGATGTCGGCGGCAAGCTTACGCCCGAGCAGCACGACATCGTGCGCATCGTGCGCGACAACACGCTTTCCTTGCAGAAGCTGATCGAGGATCTGCTCGCATACCAGCAGACGCGTGCGATGGAACCCGCCGCGCTCGTCCCGGTCGCATTGCCCGACGTTGCGGCGCGGGTGATTCGCGAGCAGCGGCTTGCCGCGCTCGGTCGCATGATCACCTTCGAGGCCAACCTGCAACCGGCGACCGTCATCGGCGATGCGGAAAGATTGCGCACGATCGTCGACAACCTGCTTTCGAACGCGATCAAGTATTCGCCGCGAAACGCGACGATTCGCGTCGACATCGGCGCGAAAGGGGGCTTCGCGGCCTTGGACGTGATCGACGAGGGTCGCGGCGTCGCCGTCGAGGATCGAACGCGCATCTTCGAGTCGTTCTATCAGGGACCGGCGCCCGTCGACGGCCGGATCAAGGGTTCGGGCCTGGGGCTTGCGATTGCGCGCGAGTATGCGCTTGCACAGGGTGGCAGCATCGTGGTCGCTGATCGCGGGGATGGCAGGAGCGGAGCGTGGTTCCGGTTGTCGCTGCCGCTCGCGACGATGCCGGCCGATGCGCGGCCGGCGCCGCAAGCGGTCGTGCTCGCGGGCGGGGAATGAGATCAGGCGAATACGGCGGGCCGCGAGCACGAATGCTCGTCGGCGCGATCTTCGCGGCGATGCTGGCGGCCTGCTCGTCGCTCCCCAAGCCGGTCATGCCGGCCGACGAGAACGATCCGGAAACCTTCGCGATCCCCGATCCGGCGCCCGCCGTCGATACGCCGCCCGTCGAGGCGCCGCTGCCCGAGCCGCCGGCAACAGCGCCCTCCGCCAATCTGCCCGCTCGAGTGGCTGTCGCTTCGCCTGCGACGCCTCCCGCGCCAGTGATCATCGTGACGCCGCCCGCATCGTCGCCGTCTCCGCCCACCGAGGACGAGCAGATGATCGCGCTCCTCGCCGATCTGCAACGCTTCGGAGCGATGCCGCCGGACGAGCTCAAGCACGAGCTCACCACGGCAACGCAGACGTTCGCCAAACAACGTACGGACGCGAGCCGCGTGCGTCTCGCGGTGCTCTACACGCTCGTTCGCTCGTCGCCTGCCGACGATCAGCGCGCCCTTCAGCTCTTCGAGAACGTGGCGCGAAATGCGCCCGCGACCTCGTCGATCCGTCACCTCGCGGCGGTGCTGCAGGCACAGGTGACCGAGCGACAGCGCGCCGTGCACGACGAACAAGAGAAGGCCGACGCGGCGATCCAGAAGCTCGAGGCGCTTCGCGCGATGGAACGAAGCCTCTTGCGCGATCGCGTTCGCAGCGGCGGTGGCGGCGGCTCCGCCGGCGCCGGGGGTTCCGGCCGCTAACCCGTTTGTTCGAAAGGATTTCATGAACCATGGCGACATCCTCCTGGTCGACGACGACCCGGATCTCCTCAAGCTGATCAGCCTGCGCCTCACGTCCGCTGGCTATCGCGTTCGCACGGCCGATAGCGGCGAAACGGCCCTCGCCACGATCGCCGTCCAGCGCCCCGCGGCGGTGATCACCGATCTGCGCATGCCGGGCATCGACGGTCTGCAGCTCTTCGAGGCGATCCACCGGCAGCATGCCGCGCTTCCGGTCGTCATCCTGACCGCGCACGGAACGATTCCCGATGCGGTCAAGGCAACGCAGCGCGGCGTGTTCGGCTATCTGACCAAGCCCTTCGACAGCCAGGAACTGCTGCAGAAAGTCGCGGCGGCACTCCAGGTGTCGGGCGGAGAGCCGGCCGGAAGCGAGGCCAACGCCGGTGAATGGCGCGCCGGCATCATCACGCGAAGCCCGCGCATGGAAGACCTGTTGCGCCAGGCGAAGCTCGTCGCCGACTCGGACGCGAGCGTGCTGATCTTTGGCGACTCGGGCACCGGCAAGGAGCTTCTGGCGCGCGCGATCCACGAGGCGAGCCCGCGGCACGAAAAGTCGTTCGTCGCCGTCAATTGCGGCGCCATTCCGGGCGATCTGCTCGAATCGGAGCTGTTCGGGCATGCCCGCGGCGCGTTCACTGGCGCCATACAGGCGCACAAAGGCCTGTTCCAGGCGGCCGACGGCGGGACGTTGTTCCTGGACGAGATCGGCGACATGCCGATGCCGCTACAGGTGAAGCTCCTTCGCGTTTTGCAGGAGGGCGAGGTGCGTCCGGTCGGATCGACGCAGGCGATTCCGGTCGACGTACGGGTGATCTCGGCCACGCATCGCGACCTCGATTCGCAGCGCGAGCAGGGCCATTTCCGCGAGGATCTGTACTACCGCCTGAACGTCGTGTCGCTCAAGCTGCCGTTACTCGCCGAACGGCGCGAGGACATTCCGCTTCTCGCGGCCCATATCCTGCGAAGGCTCGCCGAGCGTTATCGCAAGCCGCCGCTGACGCTCGCACCCGATGCGATGGCGTTGCTCGTCGCCGCGCCATGGCCCGGCAACGTGCGCCAGCTCCTGAACCTGCTCGAGCAGTCGGTCGCGCTGGCGACAACGCCCGTCATTCCCGCGACGCTGGTGCAGGCGGCGCTCAAGGAAGACGCGGCCGCGCTGATCCCGTTCGAGGAGGCGCGCAAGACGTTCGAGCGTGATTATCTCGTCCGGCTTCTCAAGATCACCGGCGGTAATGTCACGCAGGCCGCGCAACTCGCCAAGCGCAATCGCACGGAGTTCTACAAGTTGTTGCAGCGGCATCGCCTCGAGCCGGGCATGTTCAAGGAGGCGAAGGCTTGAATTTTTCCCGGCCCAACGATTTTGCGGGTCGCCGTCGGGCAATGGCGACAATCAATTCGCCATGCGTTCAAGCGCTTAGCACCTCTGCGATCTTTGTTGTCGGTCGCACGCGACAACGCAGCCGTTCGACGGGCGTCGTGCGACCGCGCCGGAATTCGCCGCGTCGCCTTGCATCGGCGTTTTCCGAGCGGCCGTCGCCGCGCGAATTTGCATGGCATATCGATTGCTTAGACGCTTGCGTCACCCGACGCTACCCAGCGCGACGTAAAGCGAATCGACATCATGGAAACGCAAGCACCGGACCTCGCGCAATGCTTCGACGTCGAGACGGCGCAAGCGCCGATCGGAAAGCCGAAACACGACGAGGAAGCTCGATCCGACGAAGCGGAACTCGAGAAGCTCTGCGACCGCGTGAGCGCGGCGCGAAGCGTCTACTGATCCACTGTTGTCACCCGCGTCGCTGACGCGGGAATCTCGCTTCGCGTCGCGCGCGCATCTGCCGCGCAAGCAACCAACGAGCATCGGCCGACGGACGTGGCGTTCGCGCCATGGTGCGGTATGCTCGACGTTGATTCGCACGTCGATGCACGCTTTTCGCGATGGAAGCCTATCTCTCGCTCGTTCGCTCGATTCTCGAAGGGGGAACGTGGCAGGAGAACCGCACCGGCGTGCGTTCGATCAGCATTCCCGGCGCGGCGATGAGGTTCGATCTGGCGAGGGGATTCCCCGCGATCACCACGCGCAGGCTCGCGTTCAAATCCGCGGTCGGTGAGCTGATCGGCTTCCTCCGCGGTTCCCGCAGCGCCGCGGAGTTCCGCGTGCTCGGTTGCAAGGTCTGGGATCAGAACGCGAACGAGAACGCCGCCTGGCTCGCCAATCCGTATCGGCTGGGCGAAGACTGGCTTGGCGAGATCTACGGATACCAATGGCGAGCGTGGCCCGCCTACAAGCTGCTCGACGCCGATCGATCAGGACAGATCGACGACGCGCTGTCGCGCGGCTATCGACTCGTCGCGCACGTTCGCGACGAGGGTCGCCACAAGGTGCTGATGCACAAGGCGATCGACCAGCTCCGCCATTGCCTCGACACGATCATGACGAACCCGACCGATCGGCGGATTCTCTTTCACGCATGGAACGTCGCCGAACTCGAGCAGATGGCGCTTCCGCCATGTCATCTGCTGTACCAGCTCTTGCCGAACCGCGACAAGCGCGAGCTGTCGCTGTGCCTGTACGTGCGCTCGAACGATGTCGGCCTCGGCACGCCGTTCAACATCTGCGAGGGTGGCGTCCTCCTGTCGCTGATCGCGCGGCTCACCGGCTATGCGCCGCGATGGTTTTCGTACTTCGTCGGCGACGCGCACATCTATGAGAATCACGTCGAAATGCTGCGCGAGCAACTGCAACGCCAACCGTACCCGTTGCCGCGTCTCGCGATCTCGCCGCGCATCCCGGCGTATGCCGAAACCGGACGCTACGAGCCCGAATGGCTCGAGCGCGTCGAGCCGTCCGACTTCACGCTCGAAGACTACCGCCACCATCCGACGCTTTCGGCGCCGATGGCCGTGTAGTGCGCGGTAAAGCTTGATAAATCCCAGCTCGTCGCTATAATGACAACGGCTGGCAGTATTTATCAAAGCTGAAATTTCGGTTCTCCTCTTGCTCATGCGCGCGATTTTCGACAATTTCTCAGTAGATCGGCCCACGTTGGCGGATGCGGGGAATTGCGCGCATGCCGCTCTGACGCGCGCGCGGTCCGGGCGCGCACGAAACCCTCTCTCGGTCCACCGAACCGATCGCGGAACGCTCGCCTGCCTCGGGCGAGCCCGGTAGCCCGCCAGGCGACGCCATCGGCGTAGCTCGCGGGTTACCGGGTCCCTCCACAACGATCCATTCGCTTCGCCGGCGTTCGTTGCCGCGCCCGTAGCTTGCGCTCGCTCGGGCGTTCGCAATGCGTGCGCCGCAAGGCCGCGGTGCCGGCCGCGATTCGTCCATCGTCGGTTTGAAACCCGTAAGGAGGTTCTCGTGTTCGATCGCAACGAAATCGTCATGTCCGCGCACGACGCGGCCATGCTGTCGGCGGTGCTCGCCACCCTTTCGCCGCGCGAAGCGCTGTTGCCAGGCGCAGCCGGCGAGCTCGCCGAAATGCTCGCGCATGCCACGCTCGTCCCGCGAAACGCGCTGTCGCGCGACGCGATCGGCCTCGACGCCGAGGTCACCTACGTCGAGCTTCCGCGTGGCACGACGCGCACCGTACGGCTCGTCCACCCGGCCGCTTCCGATCCCGCCGCGGCGCGCATTTCGGTGTTCGCGCCGGTTGCGCGGGCGCTTCTCGGTCGACGCGTAGGTGCGCGCGTGCCCGTCGCATTGCCGGACGCGGAGATCGACGAGTTGCACGTCGTTTCGGTGCGCCACGCGAGGAGGCCGTCATGATGCTGCCGCGGCTTTTGATGCGTCCCTCCAAGCCGCAGCCGCGCCGTCGCGCGTCGCTTCTGCATCCCGAATGCCCGATCGAACAGGCGGTGCGCTCGCCGGACCCGAGCGTGCAGACGTGCCTGCTGCAGGAGATCTGGCGGCGTCCCCCGTTCATCGACGACGCGGCGTTGCTCGTCGCGGAGCCGGCGCGCCTTCGCGTGCTCGCGCGAAACGAGCCGGCGCTGCGCCGCCCGGTCGAGGCGTTGCGGGAGCGTTTCGGCGATGCGCTCGTCGTCGAGGCGCCCAGCGTTCGCTACGCGCACGGCGCGCCGGTGCTCGAGCCATTCATGACGGTGCTCGTGACCGGGCCGTCGCGGCATTCGGCGTCGCTGCAGGACGATCTTGCTAGTCGACGGACGACGATCGTGCGGCTCGACCATCGCGTCGGCATGATGGTGCTCGAGGCGGAAGCGCCGCTGGGTCATCTTCTCGGCTATGGCGATTGGCTAGAGGAGAAATTCGCAGGCGAGGTCGACGCGAGCACGTGGCTTTCGCGTTATCGGCCGATCGTCGAAGGACCGTACGCGGCGTAGCGTCAAGCGCGGCGCATCCGCCAGGCGTGCGCCGCGTCCTCCCACCGGGTACGCTTGCATGGGCAGGAACGAGCCGCGAGAATGCGCGGCGGAATGCTGCGCGCCCTACGAAAGACCGCGCAGCGGGGAGGGATTCCCATCAGCGCCGACGTGCCGGTCGCGTCCAATCAGTTCGCGCTCCTGCGTGAACGCCGCTTCGCGCCATTCTTTTGGACGCAATTCGCGGGTGCGGCCAATGACAACGTCTTCAAGAACGCGTTCGTCGTTTTCGTGACGTTCGAGGCGGCCGGCCATCTCGCGATGGACGCCGGCACGCTCGTCAACCTGATCGGCGCCGTCTTCATCGTGCCGTTCATGCTGTTCTCGGCGACATCGGGACAGATTGCCGACAAATACGAGAAGTCGCGGCTGATCAGGCTCGTCAAGGTTTTCGAGATCGCGATCATGTCGATCGGGCTCGCCGGCTTCGTCGTCCCGAGCATCGCGTTTTTGTTCGTCGCGCTCGCGTTGCTCGGCATTCATTCGACGCTGTTCGGCCCGGTCAAGTACGCGATCCTGCCGCAGCATTTGACGCAGGAAGAACTGGTCGGCGGCAACGGCATGGTCGAGGCGGGCACGTTCGTCGCCATCCTGCTCGGCACGATCGCCGGCGGCGTGCTGGTTTCGATCAAGTCGGGTGGAACGCTGATCGCGGGCTTGGCGACGATCGCGATCGCGATTGTCGGCTGGCTTGCGAGCCGTCGCATTCCGTACACGCCGGCGGTCGCGCCGACGCTTGCCGTCAACCTGAACCCCGCGACCGAAACCTGGCGAAATCTCCGCATCGCGCGCGAGAACATCGTCGTATGGCGCTCGATGCTCGGCATTTCGTGGTTCTGGTTCTACGGCGCGATCTACCTCGCCCAGCTTCCCGCATTCACGCAGCACGTGCTCGGCGGCGACGAGCACGTCTTCACGCTGCTTCTCGCGCTGTTCTCGATCGGCATCGGCATCGGGTCGCTCTTGTGCGAGCGGATGTCGGGACGACGCGTCGAGCTCGGCCTCGTGCCATTCGGCTCGATCGGCTTGTCGCTTTTCGCCGTGGATCTGTGGCTGGCGACGCGGGCGATGAGCGGCGCCGCATCGGGCGGCATCGCGCAATTCGTCGCGGTCGGGGCGAACTGGCGCGTCGCGGTCGACATCGTGCTGCTCGGCGTCTTCGGCGGCTTCTACACGGTGCCGCTTTATGCGCTGATCCAGGCGCGATCGAAGCCTTCGCATCGCTCGCGGATCATCGCCGCGAACAACATCCTGAATGCCGCGTTCATCGTCGCGTCGGCGTTCGTCGCGATCGCGCTGCTTCACGCCGGGCTGTCGGTTCCCGAGCTGTTTCTTGCGGTGGGCGTCATGAATGCGCTCGTCGCGATCTACATCTACACGCTCGTTCCAGAATTCCTGCTGCGCTTTCTCGCGTGGCTGCTCGTCCACGCGTTCTACCGCGTGCGCGTCGAAGGCCTCGACAACGTTCCCGACGAAGGGCCGTGCGTGGTCGTCTGCAATCACGTGAGCTACGTCGACGCGCTCGTGATCGCGGCCTGCGTTCGCAGGCCGATTCGCTTCATCGTCGATCACCGGATCTTCCGCATTCCATTCCTCTCGTTCGTCTTTCGCACGATGCACGCGATACCGATCGCGCCCGCTTGCGAGGACGCGCACGTCAAGTCGCGCGCACTGGCACAAGCCGCCGATGCGCTCGCCGCCGGCGAAATCGTCGGGATTTTTCCCGAGGGGCGGCTCACGCGCGATGGCGAGGTCAACACGTTTCGCCCCGGCGTTTGCGACATCATCGCGGCGACGCCCGTCCCCGTCGTTCCGATGGCGTTGCGTGGCCTCTGGGGAAGCTTTTTCTCGCGCGCGCACCGCGGACGCGCGATGCGCCGATGGCGCGGCTTTTTCTCGAAGATCGCGCTCGTCGTCGCACGACCGCTCGCGCCCGACGAGGCGACGCCCGAGGCGTTGCGCGCGCGCGTGATCGCGCTTCGCGGCGATGCGCGATGAAGGAGACAAACGGAACCGGTACGATTCGATAACGATTGCGTCGTACCAGGGAGGTGCGCAATTCCGGTACTCGGATTCCTCATAGGGGCGCTGCTCGGCGCGTTGCTCGGCCAGCGCTTCGAATTTGCGCTCGCCGGCGGCGCGGTGGGCCTGGTCGTCGCGCTCGTGCTCAAGGAGGTGCGCAAGGCGCGGACGACCTCGGCAATGGCGGACTACTCGCTCGAGCAGCGCATCGACGATCGCTTTCGCGCGATCGAGCGGCGAATCGCGGTCCTCGAGCACGCGCTGCGCGGCGATGCGGTGGTTCCCGAGCCCGCGGCTACGCCGACGACGTTCGTCGAGGCGCCCGCTGAAGTATCCCGATCGACGACAACGCACACGTCATCGGATCGAGCAACATCGCCGACCAGCGACGACGAGCGGGTCGCGACCGACGCATTGCGCGCACCCGACATTCCGCGCATACCCGCGTATGCGGAAGCCGCTCCGCCCGGCGGCGATGGCGGCGCAGCAACGCCACCCCCTCGCGCGCCGTCCGCACTCTGGCGCTTCGTCACCGGCGGCAACAATCTCGCGCGCCTCGGCATACTGCTGCTCTTCGTCGGCGTCGGCTTCCTGCTCAAGTACGCCGCCGAGCACGTCACCGTGCCGATCGAGTTGCGCATTGCCGGCGTGGCGCTCGGCGGAATCGCGCTGCTCGTGCTCGGCTGGCGGTTGCGCGAGCGACGCAGCGGGTACGCCATGATCCTGCAAGGCGGTGGCGTTGGCGTGCTCTACCTCACGGTCTTCGCTGCGTACAAGCTCTACGCACTGGTGCCGGCGCCGGCAACGTTCGGATTGCTCGTCGCGATCGCGGTGCTCTCGGCGGTGCTCGCCGTGCGTCAGGACGCGATCGCGCTCGCGGCCGTGGGCGTCATCGGCGGGTTTTTCGCGCCGATCCTCACGTCGAGCCAATCGGGCAACCCCGTCGTGTTGTTCTCGTACTACGCGCTGCTCAACGCCGGAATTCTCGGTATCGCGTGGTTCAAGGCGTGGCGCCTGCTCAACGTGCTGGGTTTCGTCTGCACGTTCCTGATCGGGACGCTGTGGGGCGTCACGCGCTATCGCGCCGAAGATTTCACGACGACCGAGCCGTTCCTGATCCTGTTCTTCCTGTTCTACGTCGCGATCGCCGTCCTGTATGCGTTGCGTCGCTCGGTCTCGGTTCGCGATTACGTCGACGGTACGATCGTCTTCGGCACGCCGCTCGTCGCCGCCGGATTGCAACAGGCGCTCGTGCATCCGTACGAATTCGGGATGGCGATTTCCGCGCTCGTCGCGTCGGCACTCTATGTCGCGCTCGCGCGCATTCTGTGGTCGAGGCATCGCGACGAATTGCGCCTTCTGACCGAGTCGTTCGCGGCGCTCGGCGTCGTGTTCGCGACGCTCGCCGTGCCGCTTGCGTTCGATGCGCAATGGACCTCCGCGACGTGGGCGCTCGAAGGTGCCGCGATCGTCTGGGTCGGCGTGCGACAGCGACGCGTGCTCGCGCGCGCGTCCGGCTTGCTACTGCAACTCGCCGCCGGCGGCGCCTTCGCGCTCGGCAGCCCGCTCTTCGCGCATCATGTCGCCACGATAGCGCTGCCGGTTCTGAACAGCGCGTTCATCGGCGCCGTGCTCGTTGCGCTCGGCAGTCTCGCCACCGCGCTCGTCTATCACCGTCGTAGCGAAGATCTGCGTCGCGACGAGCGGGGCGCAATCCTGCCGCTTGCGTTCGCGTGGGGCGCGTTGTGGTCGCTGTTCGCCGGCGTTCGCGAGATCGATCGCTTCGTCGCGCCCGACCTGAAGCCTGCCACGTTCGTTGCATTCGCGGTGGCAGCCGCGGTCGCGTACGCGACCGCGGCGCGCGCGCTCGCATGGCCGATCGCACGGATCCCCGCGCTTGTGCTGGGTCCGGCATTGCTGCTCTTCGCGCTGGGAACGATCGCCGATCTTTCTTCGGCCAGCCACCTGTTCGCGCATGGGGGCGTCATCGCCTGGCCGATCGCGATCGTGGTCGCCATCGTGCTGCTTCGTCGTTTGGAGCGCGAGGACAAGGACCGGCCATGGGTCGCGAATTCACTGCATGGCACGTGGCTATGGCTCGTCACGCTCGTCGCCACGCACGAAGTCGCGTGGGCCGCCGCGCGATTGACCGCGGGCAGCGCCTGGCACGATGCCGCGTTGGGTCTCGTGCCCGCGATCGTGATCGCGATCGTCGCCCATTTCGCGCGCGGCCAAACATGGCCGGTCGGCACGCATCGGCGCGCATATCTCGATATCGGCGCGGCACCGATCGTCGCGTATGTGCTGTTGTGGTCGCTCGTCGTCGGCGTCGCGAGCGATGCGAATCCCGCGCCGCTGCCTTACGTTCCATTCGTGAACCCCGTCGACCTGACGATCGGGTTCGTTGCCGCGACGCTTCTCGCGTGGGCACGGCGCTTGCGCGCAGAGCATGCAAGCTTCGATCAAACGGTGCCCCGCGGGATGCTGATCGCAATCGCGATGGCCTTCGCGTTCCTGTGGCTGAACGCCATCGCGCTGCGCACGCTTCATCATTGGTTCGGCATCGACTGGTCGTTTCGTGCGCTTTGGGAGACGACGCTCGTACAGGCGGTCCTGTCGCTGCTGTGGACGCTGATCGCACTCGCGGCGATGGTCATCGCCAATCGCGCCCGAGCGCGAAGCGGATGGGTCGTCGGCGCGGCGCTGCTCGCGGTCGTCGTCGCCAAGCTCTTCGTCGTCGACCTGTCGCGCGTCGGCAGCATCGAGCGGATCGTCTCGTTCATTGGCGTGGGCCTGCTGCTGCTCCTGATCGGCTATCTCGCGCCCGTCCCCGCGCAGAAAGAGACGGTGTCATGAGAAAAGCGACGACAGCGCTCGTTGCCATTGTCGCGTTCGGACTGGCCGCGCTCGCGCGTGCGGAGGCGCCGCCCGACTTCGCGTGGCGACTTTCGCTCGTCACCCAGGGCGAGCATGCGTATTACGAGGTTCGGCTTCCAGAGGGCGTCTACGAGGGCGCCGTCCGTGGCGACCTCGGCGACTTGCGCGTTTTCAACGGTGAGGGCTCGCCGGTGCCGTATGCATTCGTGCCGCTCCTGGCGCCCGCGCGAGAGAAAGGGCAGGTCGTCGGCCTCGCGCTCTACCCGCTTTTCGTCGACGATGCCGCGCGAACGCTCGGGGATTTGTCGGTGACGTTGCGTCGCGATGCGGCGGGAACCCGAGTCGACCTGACCTCCCGCGATGGAAGTTCGGTATCTCCCAAACGCCTTGCGGGCTATCTCATCGATGCCGGCGAGCGCGAGGCGCCGTTCGCCACGTTGATCCTGCGCCGCGCAAATGCATCGGATGTCGATGTCCGCGTTCGCATCGACGGCAGCGACGATCTCGTCGCGTGGCGACCGCTCGCGTCGAACGCGCCGCTGCTTTCGCTCGACTATCGCGGACAACGGTTGTTGCGCGATCGCGTTGCATTGAGCGGCGGACGCGCCAGGTACCTGCGCCTCGCGTTCACGCCATCCACGTCCATTCCCGAGCTTGCCGGCGTGCAGGGCGAGTTCGCCGAACGCATCGTCGACGCTCCGCGGCAATGGCGCGAGGCAGCCGGAAACGCCGACCACGCGCATCCCGGCGATTACGTTTTCGATATCGGCGGAAGCTTTCCCGTCGACCGCGTGACGCTCGTCATGCCCGATGCGAATACGGTCGCGCCGGCGCAGGTCTACGCTGCGGAGATCAATGCGCAGGATCGTGCAGGTGCGCAGGACGCGTTCTTCTTCGTCGGCTCGACCGTCTTCTATCGAGTGCGCGAGGAAGGGAGCGAGACCGTCAACCCGCCGCTGGCAATCGCACTCGCCGCGCGGCGAAGATTCAAGGTGCACGTCGATCCACAGACGGGCGCGCTCGGGGACAAGCCGCCAACGCTTTCCGTCGGCTGGCGACCGCGGTCGATCGTCTTCGTCGCGCGCGGAAGCGGTCCGTTCACGCTTGCGTATGGCAGCGCACAGGCGACGCCGGTCGCATTGCCGATCGCGACGCTCGTTCCGGGCTTCGACAGCCGCACGCGTCCCGCCACGTTCGGCGTCGCCGCGCCGGGCGAAGCATTGGCGCCGCCTGCGCTCGAGGCACTGCGTACGCCGATCGACGCCAAGCGATGGCTGTTATGGGCCATGCTCGCGCTCGCGACGTTCGTCCTCGCATGGATGGCCATGCGACTTTTGCGACAGACGAGCACGGCGCCGCCGTCGCAAGCGGCGAAAACCGACAAGAGCGCGACAAGCGTCGATCGCAACGCGTAGCGTATAGTCGATCGACTCTCAATAATCGCATTGTCATGTCCGGCAATACGTTCGGCAGGCTCTTCTGCGTTACGTCGTTCGGCGAATCGCACGGGCCTGCGATCGGTTGCGTCGTCGACGGCTGTCCGCCGGGACTCACCCTCGCGGAAGCCGACATCCAGCGCGACCTCGATCGGCGAAAGCCCGGCACGTCGCGCCATGTCACGCAACGCCGCGAATCGGACATGGTCGAGATCCTGTCCGGCGTGTTCGAGGGGCGAACGACGGGAACACCGATCGCGCTCCTGATCCGCAACGAGGACGCGCGAAGCAAGGACTACGCGAACATCGCGGACACGTTTCGCCCCGGGCACGCCGACTACACGTATTGGCAGAAATACGGGATTCGCGACTATCGCGGTGGAGGTCGGCAGTCCGCGCGCGAGACGGCGGTGCGCGTCGCCGCAGGCGCGATCGCGCGCAAATGGCTTCGCGAGCACTACGGCCTGAAGATTCACGGCCACATGACGCATCTGGGCGAGAACGCGATCCGGTTCGAAGACTTTGCGTACGTCGACGAGAACCCGTTCTTCGCGGCGAATCGATCGATGGTCGCCGAACTCGAAACGTTCATGGATCGGCTGCGCAAATCCGGCGATTCGTGCGGCGCGCGGATCGAGGTGATCGCGACGGGCGTCCCGGTGGGCTTCGGCGAACCGGTCTACGACAAGCTCGATGCCGACATCGCGCACGCCATGATGGGGATCAACGCGGTGAAGGGCGTCGAGATCGGCGCCGGCTTTCGCGCCGTTGCGCAACGCGGCACGGAACACTCCGACGAGATGGCGCCCGAGGGATTCCTCTCGAACAACGCCGGCGGCATTCTCGGTGGCATCTCGACCGGACAGGACATCGTCGTCGCGATCGCGGTCAAGCCCACGTCATCGATCCGCCTCGATCGGCATTCGATCGACAAGGCGGGGCGACCGGTCGTCGTGAACACGCACGGTCGCCACGATCCGTGCGTCGGCATTCGCGCGACGCCGATCGCGGAGGCAATGCTCGCGTGCGTGCTGATGGATCAGGCGCTTCGTCATCGCGCGCAAAACGCCGACGTTGCGGTCGCGACCCCGCGCCTGCCTGCGCAAGCGCCGCCCGAGGTGCGCGATCGTCTGCGCGGCAACGTCGTCGACGATCCGGATCCCGACGAGGCGTGAGAGGTTGCGATGCCCGCTCGCGCCTGGGCAGGCAAATCGCCGAACTGGTTGCCGCGCTGAACGCGATCGACGCGCGTTTCGCGCTGATCGGGGGATTGGCGCTCGCGTCACACAAGGTCGTGCGTGCTACGCAGGACGTCGATTTCCTGGCCGAGGCGGATCACGCGGACGCTATCGACGCCGAGCTTGTCAAGCTCGGCTACCGCTGCCTTCACCGGAGTCTCGGTGCGGCGAATTACGCGCGAAGACGAACGGGTCGATTTCCTGTTCGCGCATCGTCCGATCGCTCGCCGGCTCCTCGCCCATGCCAACGAGACCCAGGCGGCGCTCGGAGCCTTGCGCGTGGTGAGCGCCGAGGGACTCGTTGCGTTCAAACTCCAGACGCTCGTAAACGATCCCGGGCGAACGCAGGATCTCGAGGACATCCGTGCGTTGCTGCGGGCGAATCGCGCGAACCTGGACATGAACGAGTTGGGCGGGTACCTTCGCTTTTCTACCGCGAGGCATTGCTCGATGGCCTTCTCAGAGAAGGCCGGTTGACCATCATCCCATCGCCGCGGAAGGCGGCCTTGTCCTGCCGCCCCGCGTCGATGACGACCCCTACGTGTTGCTCGATGACCTCAGCGCGGTGGTCGAAATCCTTTGCCCGGTGTGGCCGTCAAGACCGCCTCGGCCGCATGGCGGCGATTTCCGCTCGCAGCGTCCGAGCCGCCACGGCAGATGCGCCGCGTCTCGCACGTCACGCCGCCTTGATGCCCTTCGCGTGGTACGACTCGAGCGCCAGCGCGAAGGCGAGCGCGAAAAGACCCCCGGTTAGCACGCTCGCCGGTGACGCGCCGAGACGCTCGAACCACTGCGTGTAGAGGTCGATCGCGCCGAATACCGCGACCACGGTCACGAGCCAGCGGCGGTCGTGCCTGAAGGCCCAGACGCCGGCTGCGACGAGGGCGATCGCCCACGCCAGCGCGAGGGCGCCCGGCCGAAGCAGCATCGGGATCGCGCCAATCGAAGCATGGTCACTTACCCGTGCCGCAATCGCGCGATCTCCCCACAGCGAGCCGATCCAGAACCCGAAGTTGACGAGGAACACGGACGCGCGCGCGGCCGCCGTCGCGATGCCGCGGTAATCGAGCGGCATTCGGCTCGTACCCCACTGAAGCAGCGCGGCCAGCGCAGCGAAGACGACGATCGTGAGCAACGGCGCCTCGATGCCGAGGAAATACACGGCGTGCAGATAACCGGTGCGTGCGCCGAGGCACGACGACAGCGCGAGCACGGCGAGCACTGCCATGACGGCGCTTCGCGTCGTGACCGAGACGGCGGCGAACAGCATCGCGACGAGGAGGAACGACGCAATCGATCCCTCGCCGAGCTTGACCATCCCGCCGCCGGCGAGCAGTGCGCCGGCGACGACGCAGATCACCGCGAGCAGCCGCCACGGCTCGTCGTGGCGCATGACGAGCGCAAGCCCTGCCGCACACACGCCGATGCCGAGCGCGATCGCTGTCGCTGTCGTCGGCATCAGAGCGAACGTGGCGCTGGCGATCGCGATCATGCCGAACGCGACGACGATATTGAAGGCGAGCGTCGCTGTAGCCGACTGCGAGAGCGAGCGCAGCTTGTCGTATTCGCCGCGGTCGATGTCGCCCCGGGCGAGCAGCACGTCGAGATCGAGCGTGACTTTCATCGGGTCCTCCCTTGTTCGCTTTGTCCCGGCTCCCGCTCGCGATCGTCCGCCGCGCCTTCGCGCGCCGCCGTCGGCGATTCGACCGATACGTCGAGCCTCGTTGCACCTGAATCGATCCGCTGGACGAAGTCGAGCACCGATTCCGCCGAGACTACGTCGATATCGCCCGCCATGCGGCGATCGAGCGGATGGTCATCGAAGGCGATGTTCGCGCGCCCGAGCTCGCCACCGAGACGTTCGAGCGCGCCGATGCGAATCGTCGCGGGACGAAACGCCATGGCGCGTAACCACGCCTGCGCGTGCGCGCGGTCCTGGACATTCTCCGCGAGCGCGCCGGCGAACGTTTCGAGCACCCACTGGTTCGAGTTCTGGTAGCGCGTGCTCCAGGGATAGGCGACGAGGTTGTAGCGCGCTTCGTGAAAGCGACCGGCGCTCCGCGCGGCGAGCAACGCGCCGATCCGGCGCTGAACGCCCCGTGACGGAACGACGATCGCCGCCTCGTACGCGAACATGTCGTCGAGGAAGAAATCGCCGAATCCGTCGTCGAACAGCGCCGACGTCGCGGTGCCGCAGGCGTTGAGCTCCTCGACCACGGTCCAGTCGCCGCGCGGGTGATCCCGCCAGGCAAAGGCGACATGCGAGTAGCGCAGGTGGTAGCGCGACAGGTCCCGACCGATGCGCGCGACGATCGCGACGCGCGCATCGGCTTGGTCGAGCGCCTGGCGAACGTCCAGCGCGAGCGTCAACGCGTTCCGCACTTCGGCGGCCGACAGACGCTTCTCGGTACACGCCTGCCCGGCGTGGGCAGTAAACGAGACGAACGCCAACGCAACGACAATGGCGGCGCGTAGCATCGTGGTCTCCTCACATCTGCGTCGAGCGTGCCGAAAAGACGAGCGCGCGGCCGACTTCGTTGGGGATGAACGCGACCAGCCGGGCGCCGGTGAAGAGCGAGATGCCGGTCGCCTCCGCGACGACCCCGACCGTTTGACCGACGGCGATCGAGCCCGCGCGGAGCGCGTCGGCCCCGACGCGCACCGACGCTTCGGAGCCGGTCGCGACGTCGCGCAACATGATGACGCTCGCGTCGGCGGTGGTCGTGACGCCGGCGACCACGAACATCGCGCCGGCGCGAATCAGTTTCGCGCTTCCATCGACGATCATGCCGGACCCGGCGATGGCCGCCTGCGAGGCTTCCGACGATGCGGCGGTACTGTCCTGCGCCCACGTCGGCATCGATGCGAACGCGAAAAATCCGGCGGTGGCGATGGCGACGGCGATCAGGGTGCGCTTGCATTTCATGGCGTTCTCCGGTGGTGGATGGTGCGGGGGGTAGCCCGCGGACCGGAGTCTGCGCCGTCGGTAGCGCTGGTCAATCCTTGGATGATCAGGTATCGTTTATCGATACCTACGGCATCGACTGCCTTGACCGACACGCATCAGCTCGTCGACGTCCTGAAGCAGCTCCTGAAAGCGCAAGGGCTGACATACGCGGATCTCGCGCATCGCCTCGGGCTTTCGCACGCGAGCGTGAAGCGGCTCTTCTCCGCGCGGACGTTCACGCTTGCGCGCCTCGCGCAAGTCTGCGGCGTGCTCGAGATCGACTTCTTCGACCTCGCCCGGCTGGCGCGCGGACGCGGCGAATCGACGCGCGAGATGAGCGAGCGGCAGGAAGCGGCGCTCGCGCAGGACGCGAAGCTTCTCGGCGTGTTCTACCTGCTGGTTTCGGACTGGACCGCCGACGAGATCCTCGCCGCGTACGAGCTTTCCGAGCCCGCGCTCGTTCGGCTGCTCGTTCGGCTCGATCGGCTGCAGCTGATCGAGCTTCTGCCGAAGAACCGGGTGCGCCTGCGCACGCCGAAGCTCGTCAAGCTACGTCCCGGGGGACCCATACACCGCGCGCACGGCAAGCGCGTCGTCGATGAATTCATCGCCGCGGAATTCGACCGCGTCGGCGGCTTCTTCCGCTTCGAATATCGGGAGCTGTCGAAGGCGTCGTACGCGCTGATGCAACGACGACTGGAGCGGCTTGCCGTCGAATTCCTGGAGCTCGCCGAGCTCGACGCCGCATTGCCGTCCAGGCGACGCGAAACGATCGGCGTCTTGCTTGCGACGCGCCCGTGGGCGCTGTCGCTCGTTACCGGGTTGAAGGCACGGCCGGTCCCTGCGGCGTAGCGAATTCGGCGCGCTCGTCGCCCGGCGCGTGCGTCGCATTCACCGTCGCTCGCGCGCCGCCCTTCGCGAGCGTCAATCGCAACTCCTCGCCGATCGCCAGATCGCGAGCATCGCTCACGACCCGCCCGTCTTGCGCGGTCACGATCGCGTAGCCGCGTTCCAGAACCGCGGCAGGATTGAGCAGCACCAGCACCGACGAAAGACGATCCATCTCGCGTGACGCGCGCGCCAGGCGATCCCGACCGGCGCGAACAACTGCGCGCGATGCAGCGGTCACCCGCGCTGCCTTCGCCAGCGGCATTCGCAGCTCGCGAAGAAGCCGTGCCTGGAGCACTTCTACACGATGCACGCAACGCGCGCGACGGTGCTCGAACGCGCGCGCGAGACGCGCGCCGAGCATCCGCGCATGTTCGGCCTGACGCGCGAGCCGCGCGGCCGGATGCACGAGCCTGCGCGCGGCCGCGTCGAGCCGCTGCGCGCACGTGCCGGCGCGATGCTCGTGCGAACGCACGAGGCGCCGGTGCAGTCCGCGAAGCGCCGCGCGAAGTGCGTCACGGTCGGGGGCGACAAGCGTTGCCGCGGCGGTGGGCGTTGCCGCGCGCACGTCGGCCACAAAATCGCAGATCGTGAAGTCGCTTTCGTGACCGACGCCGGACACGATCGGCAATCTCGATGCGTACACCGCGCGCGCGACGACCTCCTCGTTGAACGCCCACAGATCCTCGAGTGAGCCGCCGCCGCGACAAACGATCAGCACATCCGCGCACGCGTGCTCGTTCGCGCGCCTAATCGCCGCGGCAATCTCCGAAGCGGCGCCGGCGCCCTGCACCGACGCCGGATAAAGGATCACGGGAAGGCCCGGAAAGCGCCGGGCGAGCGTCGTCAGCACGTCGCGCAAGGCCGCCGCGCGCCGCGACGTGACGATGCCGACGCAGCGCGGATGCGCCGGCAAGGCGCGCTTTCGCGCGCCGTCGAAGAGGCCGGCGGCTTCGAGCGCGCGCTTTCGAGCCAGGAAGCGCTCGTAGAGCAGTCCCTGACCCGCGAGGCGGATCGTCTCGACGTTGAGCTGGAATTCGCCGCGCGGCTCGTAGATCGACGGCACCGCGCGCACCTCGACGGCCAGGCCTTCCCGAAGCGCGAACGCAAGGCCCTGTGCCTTTTGGCGGTAGAAGACGCACCGCACCTGCGCGCCTTCGTCCTTCAGCGTGAAATAGACGTGACCCGATGCCGCTCGTGCGCAGGCGGAGATTTCGCCGCCGATCCACAGCAGGCCGATCTGACGCTCGAGCAGAAGCCGCGCCGACGACACGAAATGCGAGACGGTCAGCACCGGCGAACGCGCGGCGCCAGCATTGCGTGCGGTCTCCGCGTTCACGTTGCACATTGCATCATCGTTCATTCGCCTTGCGTCGTCGAGCATCTAACCGTGGGTATTGTGGTGGACAGAAAGACGGTTTTGTCCAGGACAACATAAATGTCGAAACGTGCAAATTGTGGGCTGCGAATCGTCCCGCGAAGCCTCACGAGGGTCGCGCGGGGCCGTTTGCGTGCGCCGAAAGGGCCCTGCAGGGCCTTGAATCGGCGTCGCTTTTTTTCGGCGCGAATTTCGTCATGGGCTGATTTTCCTGCCCGGCGGGCCACTTAGCGATCGAATTTACAAGATATGCACACCGCTATCCACAGGTTTTGTGGACAAGCGGCCTGACCACCGGCGGGTATTCTCTCGCAAACCGTTGCAGGGCGTGGCTTTCCGGGGCGGGGCCTGCCCGCCCCAGTGCCGCGGCCGGTGACGCGACAGCGCCCGCCGGTTAGAATTCCCTGTTCCGGGCGGTTGTTCATGAACAAAACGGTCCATGCTGCACCGCGAGACGACGCGGTCCCCCCTTCGCATCCGCCGGCGCCGCGCGGCGTGCGTCGGAGAGGCGAGGCCGACGCTCGCCCGACGGCGCCCGCGGGTTCGAATTTCATCCGGACGATCATCGCGGAGGACAACGCCAACGGGACATACGGCGGCCGCGTCGTCACCCGCTTTCCGCCCGAGCCCAACGGGTATCTCCATTTCGGCCACGCGAAGTCGATCGTCCTGAATTTCGGCCTTGCGGCGGAAAACGGCGGCACCTGCCATCTCCGCTTCGACGACACCAATCCGCTGAAGGAAGACGTCGAGTACGAGGATTCGATCGCCGAATCGGTGCGCTGGCTCGGCTACGACTGGGGCACCCACCGCTACCACGCCTCTGATTACTACGACACGCTCTACGCGTTCGCGGAATGGTTCGTCGAGCAGGGCCTGGCGTACGTCGACAGCCAGTCGAACGAGGCGTTGCGCCGAACCCGTGGCACGCTGACCGAGCCCGGCATTCCCGGCCCGTGGCGCGATCGAAGCGTCGCGGAGAACCTCGATCTGCTGCGCCGGATGCGCGCTGGCGAATTTCGCGATGGCGCGCACGTGCTGCGCCTGAAGATCGACATGGCGAGCCCGAACATGAACCTACGCGATCCGGTGATCTACCGGATCCGGCACGCGCGCCATCATCGGACCGCCGATCGGTGGTGCATGTATCCACTCTACGACTACACGCATTGCATCTCGGATGCGCTCGAGCGCGTGACGCACTCGATCTGCACGCTCGAGTTCCAGGATCACCGACCGCTCTACGACTGGATCATCGAGCGTCTCGCCGAGGGCGGCAAGCTCGCGCGCCCGCTTCCGCACCAGTACGAGTTCGCGCGGCTCAATCTCACCTACACGGTGCTGTCCAAGCGGCGGCTGATCCGGCTCGTCGAGGAAGGCCACGTCGACGGCTGGGACGATCCGCGCATGCCGACGTTGGTGGCGGCGCGCCGGCGCGGCTATACGCCCTCCGGATTCCGCAGCTTCAACGAGCGCATCGGCGTGTCGAAGTCCGATTCGTGGATCGACATCGGCGTCCTCGAGGACGCGATGCGCGAGGACCTGAATGCGGCATCGCCGCGAAGGATTGCCGTGCTCGACCCGATCAGGCTCGTGATCGACAACTACGACGCCGACGCGACCGAGGCGTGCGAGGCGCCGAACCATCCGCAGCGGCCCGAGCTCGGCCACCGCACGCTGCCGTTCTCGCGCGAACTCTGGATCGAGCGCGACGATTTCTCGGAGCACCCGCCGAAGGGCTACTTCCGGCTGTCGCCGGGCGCCGAGGTGCGGCTTCGCTACGCCTACATCGTCCGCTGCACCGGCGTCGAGAAGGACGCGAGCGGCGCGGTGACCGTCGTCCATTGCACCTACGATGCGTCGACGCGCAGCGGCACGGCCGGCGCCGACGCGCGCAAGGTGAAGGGCAACATCCACTGGCTTTCCGCGGCGCAGGCGGTAAAGGCGGAGGTGCGCCTCTACGATCGACTTTTCCGCGTACCGTTTCCCGGAGCGCGCGAGGGGCGCGCCCTCGCCGACGAGACCGCGGGCGCCGCCGATCCGCTGCCGAAGCACGCGACGATCGTCGCCGGAGATGATGACGAGGCCGCCGACGAGCGCGAGCGCGATTTCCTGGACGATCTCAACGTCGACTCGAAGCGCGTCATTTCGGCGTACGTCGAGCCCGACCTGGCGAGCGCCGCGCCCGAGTCGCGCTTCCAGTTCGAGCGCCATGGGTATTTCGTCGCCGATCTCGCCGATCACGCGCCCGGACGCCCGGTTTTCAATCGCACGGTGACGCTGCGCGATTCCTGGGCGCGAGCGGCTGTCGCGCGATAACCGGCTGCCGCCAAAGTTCGCCGGGATCCGCCCTTGTGGCGCCGATCCCGCGCGCTAATATTGGGAGCGTCTCCCGAAAGGTCAGCATGAAGCGAATTCTCCTGTTCGTCGCCACGAATCTTGCGGTCGTCGTCGTCCTGTCGATCGTGCTGCGGATCTTCGGGCTCGATCGCGCGCTCGCCGCGCAGGGCATTCCCTATGCGCAGCTCCTCGTCTACTCGCTCGTCGTCGGCTTCGCCGGCGCGATCATCTCGCTTCTGATGTCGAAGTCGATCGCCAAGTGGACGACCGGCGCGCAGATCATCGACACGCCGCGAAACGACGCCGAGGCGTGGCTCCTCAATACCATTCAGAAGCTCGCGACGCAGGTCGGCGTCGCGATGCCCGAGGTGGGCATCTACGAGGGACCCGCGAACGCATTTGCCACCGGCGCCTTCAAGAATTCGGCGTTCGTCGCCGTGTCGACCGGGCTTCTCCAATCGATGAACCACGAGGAGGTCGAGGCGGTGCTCGGCCACGAGATCTCGCACGTGGCGAACGGCGACATGGTGACGCTGACGCTGATCCAGGGTGTCGTCAACACGTTCGTCGTGTTCCTGTCGCGAATCGTCGGATCGATCGTCGACCGCACGGTGTTTCGCACCGAGCGCGGCACCGGACCGGGCTATTTCATCACCGTGATGGTGTGCCAGATCGTGTTCGGCGTCCTCGCGAGCATGATCGTCGCCTGGTTCTCGCGCTGGCGCGAGTACCGGGCGGACGCGGGCAGCGCGAAGCTGCTCGGTGCGCAGCCGATGATCCACGCGCTGCAGCGTCTCGGCGCGATCGAAGCCGGTGGCCTCCCGCAGGCGATGAACGCGTTCGGCATCGCGGGCAGCGGCGGCTTCATGTCGCTCTTCGCGTCGCATCCGCCGATCGAGAAGAGGATCGAAGCGCTGCAGGCCACGCCCACCGGACGCTAAATGCGCTACAAAATCGAGGTCCAGGACGAGACGGGCATCTGGAAGGACGTTCGCGGCGACGACGGCAAGCTGCTCGTCTTCGACGACGAGCAGGCGGCGCGCGATGCGCTCGCGGCGCGTTTTCCGATCCTCGTGCAGATGGAGAAATACGCGGGCGGAAAGCGCACGCGCGTGATCCGCATCCTCGAAGACGAAGACGACTGGCCGGCGAAGCCGAAGTGAAGCGCGACCGGCACGCGAATGCCATGCTCGAGGCGATGACCATGTGGAGGAATCCATGAACGATGCGACGATCGATCTCTACGCCTCGAACACGTCGAACAGCCAGCGCGTCGCGATCATGCTCGAGGAATGCGCGCTCGGTTATCGCGTGCACAAGGTCGATCTGTCGAGCGGCGAGCAACGCACCGAGCCATTCCTCTCTATGAACCCTGCCGGTGCGGTTCCGGTGATCGTCGATCATGCGGCGCCGGGCGGTACGCTGACGCTCACGCAATCGGCAGCGATCCTGCTCTATCTCGCGATGAGGGCCGGGCGGTTCTTTCCAAAGGACGCGGCGCTTCGCGCGCACGCGTTCGAGTGGCTGGCATTCGCGTCGAGCGATTTCTCGACGATGTCGACGATGCTGTTCCTGAACAACGCCGTGCTGCCCGACAAGTCGCAGGCGAACGCGGGCTTCTTCGAGAATCGGCTGTCGCGCTATCTGACGATCGCGGACGATCGGCTCGCGTCGCGCGAGTTCCTCGTCGACGAAGTGTCGATCGCCGATTTCGCGCTCTATCCGATCGTGCGCGTGCGCCACGCGATCGTCGCGCGCGGAAGCTTTCCGAATCTCGTCCGCTGGACCGAGGCGATCGCCGCGCGTCCGGGTGTCGCGCGCGCGATGGCCGCGCTCGCGTAGTCGCGCTTTGCGAAAAGCGAAACGGCCGGCGATTGCCGGCCGTTTCGTCACGCGCGAATGATTGCGCGCGAAAAGCGCGTAGTCGCGTTACTTCAAATGGCTCGAGACGAGCTTCGTCATCTCGAACATGGAGACCTTGTTCTTGCCGCCGAACACGGCGCGGAGTTTGTCGTCGGCGTTGATGAGGCGCTTGTTCACGCCATCCTGCAGCTTGTTCTTCTTGATGTAGTCCCAGATCTTCTTCGTCACTTCGGTGCGCGGCATCGGCTGCATGCCGACGACGGCAGCGAGTGCGGAGGACGGCTGCATCGCTTTCATGAAGGCCGCGTTCGGCTTGCGCTTCGCGGCCGGCGCCGCCTTCTTCGCGGCCGGCTTCTTGGCCGCGCTCTTCTTCGCAGCAGGCTTCTTCGCTGCGCCCTTCTTCGCCGCCGGCTTCTTCGCAGCAGACTTCTTCGCGGCGGGCTTCTTGGCCGCGGTCTTCCGGGCAGCCTTCTTCGCTGTAGCCATGTTTCTCCTTCCTGTCGGTTTGTGCGGGCGGACTACGCTGTAGCGTCCATCGTACCTCGTGCTTCTCTCGGTACGACGCTCCATCGCGGGCGACTATACAACATTTTCCGCAGGGAGGAAGGGCTCTCGCAGAGGAATTGCCACTCTGGCGGACGCGCTGTTGCAACGGCGCGAAACACGCGTGCGCGCCGGGCGCTTTTCCGAGGGCGCGATCGTCGCCAACGGATCGCGCCCTAGTAGAATCATTTGCTCCCGCCCGATGTCCGCCGCCTCCACCGATCTTTCGCAGCTTCGCGTCGACTACAAGCGCGCCGCCCTCACCGAAGGGGACGTTGCCGCGGATCCCTATCGGCAGTTTTCGCGCTGGTTCGACGAGGCGGTTGCGGCGGAGGTCCCCGAGCCGAATGCGATGACGCTCGCGAGCGTCGATGCCGGCGGACGTCCCTCCGCGCGGATCGTGCTGCTGAAATCGGTCGACGCGCGCGGGTTCGTGTTCCATACGAATTACGACAGCCGCAAGGCTCGCGAGCTCGCGGCGAATGCGCGCGTCGCGCTGCTCTTCTTCTGGCCCGAGCTCGAACGCCAGGTGCGGATCGAAGGGCGTGCCGAGCGGGCGAGCGTCGCCGAGTCCGACGCGTATTTCGGGCAGCGCCCGCGCGGTTCGCAGATCGCCGCGTGGGCGTCGCCGCAGAGCGCGCGGCTCGCCGATCGCGCCGCGCTGGAGGAGCTCTTCGCGCAAGCGTCGACGCGCTTCGATGCCCAGGTGCCGCGCCCGCCCAACTGGGGTGGCATCCGCGTCGTGGCCGATCGCTTCGAGTTCTGGCAGGGACGACCGTCGAGGCTTCATGACCGGCTCGTGTGGTCGCGACATGGCGACGCGTGGACGATCGGCCGGCTCGCGCCATGAAGAGTCGCTTGTCCGTCTCGCCCTTCGGCGTGCTGATCGCGACGGGGATCGCGAACCACCTGGTGCTGACCGGCTCGCGCGTCGCCGTCTCGCTCGACGCGCTCGCGCTCGGCGCGGACACCGCGACCGTGGGCGCGCTGATGGCGCTCTTCGCGCTCCTGCCGATGTTCCTCGCGATTCCCGCCGGGCGACTCGCCGATCGGGTCGGGGTGCGCGGGCCGATGCTGGTCGGATCGATCGGGACCGGTTCGGGTGTGCTGGTCGCGACGCTCGTCCCCGGATTACCGGCGCTGTTTGCGACCGCGATGCTGACCGGCGTGTCGTTCATGCTGTTCCAGGTGGGTGCGCAATACGCGACCGGCGAGATGGGCGGCGGCGCGGGCGCTCGCACGCGGAACTTCGGATTGCTCGCGCTCGGATATTCGACGTCGTCGATCGCGGGCCCGATGATCGCCGGCTTCACGATCGACCACGGCGGCTTTCGCATGGCGTTCGCGCTGTTGACGCTGCTGCCGCTCGTGCCGATCGCTGTGCTCGGAAGCAACGTGCTCGCGCTGCCCGGCCCGCATCCGCAGAGCGCGCCGCGCGCGTTCGGGAGCGCGCTCGACTTCGTCACGCACGAGACATTGCGCCGAGTGTTCGTCATGAACGCGCTCACGTCGATGGCATGGGAGCTTTTCACGCTGTTCGTGCCGATCTACGGCCACGGGATCGGCCTTTCCGCATCGCGGATCGGGTTGATCCTCGCGGTCTTCGCCGCGGCAACGTTCACCGTGCGTCTCGCGATGCCGGCGATCGCGCGACGCCTCTCCGAGCACGGCGTGCTGACGTCGGCGCTCTACATCGGCGCACTCGTCTATCTCGCGCTGCCTTTCTCGCGCAGCGTCGGCACGCTGATGGGATTGTCGTTCTGCCTCGGCCTCGCGCTTGGCGCGAGCCAGCCGATGGTGATGTCGCTTCTGCATACGCATGCGCCACCCGGCCGGATGGGGGAGGCAGCCGGCGTGCGGATGTCGCTCGTCAATTCAATGGCGGTGGCCGTGCCGCTCGTCTTCGGCGCGGTCGGCGGCACCGTCGGCCTCGCGCCGGTGCTATGGTCGGTCGGCGTGTTTCTCGCGACGGGCGGCTATCTCACCCGCGGCACGAAGCGGGCTTCGTGACACGGCGGGATCACGCTCTCGGCTTCAGGCGTTCGGCGTATGCCTTGCGAAACTTCGCGACTTTCGGCGCGACGACGTACGCGCAATACGGCTGGCGCGGATTGCGCTCGAAATAATCCTGGTGATACGTCTCGGCGGGGTAGAACGTCGCCAGCCCCTCGATCTGCGTGACGATCGGGTCCGGCCAGACGCGCTCCCGCGTCAATTCGGCGACGACGCCTTCCGCGTCCGCGCGCTGCGCGTCGTTCGACGCGAAGATCACCGATCGGTACTGCGGCCCGGCATCGTTGCCCTGCCGATCGCGTGTCGTCGGATCGTGGATCGTGAAGAACACGCGCAGCAGATCGCGAAAGGACAGGAGCGTGGGGTCGAACGTGACGCGCACGACCTCGGCGTGCCCTGTCGAGCCGGTGCACACCTGCTCGTACGTAGGATCAACCACGCTTCCCCCGGCATAGCCGGACTCCACCGACTTGACGCCGGCGAGCTCGCGGAACACCGCGTCGAGACACCAGAAGCAGCCGCCGCCGAGCAGGGCGGTTTCGATTGTCGCATCGGGCATGGCGAAATCCTTCGGGAAAGTGGGCGAGCCGGGCAGCTTGACGGGACTCATCGCGTGAGACGCGGCACGCAGGTGTGCGTTCCATGTTCGGTTGACGCATGGTCGGCGGATGTGCCGCCAACCTTACCGTGAATCCGCTGCGCTTCGCCTATCGCGTCTTCGCGCGCCTTCGCGACATCGACCTCGCGCGCACGGCCAGCAGCCTGTCGTTCACGACGCTCCTCGCGATCGTTCCGCTCATTACCGTGGCGTTCGCGTTCGTCGCGCGCTTCCCGCTCTTCGAGGACTGGGTGAAGGCGCTCGAGCAGTTCCTGCTTCGACACATGCTGCCCTTCGCCGGCGCGTCGGAGGTTCGCGCGCACATCGTCGGCTTCAGCGAGCAGGCTGCGCGGTTGACGAGCATCTCGATTGCCGTCATCGCGGTGACCGCGGCGCTCGCGGTCGCAACCGTCGAGCGGGAGATCAACGTCATCTGGGGCATACGGCGCGGGCGCTCGCTCATGCGGCGCATCGTCGTCTACGCGGTCGGCTTGACCGCGGGACCGGTTCTGCTCGGGGCGAGCATCTCGATCACGACATGGCTCGTCGTGCATTCGATCGCCGTCGTCCCGATTCGAAAGACGCTCGGCGCGCAGATCGTAGAAATGCTGCCGTTCGCGTTCGCCGCCGCGGGCCTGACGCTGCTCTACAAGGGCGTACCGGCGCGGCATGTGCCGTTCGTGCCCGCGCTCCTAGCCGGTGCGCTCGGCGCGGCGGCGCTCGAGTCGGCGAAGCGCGCGTTCGGCTGGTATCTGACGCGCATCTCGTCGTACGAGGCGCTGTACGGCGCGCTCGCCGCGCTGCCGATCTTCCTCGTATGGGTCTACCTGTGCTGGATCATCATTCTCGCCGGCGCCGCCGTGTGCGCGACGATCTGCGAGCCCGGCGGACGGCGTGCGCGGCGGAGCGCATCCGAATGACGAAGGTTGCCGCCGGTCGTTCGGCAGGCTACATTTCGCCGCTGTCATGAAACAAAGGAGCGATGCATCGTGTGGGCGATGATTCAAGCGGCCGGCTGGCCGATCTGGCCTCTGATCATTGCGTCGATCGTCGCGCTGGCGCTGATCTTCGAGCGGCTGTGGTCGCTGCGGCAGAGAGCGGTCGCGCCGGTCGGCATGGTCGATCACGTGCTCGTCGAGTTTCGCCACACGGGTCCGACGCACGACCTGCTCGCGCGCACCGCCGAGCAGGGACCGCTCGGTCGCATCCTCGCCGCGGGGCTCGCGAACGTCAAAAGCCCGCGTCCGGTGATGAAGGAGGCGATCGAGGAGGTGGGGCGCGTCGTCACGCACGACCTGGAGCGTTTCCTGACCACGCTCGGCACGATCGCCGCGATGGCGCCGCTGCTCGGTCTCTTCGGCACGGTGATCGGCATGATCGAGATCTTCGGCTCGCAAAGCGCCGCCGGCTCGAACCCGATCCAGCTCGCGCACGGCATCTCGGTCGCGCTCTACAACACGGCGATGGGCCTGATCGTCGCGATCCCAAGCATGATGTTCTATCGCTATTTCCGCGCGCGCGTCGACGCGCTTGTCGTCGAGATGGAGCAGCAGGCGATCAAGCTGGTCGACTTCGCGCACAACGAAAGAAAATGAATCTCAGGGGCAACCGCGGGCGCGAGGATCCCGAGATCAACTTCATCCCGCTGATCGACGTCCTGCTCGTCATCCTGATCTTCCTGATGGTGACGACGACGTACCAGCGGATCGCCGAGCTTTCGATCACGCTGCCCGAGGCGAACGCGGACCTGTCGAAGGATCGCCCGCACGAGATCGACGTCGGGCTCGACGCGCAGGGACGCTACAAGATCGGACGCGAGCCGACGTTCACGTTCACGAGCGTCGACGCGCTCGCCGACATGCTGAAGCGCGCCGCTGGCGACGCGAAGGAGCCGATCGTCGTCATCAACGCGGACGCGCAGGCGACGCACCAGTCGGTGATCCACATCATGGAAGCCGCCCGCGCCGCCGGGCTTACGCACATCACGTTCGCGACGCAGGCGTCGCCGGCTGCGGCCGGCAAGTGACGCCGTTCCGCGCGCGGCTTGCGCGCGACTGGTACGCGCGAAGACCGACCAAAGCATCAACGTCCTTGCTGCCGCTCTCGTGGCTTTTAGGCGGCGTTGTCGCGGCGCGACGCAGCATGTACCGCGCGCGTCTTCTGCGCTCGACGCGCATGCCGGTGCCGGTGATCGTCGTTGGGAACGTAACCGTCGGCGGCGCCGGCAAGACGCCGCTCGTCGCGGCGCTCGTGACTGCATTGATGAAGCGCGGGCGCCAACCCGGCATCGTCAGCCGCGGCTACGGCCGGGCGACGCGCGACACGCGCGAAGTCCGCGAAGGCGATGATCCGCGGGAGGTCGGCGACGAGCCGCTGCTGCTCGCGCAACGTGGCGCACCGGTTTTCGTCGGGCGCGACCGCGTCGATGCTGCACATGCGCTGCTCGCGGCACACCCTTCCGTCGACGTGATCGTCAGCGACGACGGGCTCCAGCATTACGCGCTCGCGCGTGACGTCGAGATCGCCGTCGTCGATGCGGTGCGCGGCTTCGGCAATGCGCGCCTTCTGCCCGCAGGCCCGTTGCGCGAGCCGTTGTCGCGGCTTCGTGGCGTCGATGCGATCGTTTTCCGCACGAACGGAAACGAACCGGCAATTTGCCTTGGGCACGCGCACGAATTCATTGCGCGCTACGAGCCGCAGTCGTGGATCAACCTGTCGGACTCGACGCGCGCGTTCGACGAGACATGGTTGACCGATCCGCGAAGCGTCGCGATCGCGGGCATCGCGAACCCGGACGCGTTCTTTTCGTGGCTGCGCGCGCATGGGTTCGCGGGAACCGCGCATGCGTTTTCCGACCATCACGCGTATTCGCGCACGGACGTCGCATTCGACGCCGCGCCGGCCATCCTGATGACCGAAAAGGACGCGGTAAAATGCCGCGCATTCGCCGACCCGCGGATGTGGATGCAGCCGATTCGCGCGCAAGTCGAAATATCGCTCGTCGACTTCGTCCTGGAAAGGATCGATGGACCCGAAGCTTCTCGAAATGCTGGTCTGCCCGGTGACGAAGGGTCCGCTGATCTACGACCGTGAGCGCAACGAGCTGATCTCACGCTCCGCGCGGCTCGCCTATCCGATCCGCGACGGCATCCCGATCATGCTCGAGGAAGAGGCGCGCAAGCTCACCCCCGAGGAATGGGAAGCGGGGAAGGAGTGACGCCGGCTGCGAGCGCCGGCTGCGAGTTCTGCGTTCTGGTCCCCGCCCGCTACGGATCGTCGCGGCTGCCGGGGAAGGCCCTCGCCGATCTTGCCGGCAAGCCGATGGTCGTTCGCGTTGCGCTTCGCGCACGCGAAAGCGGCGCTTCGCGCGTCGTGATCGCGACCGACGATCGGCGCATCGCCGATGCTGCGCAATCACACGGTGTCGAGGCGATCATGACGCGCGCCGATCACGCGAGCGGCACCGATCGGCTCGCCGAAGCCGCAGTGATGCTTTCGTTGCCCGACGACGAGATCGTCGTCAACGTGCAAGGCGACGAGCCGTTGCTCGATCCCGCATTGATTCGCCGCGTCGCCGCGCTCATTGCAGGCTCGCATGAGGCTGCGGTTGCAACCGCCTGCGACCCGATTGCGCGAATCGAGGAGGCGCTCAATCCGAACGTCGTCAAGGTAACGCTCGACGCGCGCGGTTATGCACTCTACTTCAGCCGTGCACCGATTCCCTATGCGCGCGAGGATTTCGCGGCTGATCCGCCGCGGATGCCACCCGGTCTTCCGATCTATCGCCATTGCGGGCTCTACGCATATCGCGTCGCGTTCCTGCGCGCGTTTCCGGCGCTCATGCCCGCGCCGATCGAAAGGTTCGAAGCGCTCGAGCAACTGCGCGTCCTTTGGCACGGCCATCGGATCGTCGTCGAGATCGTGGAGGGTGCCCCGACGCCTGGCGTGGATACGCCCGAGGATCTCGCGCGCGTTCGAGCCTTGCTCGCGCAAAACGGCGTTCGCGAGCGCGATTGACCGGCCGAGCGCGATACGGCGAGAATGGATCCGCGGACAACACAATCAAACGAACGCATGCCAAGGCCGCCAATGCGACTGGTCCTGCTCGGGCCGCCGGGCGCCGGGAAAGGTACCCAGGCGGGTTTCATTCGCGCTGCTTACGGCATTCCGCAAATCTCGACCGGCGACATGCTGCGCGCGGCGGCGGATGCGGGGACGCCGCTCGGCCTCGCGGCCAGGCAGGTGATCGACAGCGGTGCGCTGATCTCCGACGACATCATCATCGGTCTCGTCAAAGACCGTCTGCGTCAGCCGGATTGCGCGCGCGGCTACCTGTTCGATGGCTTTCCGCGGACGATTCCACAGGCGGATGCGATGCGCGACGCCGGCGTCGCGCTCGACTATGTCATCGAGATCGACGTTCCCGACGCCGCGATCGTCGAGCGCATGAGCGGGCGTCGCGTGCATACCGCGTCCGGACGCACGTATCACGTCAAGTTCAACCCGCCGAAGATCACCGCGCGCGACGACGTCACCGGCGAGCCGCTCGTGCAGCGCGCCGACGACTCCGAGGACACCGTGCGCAATCGCCTCGCCGTCTACCACGGGCAGACGGAGCCGCTTGTCGCGTACTACGCGAAATGGGAAGCGAGCAGCGACCCGGGCGCGCCGCGCTATCGCAAGGTGAACGGGCTCGGCACAGTCGAGGCGGTTCGCGACGCGTGCATGGCGGCGTTGCGAAGCTGACGCGCGAATTCGCACGAACGCCGATGTCGCCGCTTGTCAGCGTGATCGTCCGCAGCATGGCGCGTCCGTCGCTCACCGATGCGCTTGCGTCGATCGGCGCGCAAGCGTATCCGCACGTGGAAGCGGTCGTCGTCGCCGCATGCGGCACGTCGCATCCGCGTCCTCCGCCGATGGCGGGCGAACACCCGGTGCGTTTCGTCGAAGGCGACACGCCGCGCACGCGGCCGCAAGCGGCCAACGCCGGGCTCGACGCGGCGAGCGGCGACTTCCTTACGTTTCTCGACGACGATGACGTCATGCAGCCGCACCACATCGCGGGGCTCGTCGAAGCGCTCGGCAATGCCGGCGACGCGAAGCTCGTCTACACACTCGCCCGCGCAAGCTTCTCCGACGGCAGCGAGCAGAGCGTCGGGCAGCCGTTCTCGCTGCACGAGATCTACGAGCGCAACTTCATCCACCTGTCGATGGCGCTTTTCTCGCGCGAGCTCGTGGCGCTCGGCTGCCGCTTCGACGAGTCGCTTGACATCCTGCAGGACTGGGACTTCTTCATCCAGTGCGCGCAGCACACGCGCTTTCATTTCGAGCCGCGGCAGACGTTCGAGTGGCGCGCCGACGCGGGGACGTCGGGCGCGGGCGGCGGCATCAATCAGGACGACGCGCGCTTCGCGCTTTATCGCGACCGCATCTACGCGAAGTGGGCCGAACGATACGATGCGCTCGTCGATCGCGTCGGTGCGATGCTCGGCGATGCGGCGGCGCGCGCGAAGGGCGGCGATTACCTGAACGCGGAAGCGATCTGCCGCGAGGTGCTCGCGACGAGCCAGAACGATCCGTTCGCGCTCAATCTGCTCGCGATGATCGAGCGCGCGACCGGTCGGATCGACGAGGCGCGCACGACGCAGACGCTCGCGTGCGCCGTTCGGCCCGGCGACAAATCGCTCGCCCACAATCTGGCGCTGCTCGGTGCGGCACGCACGGGCATGACGCAGGAGGGGATATCGGATGCCAGGACGTAACGCGTTCTACGCCCAATCGGGCGGCGTCACCGCCGTCATCAATGCGAGCGCGGCCGGCGTCATCGAGACCGCGCGCGCGAATCGCGCGAAGATCTACCGCGTTTATGCCGGCCGAAACGGCATCATCGGCGCACTCACGGAAGACCTGATCGACACGAGTCGCGAAAGCGCGCGCGCTATCGCGGCACTCAAGCACACGCCGGGCGGCGCGTTCGGGTCGTGCCGCTACAAGCTGAAGGCGCTCGACGAGGATCGCGCGCAATACGAGCGGCTGATCGACGTGTTCCGCGCGCACGACATCGGCTACTTCTTCTACAACGGCGGCAACGACTCGGCCGACACCTGCCTCAAGGTCTCGCAGATCGCGCAGATGCTCGGCTATCCGCTGATCGCCGTTCACGTGCCGAAGACGGTCGACAACGATCTCGCGGTCACGGACAATTGCCCGGGATTCGGATCGGTCGCCAAGTACGTCGCGACTTCGATGCGCGAAGCGGCGTTCGACGTCGCGTCGATGGCGAAGACGTCGACGAAGGTGTTCGTGCTCGAAGTGATGGGGCGCAACGCCGGGTGGATCACCGCGGCGATCGGGCTCGCCGACGATGCGACGACGCCGATTCCGCTCGTGCTGCTGTTTCCGGAAATCCCCTTCGACGAGGCGAAGTTCATCGCGGCGGTCGACGCGCGCACCAGGGAATTCGGCTATTGCTGCGTCGGCGTGTCGGAGGGCCTTCGCAACCCCGAGGGCAAGGTGATGGCGGAGGCCGGCACGAAGGACGCGTTCGGTCACGCGCAACTCGGCGGCATCGGTCCGCAGATCGCGACGCTGGTCCGCGAGCGTCTCGGTTACAAATACCATTGGGCGGTCGCCGATTACCTGCAGCGCGCGGCGCGCCACCTCGCGTCGAAGACCGATCTCGAGCAGTCGTACGCGGTGGGGCGCGCGGCCGTCCTGCTCGCGCTGCGCGGCCAAAGCGCGGTGATGCCCGCGATCGTGCGTGTTTCCGACAAGCCTTATCGCTGGAAGATCGGCGTCGCGCCGCTCGCCGGCGTCGCAAACAAGGAGAAGAAGCTGCCGCGCGATTACATCGCGAAAGACGGATACGGAATCACCGACAAGGCGCGCGCTTACCTTACGCCGCTCGTGAAGGGCGAGGCGCCACCGCCTTATCGCGATGGTCTGCCGCAGTACGTGCGGCTTCGCAACGTCGCGGTGCCGCGCAAGCTCGCCGCGACGTTCGAGGTGTAGCCGCTCGACCGGGTATCGGCTCGACTGTCCCGCGCGCTAACTGGCACAATAGCGGGTTTTGACGGCTCCTGGACTTCTCGAGAAGACCGGGGACCGCAGAGGGGAACGGCACCAAGACGGCGACTGCGGCCCGTCGCCTTGTGCCATTGGCTTCGCGTTCGCGCGGAATGGCGCCGACTCTCGCCGTTTCGCGATCCGGATTCTTGAAAAAAGGGAGTGCGTTCATGTCCAACTCGCTGATCTTCGCGCTCGTGTGCGCGGTCGCGGCGATCGTGTACGGCGCGGTATCGACGCGCTGGATCCTGGCCAAGC
Source organism: Casimicrobiaceae bacterium (assembly GCA_035308425.1). Taxonomy (GTDB): domain Bacteria; phylum Pseudomonadota; class Gammaproteobacteria; order Burkholderiales; family Casimicrobiaceae; genus VBCG01. Next base: position 14,876 of record DATGGP010000022.1, on the reverse strand, counting down.
CCGCGGGCAATCCGCGCATGCAGGAGATCGCGGCGGCCATTCAGGCCGGCGCCAAGGCCTATCTCAATCGCCAGTACACGACGATCGCGATCGTCGGCGTGATCCTGTTCATCCTGATCGGCGTGTTTCTTATGTGGTCGACGGCGGTCGGCTTCGCGATCGGCGCGATCCTGTCGGGACTCGCCGGCTACATCGGCATGAATGTCTCGGTGCGCTCGAACGTGCGGACGGCGGAGGCAGCGCGCACCGGGTTGAACGAGGCGCTTGGGCTAGCATTTCGCGGCGGCGCGATCACCGGCATGCTCGTCGTCGGCCTGGGCCTCCTCGGTGTCACCGGCTTCTACTGGTTCCTCGTGTCGTCGGCGACGTACGCGCCGAACCTCGAGCACGAGGGCCTGCATCGCGCGATCCAGCCGCTCGTCGGCCTCGCGTTCGGCGGCTCGCTGATCTCGATCTTCGCGCGTCTCGGCGGCGGCATCTTCACGAAGGGCGCCGACGTCGGCGCCGATCTCGTCGGAAAGGTCGAGGCGGGCATTCCCGAGGACGATCCGCGCAATCCGGCGGTGATCGCGGACAACGTCGGCGACAACGTCGGCGACTGCGCTGGCATGGCGGCCGATCTCTTCGAAACCTACGCGGTGACGATCGTCGCGACGATGCTGCTCGGCGCGTTGCTCTTTCCTACGATGGCGACGGCGGCGGTCACGTATCCGCTCGTGCTCGGCGGCTTCTCGATTCTCGCGTCGATCGTCGGCACGTACTTCGTGAAGGCGCGGACCGGCGGCAAGATCATGAACGCGCTCTATCGCGGCCTGATCGTCGCCGGCGTCATCTCCGCGATCGGCTTCTACTTCATCACGTGGTGGATGATGCGCGACATCGCCACGGCCAACGCTTCGCTTTCGTCGCTGCGCCTTTGGGGCGCATCATTGGTCGGCCTCGCGCTCACCGCGGCGATGGTCGTGATCACCGAGTACTACACGGGCACCGACTTCAAGCCGGTCAGGCACATCGCGCAGGCGTCGACGACCGGCCATGCGACGAACATCATCGCCGGCCTCGGCGTATCGATGAAGGCCACCGCCTGGCCGGTGATCGCGGTATGCGTCGCGATCTTCTTGTCGTTCCTGTGCGCGGGACTCTACGGCATCGCGATCGCGGCGACCGCGATGCTATCGATGACCGGCATCATCGTCGCGCTCGACGCTTACGGGCCGATCACCGACAACGCCGGGGGCATTGCCGAGATGGCCGACCTTCCTGATTCGGTGCGCGCGATCACCGATCCGCTCGATGCCGTCGGCAACACGACGAAGGCCGTCACGAAGGGCTACGCGATCGGCTCGGCGGGCCTTGCCGCGCTCGTGCTCTTCGCCGACTACACGCACGCGCTCGATACCGCGCAGATCTCGACGTCCTTCGAGCTCTCCGATCACATGGTGATCATCGGGCTCTTCCTGGGGGGCCTCGTTCCCTACCTGTTCGGGGCAATGGCGATGGAAGCGGTCGGACGCGCGGCGGGTGCGGTCGTCGTCGAAGTGCGCCGCCAGTTCCGCGAGATCAAGGGCATCATGCAAGGCACGGCGAAGCCCGAATACGGCGTCGCCGTCGATATGCTGACGCGCGCGGCGATTCGTGAAATGATCGTGCCGTCGCTGCTTCCGGTGCTCGTGCCGATCGTCGTCGGTCTCGTGCTCGGGCCGACCGCGCTCGGCGGTCTTTTGATGGGCACGATCGTGACCGGTCTTTTCGTCGCGATCTCGATGACGACCGGCGGCGGTGCGTGGGACAACGCGAAGAAGTACATCGAGGACGGCCATTACGGCGGCAAGGGATCCGATGCGCACAAGGCGGCGGTCACCGGCGACACCGTTGGCGATCCGTACAAGGACACGGCGGGCCCGGCAGTGAATCCGCTCATCAAGATCATCAACATCGTCGCGCTTCTGATCGTGCCGCTGCTCGCGCTGCACTTCGCTCCTGGTCCGGTCACGAGCAGCGTTCCCGCGCAGACTGCGCCGGCCGCCGCCGCGACGGCGAAGTAGCGAGCGCAACGCCTGTCACATCAGCCGTCGATCGACGCGGCGTGATCGCAGGGCGCATACGTGCGCTGTTCCTGGCGATCACGTTTGCAGTTGCGAACAGCGCCCCGGGTCAGCCTGCGCCTGAGCACCCGTCGGGCTGGACGAGCAAATCGCCGGTCGAAAGCCGCCGCTTCATGGTGGCGGCCGCGAATCCGCTCGCGGCGCGCGCGGGCTACGACATCCTGCGAGCCGGCGGCAACGCGATCGATGCCGCGATCGCCGTGCAATGGGTGCTCGGCCTCGTCGAGCCGCAGTCGTCCGGTTTGGGCGGCGGCGCCTTCCTGCTCTATCACGATGCGAAGCGGAGGAGGCTCGTCGCGTACGACGGCCGCGAGACGGCGCCCGCTGCCGCCAACGCGAATCGCTTCGAGGATGCGCAAGGCAAGCCGCTCGCTTTCCTCGAGGCGGTGATCGGCGGACGCTCGGTTGGCGTGCCGGGCACGGTGCGCCTGCTCGAAGGCGTGCATCGACGGCACGGCAGGCTTCCCTGGCCGCGGCTTTTCGATCGCGCGATCGCGCTCGCTGAGCACGGCTTTCCAATATCGCCGCGCCTGCACGACGAGATCGCGGCGCAGAAGTCGTGGCCGCAGGCACGCGCGCGCGACTACTTTCACACACCGGATGGCGCGCCACGCGAGACCGGATCGCTGCTCGCCAATCCCGCGTACGCGCGAACGCTGCGTACGCTCTCGTCACGCGGCGCGCGCGCGTTCTACGACGGACCCATCGCCGAGGACATCGTGCGTACCGCCGATTCGGCGCCGCGCCACCCGGGCGATCTGACGCTTGCCGATCTTTCGTCATATCGGATCGTCGTTCGCGAACCGGTGTGCGACCGCTATCGCGGCTATCGGATCTGCGGCATGCCGCTGCCTTCGTCCGGCGGGCTCACGGTGCTGCAGACGCTCGCGATGCTCGCGCCTTACGACGTCGCGTCGATGGGATTGGCTACGTTCTGGAGCGTCCATTTCACGAGTGAGGCCGAGCGGCTGGCCTTCGCCGATCGAAGCGTGTACATGGCCGATCCGGCGTTTTTCACGCCGCCTTCGGGACTTCTCGACGAAAAATACGTTCGCGCGCGCTCGATGCTCATCTCGACGACGCGAAGCCTGGGAGTCGCCGCGCCGGGCGATCCCGCCAACCATCGCGCGGTCGCGTCGACAATCGAATTCGGCGTCGATCAAGCCGCGGATTTGCCATCGACATCGCAGATCTCGATCGTCGACGCGGACGGCAACGCTGTCTCGATGACGACGACGATCGAGTACGCGTTCGGGAGCCACTTGATGACCGAAGGCGGTTTCATGCTCAACAACGAGCTCACCGACTTCTCGTTCGTGGCCGTCGAGAACGGCAAGGCGGTCGCCAATCGCGTCGAGCCGGGCAAGCGCCCGCGCTCGTCGATGGCGCCGACGATCGCTTACGATGGCAAGGGCCGTGTCGCCATCGTCACGGGATCGCCGGGTGGCAGCACGATCATCGACTACATCGTCAAGACGCTCCTCGCGATCATCGACTGGAAGCTCGACCCGCAAGCCGCCGGAGCGCTCGCCAACTTCGGCAGCCGCAATGGGCCGACCGAGCTCGAGAAGGACACCCCGGTGGCATCGCTCGCCGACAAGTTGCAGGCGCTCGGCCACAAGACGCGAATCGTCGAGGAGACGAGCGGCGTGCAGACGATCGTACGCACGAGCCGTGGATGGATAGGCGGCGCCGATCCGAGACGCGAGGGAATCGTGCTTGGGGAATAGGGTGCGGTCAATTCGGATGCGTGGCTGCGTCCCGCGTCTCCGCCTTTTCTTCGCGATTCACCGGCGAGAACAGTTGCACGACATCCTGCCCGGGATTCCGATAGAGCGCATACAGCAGGCGGTCGGCGCCCGCCGGCGAATAGGGAATGAAGCCTCTGTCCGGATAACAGGTGAGGCCATTCACCTTGAGCACGCGGTCGGTGTGCAGGAAATCGACGCGCAGAAACGGAAAGCCTTTCGAGATCGCCGCCGCCGCCGCCAGCATTTCGGCGAGATGCCGCGGACACGCCACCTGATACGACGCGGCGCGGGCGACCGCGAACGGCAGCCTGTGCCATCGCGTGTCCGCCGAATAGAACGCATTGCGGCGCCAGCCAAAACGATCGACGTCGACGCGCACGATGGTCGGCACACCCGCGAAGCAGAGCACCTTGCAATCCATCGCGAGCGCACCTTCGTCGTCGACGATCAGCGGCTCGACGATGATCTTGGGGGTGAGTCCGCGGAGACTGCGATCGCGATCGATCGCGTAGGGATCCTTGCCGAGCCACCCGAGCACGGTGACGAGGTCGAGGCCGTCGCCGTCTCGTCGCAGGACTTGAACGTCGCCCGGCGAATGCGTCGCCTTGATCGCGCACCCGTCGGGAAAGCGGTAGGCGCGAAGCTCGGTTTCTGAACGAAGCACGGCAAGCGTCGGCACGATGAAGTTCTCGCCCGCGCGTCGCGCGATGAAATCCTTCGCCCATTCCTTGTCGGAGATTCGCGCGCGCCACGCGTCCATCGCATCGCCGAAGACGCGGGTCTTGAGCAGCACTTCGGTCAGCGTTCGCGGTGCGACGACGTTCGGCCAGCGACCGAACCTGTGCTTGTACTCGGACGCCGTCCAGGCAAGGTCGCCGGCACGGTTATGGGCAAACAACAACGATCGCGCGATGCGCGTGCGGTAGTAGCGCAGGTACCAGAGGCCTGATCGTGCGCTGCGAAACGGCGGCACGACCTCGCGATGCATTTCGAACGTCGCGTCGAAGAAGGCGCCGCGCGCCTCGCCGTCGCTCGACCGCTCGAGCGACGGATCGACGCGATCGTCGATGATGGCGATGTCGAGACCCTCGCGCCACGCCGCCAGCATGAACGTCAACTGATCCCGCCGGCTGAACTCCTGGACGAGCCGCCACCAGCGTTCCGAGAACCGGATCACGTGCGGATCGTGGTGCAATCGCAGAAGGAAGTTGTTCTCGGTCAGGCCGAGGTTTCGCGGAAAGCGATTCTGCTTGAGGAACTCGACGAGCCGCAGGACGTTCGCGGCCGTATCTTTCCCGGTGCGATGTACCTCGAGCGCCTCGTCGTACGTGCAGCGACGATAAGGATGCGCCCGCACCTGGAATGCCTTGCCGGAGGCGAGGAAGCGATCGAGCAGCGCATCGAGGTCGACGTTCGGTCGAAAAGCGAGCGTCGCATCGATCCAGATCGACGCGTCGTAGTCCGGCAGGAAGCGATGGGGCAAAAGCTTGATGCACTTGGTGGTCTTCGCCTTGTCGTCGGGACGGAGGTCGTGCTCGAGGACGAACGCCTCGGCCGGGATCGGCTGCATCCGCCAACCGGCAACGTCGATCTGCTCCTCGGAGAAGCAGACGTAGTCCCAGCCGCGTTGGGGTCGAACCGGCACCACCGAGTAACCTGCCGTGACGCAGGTATAGACGACCTTCCGCAGCTTCCCTGTCTGTCGCGTGCTTTCCTCGATCACGCTGGCCGGTCTCCCCATCCGCGCGCCGTCGCGCTATCGTTCGCCCTTCGCCGAGACAAGGTGCTCTCGTCTGGAATGTTGCGCATTGCGCCGACGCACGATGAATGCTGGTCGCGAGAGCATGAGGCGAGCCGATTTCATTGGTCAAGGCTTGCTGCCCGTTTCCGATCGATCGCCGCGGCGGGATGGTGCATATGAGCGACATCTTCTCGGCCGGCGTCCTGCTGCTTCTCGTGATCGATCCATTCGGCAACGTGCCGATCGTCGTCGCGGCGCTCGCCAACGTGGAACCGGCGCGCCGCACGCGAATCGTGCTTCGGGAGTGCGTTGCCGCTTACCTGATCCTGGTCGCATTCATGTTCGGGGGCCAGGCATTTCTGCGCTGGCTCCAGCTTTCGGAGGTCTCGCTCGCGATCGCGGGCGGGATCATCCTGTTCCTGATCGCGCTGCGGATGGTGTTTCGCCATCCGGAAGGCGTGTTCGGCGACCCGCCGGGTGCGGAGCCGTTCCTCGTGCCGCTCGCGATTCCGTCGATCGCCGGACCTTCGGCGCTCGCGACGGTGATGCTAATGGTCTCGCGCGATCCGACGCATCGGCTCGCATGGTTCCTGGCGCTGACCGCCGCGATGATCGTCGCGACGCTCGTGCTCGTCGCGGCGTACCGTTTGCAGCGCGTGCTCGGCGAGCGTGGGATGATTGCGGTCGAGCGGCTGATGGGCCTCGTGCTGACCGCCCTTGCCGTGCAGATGCTGCTCGATGGTCTTCGTCACTTCATGCAAACGCTCCAACAGGGCACCTGATGGGACGCGGAATAGGGCGGGGAGACCGGCTGTTACCGCACCGATGAGGGTGCCCCCACAACAGCAACATCGAAGCGACGCCTACAACCGCGGCGCGATCGCGCTGCACTGGCTCACCGCCGCGCTCGTCGTGACGAACCTGCTGCTCGGCCTATCGATGGTGGCGCTGCCGATCTCTCCGCGCAAGCTGCACTGGTACCTGTTCCACAAGTCGATCGGCATCACGATCTTCCTGCTCACGTCGCTGCGCGTCGCGTGGCGTGCCGTGCACCCACATCCGCCGCCGGTGCCGATGCCGCGCTGGCAACGGCGCTCGGCGGCGATATCGCATGCGCTCTTGTACGTCCTGCTATTCGCGATCCCGATCAGCGGCTGGCTGTACAGCTCGGCGACGGGCGTGCAGGTCGTCTATCTCGGCGTTCTGCCGCTGCCCGATCTCGTCGCCAAGGACCGGGCGCTCGGCGATGCATTGCGCATCGTTCATGTCTCGTTCAATGCGTCGCTCTTCGCCGTTCTCGTCGTGCACGTGGCGGCCGCGGTCAAGCATCACGTGATCGATCGCGACGTCGTGCTGTCGAGGATGCTGCCGCTCCTTAAATCGAACGAGGTCACTCGTTGAGAATGGCGAGGCAACTGTTGTCGCTCGGCATCGCGGTTGCGATGCTCGTCGCCCCGTTCGCGGCCGCGCAAACGATCGTCGCCGACAAGAGCGAGATCGCGTTCACGGTGAAGCAGATGGGCGTCAAGTTCGATGGCAGCTTCCGAAAATGGAAGGGCGACATCGTGTTCCGCCCCGGCGCGCTCGGCGCGTCGAAAGCCGCCATCGATGTCGATCTCGCGAGCATCGATCTCGCGAGCGAGGATTCGGAGGCGGCCGCACGCGGATCGCAATGGTTCGACACGGCCAGATTTCCCGTCGCCCACTTCGCTTCGACGGCGATCAAGGACCTCGGCAGCGATCGCTACGAGGTCGACGGCAAGCTGACGATCAAGGGCAGCACGCGCGATTGCATCGTGCCGATCCGCGTGACGAGCGACGCGGCCGGCAATCGCATCGCCGAAGGCCAGTTCTCGATTCGAAGGCTCGATTACCGGATCGGCGAAGGCGAGTGGGCCGATCCGGACACCGTCGCGAACGACATTGCCGTTCGCGTTCGCATCGTTCTTGCGCCGTCGCATTGATCCAACCTGCCACGACCTGCCAACCCAACCCGTGAAGGAGCCGATCCTCATGAACGCCCGCATCGCATTCGTCGTTTTCGCGTCGCTTTTTTCGCTACCCGCGCTCGCCGCGGACGTCTACGTGCTCGATCCCGTGCACTCGCAGCCGCAATGGGAGGCGACGCACATCGGCTTTTCGAAGCAGCACGGCAACTTCGGCAAGCTCGAGGGAAAGGTGATGCTCGACCGCAGCGCAAAGACCGGAAGGATCGACGTGACGATCGAGACGTCCTCGATCCGCACCTATGATGCTCGCCTCGACGCGATCGTCAAGGGCGAGCGCTACTTCGACGTCGAGAAGTACCCGACGATCACGTTTCACTCCACCGACGTCAAGTTCGACGGCGATCGCCTGGTCGCTGCGAACGGCGAGCTCACGATGCATGGCGTCACGAAGCCGGTGATGCTGACCGTGGCCGACTTCAAATGCGGCGCCAACACGTTCAACAAGAAGCCGATGTGCGCAGCCGAAGCGACGACGACGATCAAGCGGTCGGACTTCGGCATGACGAACGGGCTCAACATCGGCAATCCCGGCGACGAGATCAGGATCACGCTGCCGGTCGAGGCCTATCTCGAGCAGCCGCAAGGCTGAACGCTTCGCGGGGCGCCGCGTCCGCGCGGCGCCGGGCGGCATCGAGCGTGGCAGCCTTCGACGCCGTCCATCCTGTCTTTTGCGCATCCTGTTGCGCGTAGCTGCATCGCGTCACGCCGCGCTGGCCGGTGTCGCACTGCGGCGAGTAATCTTCGCCGCATGCAAAGCGAGGCGGCAGCGTGAGCGAATCCCCTTCGGGAGTGAAAGCCGAGGCGGCGGCCGGGCGCGCCGACTCGGCGCGCACGCCCGGCAGCGAGCCATTGCGCGACGTGCGTCGCGGCGTTGTCGTCGCGTGGTGGGGATTCTTCGACTGGCTCGCGCTCGTTTCATGGAAGAAGCTCGCGCTCGTCGCGCTTCTCGCGCTGGTCCTCGGCGGGATCCTCGACCATCCGCTGCTCGCCCTGATTCTCATCATCGCCTCGCTGATCATCAAGATCGTCGCGGGCGGCAAGCGGCGCGCGGAAGCGACCGCGGAGGAAGCGACGCAACGTGCGCAGACCGAGCAACTCGAGCGAACCGTCGTCGAGGCGAGAATGCAGGCGCTCCAGGCGCAGATCGAGCCGCATTTCCTGTTCAACACGCTCGCGAGCATCGACCAGCTCATCGAGACCGATCCGCCGCGCGCGTCGCGGATGCAGCGAACGCTCATTCGCTACCTGCGCTCGGCGATTCCGCAGATGCGCGACGCGCGCCGGCCGACGCTCGCGCAACAGATCGACCTTTGCACCGCCTACCTCGACATCATGGCGCTGCGCATGGAGGACCGCATGCGTCTTGCGGTCGATGTGCCGGATGGATTGAAGTCGGCCGTGTTCCCGTCGATGATGTTGCAAACGCTCGTCGAGAACGCCATCAAGCATGGCCTCGAGCCGAAGGCCGAAGGCGGTCGTCTCGACATAGCGGCTGAAGTGACCGACGGACAGCTCGCGGTGCACGTGCGGGACAGCGGCGTCGGGTTCGCGCCGAAAGGCGAGGGCGGCATGGGCCTCGCGAACGTGCGCGAGCGATTGCACGCGCTCTACGGCGAGCGCGCCGAGCTGATCATCGACCTGCCACCCGAAGGCGGCACGCGCGCGACGATCAAGGTGCCCTACGAGATCGCGTCTTCGGCCGGCTAAACTTCTTTGCGATGAGACCTGCCCCTGCACCGACCGCGATCGTCGCCGACGACGAGCGCCTGATGCGCGAGCAGATCATCGGCCAGTTGCAAAAGACCTGGCCCGAGCTCGTGATCGTCGGCGAAGCGGCCAACGGACGCGAAGCGGTGGCGCTGGCGCGAAGCGCCGAGCCGGATATCGCTTTCCTCGACATCCGCATGCCGGAAATGGACGGCATCGCCGCGGCGCGCGCGCTTGCGGGTCGCGTTCATGTCGTGTTCGTCACCGCTTACGACCGACACGCGATCGATGCCTTCGAGCAGGGCGCGGTCGACTACCTGCTGAAGCCGGCGGAGCCCGAACGTGTCGCGCTCGCCTGCGAACGGCTGCGTGCGCGCCTGGGTCAAGCGGTGCCGACGATGGATGTCCTGCTCGCCGATCTCGCGCAGCGCCTCGGCACGGCTGGCGGCAAGTCAGCGACCCACCTGCGGTGGGTGCAGGCGAGCGTCGGCGGCGGTCTGCGCATGATTCCGACCAGCGACATCCTGTTCTTCCGCGCCGAAGACAAATACACGCGCGTTCAGACCGCGCGGTTCGAGGCGCTGATCCGCAAGCCGATCAAGGAGCTCGTCCTCGAGCTCGATCCCGAGGAGTTCTGGCAGATCCATCGCTCCACGCTCGTGCGCATCGGCGCCGTCGAGCACGTGAGCCGCAACCTGCGCGGCAATCACGTCATTCATGTGAGGGGCAGCGACGAGAAGCTCGAGGTGAGTCGCAGCTTCCATCATCTGTTTCGCCAGATGTAACGCACGATCGGGAAGCGATCAAGCCGCCAGCAGGTCGCCATTCTCGCTTCGCACCGCACCGACGCGCGTCAGTTCGTCGATCAATTGCGACGCGAGCGTCGCCGCGGGAAGCTTGAAAAAGCGCGCGTTGAAGTCGCGATAAATGCCGATTCGATCGACATAGTCGGGCATCGTCGCGAGCGGCAGCCGTTCACGGTCGAGGAGGGCGAATACGAGGACGACCTTCAGCGCGTGTCGTGCGAGGCGAAGCGGATTAGCCTCGAACGCTTCGGTGCGACGAAAGGCGCGTTCGAGCGCGGCCTGCGCATCGCGAAATGGCTCGCCATGTCCGGGAATCACGACGCGAACATCGAGGCGCGCGATCATTTCGAGCGTCGCTCGCGCCGCGGGCAGCGCGTCGGGATCGATCTCGCGCGGCATCACGAAACCGTACCCGCTCTCCCAGAGCGCGTCGCCGGAGATCAGAATGCGGTGCTCGTCGTTGTAGAAGACGAGCGCGCGCATGTCGTGTCCGGGCGCTGCGAGAGCCCGCCATTCGAGATCGCCCCACACGTGCGTCGAACCGGCTTGGATCGCAATATCGGCGACGAAGCGCTCGGCACGTTGGTCGGCATAGTCGAGCAACAGCGTGCGCTGGTCCCACGCAGCGATCGGCGCAACTTCGCCGGCCGGCACCGCGATCGGGCAGCCGTACGCGCGCGCGAGCGCCGCATTGCCGCCCATGTGGTCGGAATGGCAGTGCGTGTTGACGATCATCGCAAGCGGCGCACCATCGATGCCCATGCGTGACGCGACGAGCGCGAGCGTCAGCGGCACGTGCTTGCCATACGCCGAATCGACGACGATGCCACCATCGCGGCTTCGAAGCACGATTTGATTCGCGGATAGCCAGTCGCGCACGAAGACGTGCATTTGCGGCGGCAAGGGGTCAGATACCATTTTCCCGGAAGACGTCAAGCATTCGCTGATGCATGCGGAAAACGGTGTCTGACCCCGCCGAAGTTTTTCGAGCACGGAAAATCACGGAAAATCGAGCCTGGCCCCTTTTCGGTGCTTTGGTTTTCACGTGAGCTTCCCAAGAAACTCCCGCACGAGCCTCACGCGCTCGTCCAACGTCGGCGCGGCACGATCGAGCCGCACGCGGTCGGGGCCCGCGAAGCGGATAAGTCCGTCCTTCTGCACGAGTTGAATCAGCTTGCCCGTGTCGAACGGCGGTGTCTTGACGAATTGAAGCGTCGTTCGCTCGGGCCCCGCGTCGATCTTCGTCACGCCGAGTTCTCGTGCGAGAAGGCGCAACCGGTGGCATGCGATCAGCGCCTGGGCGGGCGCAGGCGTCGGGCCGAAACGATCGACGAGCTCCTCGCGCAAGCGATCGAGCTCCTCGATCGATTCGCAACTCGCGAATCGCTTGTAGAGCACGAGCCGCTCGTGGATGTCGCTGCAATACGTTTCGGGCAAGCGCGCGGGCGCATGAAGATTGATTTCCGTGGTCACGCCGAGCGGTTGCGAAAGATCCGGCTCGCGGCCCGCCTTGAGCGCCGACACCGCAGTCTTCAACATGTCTGCGTAGAGTTGAAAACCGATCTGCTGCATCTCGCCCGACTGTTCCTCGCCGAGCACCTCCCCCGCGCCGCGGATCTCGAGGTCGTGCATCGCGAGGAAGAAGCCCGAGCCCAGATCCTCCATCATCTGGATCGCCTCGAGCCGCTTCTTCGCCTGCGCAGAGAGTGCCTCCGACGGTGGCGTCAGCAGATACGCATAGGCCTGATGATGCGAACGGCCGACGCGCCCGCGTAGCTGGTGCAGTTGCGCGAGGCCGAAGCGATCGGCGCGATCGATGATGATCGTGTTCGCGGTCGGCACGTCGATGCCGGTCTCGATGATCGTCGAGCACACCAGCAGATTCACGCGTTGCGCGTAGAAATCGCGCATCACGTGCTCGAGCTCGCGCTCGCCCATCTGACCGTGCGCGACCGCGATGCGCGCCTCGGGCAGAAGCTCCTTCAATCGCTCTTCTGTCGTGCGGATCGTGTCGATGTCGTTGTGCAGGAAATAGATCTGGCCGCCGCGTTTCAACTCGCGCAGCGCCGCCTCGCGGACGATGCCGATCGAGTACGGCGCGACGAACGTCTTGATCGCGAGCCGGCGCTCGGGGGCGGTCGCGATCACCGAGAAATCGCGGATGCCTTCGAGCGACATCGCGAGCGTGCGCGGGATCGGCGTGGCAGTGAGCGTCAGCACGTCGACTTCGGCGCGAAGCCGCTTCAACTGTTCCTTCTGCCGAACGCCGAAGCGATGCTCCTCGTCGATGATCACGAGGCCCAAATTCCTGAACTTGACATCCGACTGGATCAGCTTGTGCGTGCCGATGACGAGATCGATGCGTCCGCGGGTAAGCCCGTCGAGCACGGCTTTCACTTCCTTCGTCGAGCGGAAGCGCGAAAGCTCGGCGAGTTTCACCGGCCAGTCGGCGAAGCGATCCGAGAAGACCTGAAAGTGCTGCTCGGCGAGCAGCGTCGTAGGCACGAGCAGTGCGACCTGCTTGCCGTCGGCGATCGCGATGAAGGCGGCGCGAAGCGCCACCTCGGTCTTGCCGAAACCGACATCGCCGCAGACGAGCCGATCCATCGGACGACCCGCCGAAAGGTCTGCGATCACCGCGTCGATCGCGCCTTGCTGATCCGGCGTTTCGTCGAAGCCGAAGCCTTCCGCGAACGCTTCGTAGTCGTGCGGCTTGAACGAGAACGCATGGCCGGTGCGCGCGGCGCGCTGCGCGTAGAGGTTCAAAAGCTCGGCTGCCGTGTCGTGAGCCTGCTTCGCCGCCTTGCGCTTCGCCTTCTCCCATTGGCCGCTGCCGAGCTCGGAGAGCGGCGCGGCGTCGGGCGATGCGCCGCTGTAGCGGCCGATGACGTGCAGGTTCGACACCGGCACGTAGAGCTTCGCGTCGTTCGCGTAGACGAGTTGGAGAAACTCCGTCTCGCCTTCACCGACGTCGAGCGTGACCAAGCCCAGGTAGCGGCCGATGCCGTGCTCCTCGTGCACGACCGGATCGCCGATGCGCACCTCGGAAAGGTCGCGCACCATCGCGTCGACGTTCGAGCGGCGACCGTCACGTGCGCCGCGACGAACGACATTCGCGTAGAGCTCCGCTTCGGTGACGAACGCGATGCGTGCAGCGGGCCATGCGAAACCGGTGTGCAGCGGCGCTGCGGTCAACGCGACCTTTGCATCGCTTGCGACGAAATCGCCGAAGCTCTCGACGGTCGCCGGGCGCACGCCGTATTCCGCGAAATACTGCTGCATCGTCTCGCGTCGGCCCGGTCCCTCCGCGACGAGGAGCATCCGTCCGTCGATCATCGCGAGCACGTGCTTTAGTGCCGATAATGGATCATCCGCACGGCGATCCACCATGACCGGCGGCAGCCGCCGCGTCGGCGCGTCGGCGGGCAACACCGCGTCGGCGGCAGCGAGCGGCACCTCGATCCTCGACATCGGCTTGATCGCGCCGCGCAACTCGTCGTGCGGCAGGAACAGCGTCGGGGGCGGCAGAAGCGGACGCGCCTTGTCGCCGCGCATCAGGCGGTAGCGCGACTGCGTGTCGTCCCAGAAGCGATCGATCGCGGTGTCGACGTCGCCATGCAGCGCGACGATCGCGGCGGACGGAAGATAGTCGAAGAACGTCGCCGTCGCCTCGAAGAACAGCGGCAGGTAATACTCGATGCCGCCGGGCACGATGCCCGCGGAGATGTCCTTGTAGAGCGTCGAGCGCGACGGGTCGCCCTCGAACACCTCGCGAAAGCGGCTGCGAAAGCGCGTTCGTCCGGCTTCGTCGAGCGGGAACTCGCGCGCCGGCAGCAGACGAACGTCGCGCATCGGGTAGAGCGTGCGCTGCGAATCGGCATCGAACGTCTTGATGCTTTCGATCTCGTCACCGAAGAGGTCGAGCCGGTACGGCAGCGGCGCGCCCATCGGATAGAGATCGATCAACCCGCCGCGCACGCTGAATTCGCCCGGCGAGACGACTTGCGTCACATGCGTGTAACCGGCGAGCGCGAGTTGCGCACGAAGTGCATCGACGTCGAGCCGCTGTCCTTGCGACAGGAAGAACGTGTGCGCGGCGAGAAACGACTGCGGCGCGAGGCGATAGAGCGCCGTTTGCGCAGCGACGAGCACGACGTCGCATTCGCCGCGCGTGATCCGGTAAAGCGTCGCGAGCCGATCGGAAACGAGATCGTGATGCGGCGAGAAATGGTCGTATGGCAACGTTTCCCAATCCGGAAAGGTCGCGATGGCGAGCGCGGGCGCGAACCAGCCGATCTCGCTTGCAAGCCGCGTCGCGGCGAGCGCATCGGCGCAGATGACGACGAGCATTCGGCGCGCGGCATGCGCATCGAGGCCGATCTGCGCGAGCGCGAGCGCATCGGCGGACCCCGCGAGCGGCGGAAGCGTCGCGCGCTGCCCGGCGGGCGGCAAACGCGGTACGAGCGAAGGCAACGCCGCGAATGCATTCGCGGGCGTTGTAGTGTCGGCGACGGGTGCGCGGGTTAGCGGGAAAGGCGCCGGAGCGGCCGTCGCAGCATCGGTCGAGGCCGTTGGCATGGACTTGCTTCGATTATAAAGGGCGGCGACGCGAGCGTTCGTACACTCGCACGGGAAAAGCGGGACGAGGGGCTAGCGACGGGGACGTGCGTGCCTTGCGGAAAAGGGGCCGGGCTCGACTCGATTTTCGCGTCGATAACCGACCGCGCCACGAAAATCGAGCCTGGCCCTTTTTTCTG
>DATGGP010000021.1:0-4639 GCA_035308425.1 Casimicrobiaceae bacterium | reverse complement strand
TGCCGAGAGAACACGAGACTTATGCATTGCCTCACCTCACGAATATGCGAGCAAGACGCCCACGTGATCCCAAGGTAACAGCGATCCGCACAAAACGCAACGGCACCGTTGCGTTTCGTTACAACCCCACTCCGGTCTAATCGAGGAGAACGGCCGCTCGCTGGCTTTTCAAGTGCGAGCAGCCGCTTCGGCAACATTTTGCATGCAAATGGCAGCCCGTCCTACAGCCGAATACGCGACGCGAGGATTGGCTCGGAGGTAACAGAACGCCAACACTCCTTTTGCACCAGCACCCGGCTCAATGAGGAGGTCAATATGAATTGGAACACGAGGCGAATGTACGAATATGGCGACCGTGCTGCCGATCGCGTTCAGGCGTTCGCAGACGACGCGAAAGGTAGCGCCGCGGACATGCGCAACCGCGCATCGGATCTGATGGCTACGAGCGCAGATTGGGCTTCAAAGAAAACGGATCATCTCACCGCAACCTCGAGGGAACTGATCGGGTCGATGTCAAATGCGGTGAGCTCGCGCCCGGTCCTCGCCGTCGGCATCGCTGTACTCGCGGGATTCCTGGTTTCCATGCTGTTCTCGCGCGACACCCGGAGGTCACCATGGATGAACCGGTAAGGAACCCCACCATCGCTAAAGTGGCTGACCAGGCGCACGCTGCCACCGACCGCGTGGCCGAAAAGGCAACAGGCGCCATAACCGCGGCCAGGGATTCTGTGCACAACTCGGTCGACTCGGTCGCAAAGCGTGCCGACGCCGTCAGGCAGGGACCCAACGACCTGCTGGAGGCAGGCGCCGAATATATCCGGGCACGCCCCTACGCCGCGGTCGGCTTTGCCCTCGCGCTCGGTTATCTAGTGGGTCGTCTTCGAAGCTGAAGGGAACCATCGACCGCGTCGTCGCGTTGGGCAGCGGGGATCGTACGAGGCCCCAGGTACGTCGTCCAAGGCGCGCACGGGTGCGCTGGCTGCCTTGGGTACCACCGACCCGCTCGCGTCGCGCCACGAGGCGATTAGCGCCTCTGGTAACGACGTTCGGCACCTGAGTGCTTCGAGCCTCGTCCTGAGCACGACGTGCTGAGGCGAAGCGCCACGTACGTTGCGTATTCCAGCGAAGTTGACCGGCAAATCCGGTGATGTTGACCGCGTCGGGAGTTGCGGTGCGTAGCGGTCAGATTTTAGCGTCGTCGGTCAACATCGTGGTCGAATCTTCGCGTAGGAATCACTTCTTCGCGCTCGCGGTCGAGTTCTTCTTGCGCAGTGACTCTCCGTTCAGTACGAGCCGATGGCTGCTGTGCACGATGCGATCGAGAATGGCGTCGGCGAGCGTCGGATCGTTGAGATAGGCGTACCAGTGCTCGACCGGCAGCTGGCTGGTGATCAGCGTCGCCTTGCCGCTCGTGCGATCGTCGAGCACTTCGAGCAGATCGGTGCGTTCGAGTTGGCCGATGGGCGCGAGCGCGAAGTCGTCGAGGAGCAGCAGGTCGGTCTTGGCGAGTTGCTGCAGGCGACGGCCGAAGCTGCCGTCGCCGTGCGCGATGCGCAGCTCCTCGAGGAGCCGGCCGAAGCGGGTGTAGAGCACCGAGAAGCCCTGGCGACACGCGGCCTGCCCCAACGCGCAGGCAAGCCACGTCTTGCCGAGTCCGGTGGCGCCGGTGATGAGCAAATTCTGTCCGGCGCGAATCCAGTCGGCGCCGGCGAGACTCGCGAGTTGTCGTGCGTCGAGTCCACGCGCGCTGCGGCGGTCGAGATTCTCGATGCAGGCATCGGCATATTTGAGCTTCGCCTGCTTCAGCAGCCGCTCGAGGCGTCGCGTATCGCGCCAGGCGAGTTCGCGATCGACCAGCAGGCCGAAGCGTTCTTCGAACGCGAGGCCAGTCGCGGCTGGCTGGGTGAGCTGTTCCTCGAAGGCGCGTGCCATGCCATCGAGGCGCAGGCTACGCAGTTGGGTTACGGTCTGGTGCGTGAGCATCGATCAGTCTCCTTGCGATCAGTGGTAGTACTCGGGGCCGCGCACATTGGCGTGCGCGGGCAGAACGGCGTCGTCGAAGCGGTTCGGCGTGGGCTGGCGATCGAGGCCCGCGGCGAGGATGGAGGCGACGGACTTACGGGTCTTCGCGCCGAGCGTGAGTGCCCGTGCGCAGGCGGCTTCGAGTCGCGCGTCGCCGTACTTGCGCGCCAACGCGAGCAGGCCGAGGCAGGCGCGGTAACCCTGTTCCGGATGCGGCCGCGATTCGAGCAGATGCGCCACCAAGCTGGCGGTCGCCGTGCCGATCGATGCCGCCCAGTGCAGCAAGCGACCCGGCCACGGCGATACGAGCGCGCATGGCTTGCCACACGCTGATGGCGAAACAGCACCTCGACCGCGCCACGCGTGACGCGCAACTCCACCTCCTGGCCCACCAGCGTGTGCGGTACCGAGTAGTAGTGGCGGTCGCATTCGACGTGATAGTCGAGTCGCGACACGCGCGCCCGCTTGAACTCGGCGTATTCGAACGGTGTGAGCGGCAGCGGCCGCAAAGCGGGGCGGTCGAGGAGTTCGAACCAGCGGCGGCGCGAGCCATCGAGCTTTTGAAATGGCCGCGCGTTCAGCTCATCGAGCAACGGCCGGATCGCCGCATTGAGGTCGGCGAGGCTGTGGAAGCGCCAATGGCGCAGGCGGGCCAGAATCCAGCGTTCCACGAGCAACACGCCGGCCTCGACCTTGGCCTTGTCCTGCGGCTTGCGCGGGCGTGCCGGCAGGATCGCGCAGCCATAGTGCTCGGCCAGCGCTTCGTAGGTACGATTAGACAGCGGCTCGTAGCGATCGGGATCGCGGATCAGGGTGCGCGGGTTGTCGGGTACCAGCAGCGCCGGCACGCCGCCAAAGAAGGCGAAGGCGTTGACGTGCGCGGCGATCCAATCGGCCCTTTTCTCCCCGGCGGTGGCCTCGGCATAGGTGTAGTTCGAGGCACCCCACACCGCCACAAAGATGTGGGCGCGCGAGATCTCGCCGTTCGCGGCGTCGATGATCGGCACCGTCGGCCCGGCGTAATCGACAAACAATTTCTCGCCGGCGACGTGCGTCTGACGCATCGAGCGGCGCAGCCGTTGCCGAAACTCGAGGTAACGCTCACAGAACCGCGAGCGGCTGTAGGGAATGCCGTTCGCCTGCGCCCGATACTCTTCCCACAACAGCTGCAGCGTCACGCCCTTGCGCCGCAAATTCCCGGTGGACGTGGGCGAAATCGGGCTGCGCAAACGGCGCTTGAGCGCGCGATGCTGGCTGCAAGCGCGTCCGCAACGCCGCGTCGTCGAGCGTGGCCGTCTCGGCGTACGTCAGTCCCGCGGTGATCGCCGCGGCCAGATAGTTGGCGACCGAGCCCTTGGCGATCCGCACGGCGGCGGCGATCTGGGCATTCGACAGCGCGCACTCGTACTTGAGGCGCAAAACTTCGCGAATTCTTCGCATGGCAATCGCTTGGGCTGGCACCGCCGACTCCCTGAACAAAAGGGAGCGAGGGTACCGAGCCGAAAGTTCGAATTGCCACGCAACGCAACGTCGCCGAGCCGATCACGCTCGTCATTTCCGACGATCGTGACCGACAATCCGACCAACTTGACCGCGATTTCCGACGCGACCGAAAAAGCGGTCACCTTCCGTCG
The DNA here is from genome assembly GCA_035308425.1 of Casimicrobiaceae bacterium. Taxonomy (GTDB): domain Bacteria; phylum Pseudomonadota; class Gammaproteobacteria; order Burkholderiales; family Casimicrobiaceae; genus VBCG01. Next base: position 983 of record DATGGP010000021.1, on the reverse strand, counting down.
GAATCACCGGTCAACATCGTCGGATTTCGCGGTCAACATCGTTCGGAAACCCCGGTCACCTTGCGTCGGAATACACACGTACGTCGCACTTCGCACTATGAACTTGCCCCGCTATCGCTGCCAAAGGCCCTGCTCTTCGAGCGCCGCACGAGGTGCTTTGTACTATGAACTTGCCCCACTATCGAGGCTTGCGGAGCGCTGCGCTGCCGCTCATGCTTCGGGCCTTGTGCTCCGGGAGGCCGCCGGGCAGCTCGGCGATGTAGCGTGTGTAGCAGTGAGGGCCATTTTCATAAACCCCTTTCATGAGCAAGAATTTTGAAGAGAGTTTGGAAACGGCCCTCCGACCCTACACAAGCTACACTGCGATGGGCGGCACCTTGGCCTTCGGGATGGCGACCCCAGGTGGCGAGCGCAAGCCGATGCCGATATAAATGTTCCCCGACGCCGTACGCCTGCGTTTGAACCGCTCCTGCATCTTGTTCGCGAAAGCACGGCTGCCCCACGGCCGATTGCCGCTCTCCTCGGCCCACGCTCGATAGCTCAGGTAAGCCGCATTGGCTTGGACCTCGAGCTCCGGGCCATCTCGCATGCGTGGAAGATCCACTGTCCGAGGAAGTCCATGTCCTCGCGGTACTCGGCAACCGCATTGATCACCGCCGGTGGCGAATCGAGGCGACGATGTAGCCACGCACGACAACCGGTCAGTGCCCAGCGAAGAATCCCAGGCAGTTCCGCCCGAAGCTTTTCCGCCAGTCGCGGATCCCGCCGTTCTGGCGGGACAGTGACTGCGAAGGGGATCAGATCGATGCGTCGCCAGATTCCCTCGTCGCTGCCGCGGATCTGCGGCTTGTGATTGCCGGCGACGAATAACTTGAACCAGGGCACGAACTCGAACGGCTTGCCGTACAGGTGGCGAGCTGGAAGAGGATCGCCGCCAGTCATCTGCTTGACAAGGGATTCGCTCAGGAGACTGCCCTCGTCCA
>DATGGP010000020.1:0-23521 GCA_035308425.1 Casimicrobiaceae bacterium | reverse complement strand
CCGGGTTTTCGCGCGTGCGCACGTTCGACGACGATGCCGGCGATTACGCCGTGTATTGCGCGTCGGTGCGCTAAGCGCCTGCCGTCTTCGCCGCAACTGTCGGCTACATCGCGCCCGCCGGTCGGACGCCGCTGTCCGTGTCCGCCTGCTATGTAATTGTCATATGACAACAGCATAGGGACACGCGTCGCCGCATTGGATCGAAGGCGGCGCGCCGGGCGATGTCGATCAGCGCAACGACGCCGACCGCCATCTGCTGATCGTCGATTGCACCAATCGCTACCTCTACGAGCTCTACAACGTCTACTACGACGCAAGCCATGCGAAGTGGCTCGCGGGCTCCGGCGCGTTCTTCGACATGAACACGAACGGACGACGGTCCGACGGCTGGACCTCTGCGGACGCGGCCGGCCTCGCGATCTTTCCCGGCCTCGTTCGCTACGACGAAGCGTGGAACGATGCATCGCCCGAGGTCGGCCACGCGCTTCGCGTCACCGTGCGCGCAACCAACGGCTACGTGTATCCGGCGTCGCACCGCGCCGGATCGACGACGGGCGCGCTGCCGATGGGCGCGCGGCTTCGCCTGAAGACGAGCGTGAACGGCCAGGATCCCGCGCTTCGCACAAGCGATCCGCACGTGCAGAAGATCTTTCGCGCGATGCAAAAGCACGGTCTCATCGTCGCCGACAATGGCAGCGATGTACATCACCGGTACGTTCGACACGCGCTGGAACAACGATATCCTCAATCCCGCGTTCGCGCTTTTGAGCGCGAGCGACTTCGAGGTCGTGAAGCTCGGCTGGCAACCCTCGGCAACCGCAGTCGCGGTCTCGGCTGTCTCGGCCAATCCGAGCAGCGTCGTCGGCGGCGACGACGCGAGCGGCACGGTGACGCTCACCGCGCAAGCGCCCGCGACAGGGGCGAAGGTCTCGCTGTCGAGCGCAAGCGGTTCGGTGACGGTGCCCGCGAGCGTCACCGTCGGCGCATCGGCGGCCACATTCGCGATCGCGACGTCCGCCGTGACGATGCAGACATCGACGACGATCAGCGCATCCTATGGCGACGTCACGAAGTCGACGACGTTCACGGTAGTGCCGGCGGCCGTCGCGCGGAAGCTTGCGCAACTCTCGCTCGCGAGCACAAGCATCGTCGGCGGGACCTCGACGAGCGGCACCGTCACGCTGACGTCACCGGCAGGCAGCGGCGGTGCGAAAGTGACGCTCGCGACTTCGAGCACCAAGCTGGTCGGCGTGCCTGCGAGCGTGACCATCGAGGCTGGCGCGACAAGCGCGAGCTTCCCGGTCACGACGTCGAAGACGATACGCAGTCGCGCACCGACGATCTCGGCGAGCTACGGCGGCGTCACGAAGGTCGCGACGCTCATTGTGCGGAACCGCTGACGCTAACTGGACGCTATCGCGCGTCGCGCGCAAGCCGCACGCCGCTCCACTGCCAGCGCGCATCGGGGGGGAAGAAATTGCGGTAGGTGATCCGCGCGTGTTCGGGCGGCGTGATCTGCGATCCGCCGCGCAGCACGTACTGGTTGCACATGAATTTGCCGTTGTACTCGCCGATCGCGCCTTCCGCCGGATGGAAGCCGGGGTAGGGCGCGTAGCTCGACGACGTCCATTCCCACACCTCGCCGTGCGACATCGTCGACGGCGTGCGGGCGCGCCAGCCCTCGCGTATCGGCTCGTCGCGGCCGCGCGTGTCGCTGCGCGAGGCGACGGCTTCCCATTCGAATTCGGTCGGAAGCCGCGCGCCGGCCCAGCGCGCATACGCGTCGGCCTCGAAAAAGCTGATGTGCGTCACCGGCACATGCGGATCGAGATCGACCAGGCCCTGGAGCGTGAACTCGCGCCATCGATCGCCTTCGCGGATCCAATAGAGCGGCGCACTCCAGCCTTGTGCGCTCGCCGCGTCGAAGCCGAGCGAAAGCCAGAGCTCGGCGCGCCGATAGCCACCGTCCTCGACGAACGCGAGAAACTCGGCGTTGCTCACGGGACGCGATGCCAGCGTGAACGGCTCGATCCACACGCGATGGCGAGGCGTCTCGTTGTCGAACGCGAAGCCGTGACCTTCGTGGCCGATCGTCGCGAGACCCGCGCGATAGCGGATCCACGCGAGCTCGCTCGCGTCGTGCTGTGCAGGCTTGCGCGTCGCGTCGTACGCGGGGTACAGCGGATTGCGCGAGAAGAGATGCAGCACGTCGGTGAGGATCAGCTCCTGGTGCTGCTCCTCGTGCGCGAGCCCGAGCTCGATCAGCGAGGCGAGCGCCGGATCATCGCGGGCGCGCTCGCAGCATTCGCGCATCGCGTCGTCGACGTGCGTGCGATACGCAAGGACGACGTCGAGCGACGGACGGGACAGCATGCCGCGGTCCGGGCGCGGATGGCGTTCGCCGACCGCGTGGTAGTACGAGTTGAAAAGCACGCGAAACGCTGGATCGAACGCGCGATAGCCCGGCACGTTCGGCGCGACGACGAACGTCTCGAAGAACCACGTCGTGTGGCCGACATGCCACTTCGCGGGGCTCGCATCGGGCATCGATTGCAGCGCGCAATCCTCGGGCGATAGCGGCGCGACGAGCGAGCGGGTGCGCGCGCGCACCTCGTCGTAGCGCCGCAGAAGCGGACGCGGCGATGGCGCTGGCGCGACCGGCTCCTTCATCAACGTGAGACTCGTCATCACGTAACGGCCACGTTGGGAGACCCGGCAACAAAGCGACCGATCGCGCGCGCCGAATCGAATCCTTCGCGCCGGAAGATGGCGAGCACATCGCCGACCGCGTCGGGCGCGCACGCGACGAGCAGCCCGCCGGACGTCTGCGGGTCCGTCAGAAGCGCACGCTCGACATCGCCGACGCGCTCGCCCATCTCCATGCTCGTGCCGTAAGCATCGAAATTGCGGCGCGACGCGCCGGTCACGAATCCTTCGGCCGCAAGCTCACGCACGCCGGGATGCAGCGGAATGCGGTCGAACGCGATCGTCGCGCCGAGGGTCGCGCCCTTGCACATTTCGAGCAGATGGCCGAGCAGACCGAAGCCGGTGACGTCGGTCAGTGCATGGACGTCGTCGCGTTGCGCGAGCGCGATGCCCGGCGTGTTGAGCGCGGTCGTGCTCGCGAGCATCGCATCGTATTGCTCGTCCGACAGCGCATCGCGCTTGAGCGCAGCGCTGTAGATACCTACGCCGAGCGGCTTGCCGAGCACGACGGCGTCGCCTTCGCGCGCGCCGTCGTTGCGCTTGACGCGCCGCGGATCGACGAGCCCGATCGCGACGAGGCCGTAAATGGGCTCGACCGCGTCGATCGTGTGGCCGCCGGCGATCGGAATGCCGGCGCGCGCGCACACCGATTGGCCGCCGTCGAGAATCCGACCGATCACGTCGAGTGGAAGGGTCGCGATCGGCATGCCGACGATCGACAGCGCGAAGAGCGGCGTCGCGCCCATCGCATAGACATCGGAGATCGCGTTGGTCGCCGCGATCGCGCCGAAATCGAACGGATCGTCGACGATCGGCGTGAAGAAATCGGTCGTCGCGACGATCGCCTGCCGCTCGTTCACGCGATACACGGCGGCGTCGTCGGCCGTATCGATGCCGACGAGCAGCGCCTCGGGCACGCGCGTGCGGTCGACGTTCGCCAGCAGTTCCTGCAGCAAACCGGGCGCGATCTTGCAACCGCAGCCGCCGCCATGCGAAAGACGGGTGAGCCGGATCGGTGGCTGCTCGGGTGCGTTCATGGAAAGAGGCCGCGTCGGGTCAATGTGGCCCCGAAGCCATAAGACAGGCGGAGGCGGGAAAAGTCATTCTATCGTATGCAGTGGACAATTTCGGTCGGCTTCCCGAGGGGTTCTGTTGGAAAATTCCGACGCGGATCAACCGCTTGCGGACCCGGCGCTTTTCTTGCAGTGTCGGCAGGCGTAGCATTGTCGGATTAAACCGCAAGGAAGTGGATTGAAACCGACGGACATCGCAAATCCCGATTATTTCCACAAAGTCGTCGACTGCCAGTGGGCGTGTCCGGCCCACACTCCGGTACCCGAATACATCCGGCTGATCGCCGCGGGTCGCTACGGCGACGCGTATCTCGTTAACTGGAAATCGAACGTCTTTCCGGGAATTCTCGGACGCACGTGCGACCGCCCGTGCGAACCCGCGTGTCGTCGCCTTCGCGTCGAAGTGGGTTCGGCCGAGCATCGCAGAACGGGCGCGAAGCCGGAGCCCGTCGCGATCTGCCGCCTGAAACGCGTCGCGGCCGATCAGAAGGATGACATTCGGCCGCGGCTGCCTTCGCGTGCAGCGTTTCGCAACGGCAAGCGCATCGCATTGATCGGAGCCGGACCGGCGTCGCTGACGGTCGCGCGCGATCTCGCGCCGCTCGGCTACGAATGCGTGATCTTCGACGCCGATGCGCAGGCCGGCGGCATGATGCGCACGCAGATCCCCAAGTTCCGCCTGCCCGATCGCGTGATCGACGAGGAGGTCGGCTACATCCTCGACCTCGGCATCGAGTTTCGACCGGGTGTGCATATCGACTCGCTTGCGCGTCTTCTCGCCGACGATGCGCCCGAGCGCTTCGACGCGGTGTTCGTCGGCAGCGGCGCACCGCGCGGGCGCGATCTGGATATTCCCGGACGACGAGAAACGGCGGCGAACATCCATATCGGCATCGACTGGCTTTCGTCGGTGTCGTTCGGCCATACGACCTCGATCGGCAAGCGCGTCGTCGTGCTGGGCGGTGGCAACACCGCGATGGACTGCTGCCGCAGCTCGCGCAGGCTCGGCGGCGACGAAGTGAACGTCGTCGTGCGCTCGGGCTTCGACGAGATGAAGGCGTCGCCGTGGGAGAAGGAAGACGCGATGCACGAGGGCATTCCGATCCACAATTTCCTCGTGCCGCTCGAGTTCACGCACGACCAAGGACGCCTGACCGGCGTCACGTTCGAGAAGGTCGAGGCCAGACGCGACGCGCGCGGACGGCGTGAGTTGGTGCCGGCCGGCGACCCGCCGGTGCATTTTCCCTGTGACGATGTGCTCGTTGCGATCGGCCAGGAAAACGCGTTTCCGTGGATCGAGCGCGACGTCGGCGTCGCATTCGACGATCATGGAATGCCAATCGTCGATCGCACGACGATGGCGTCGACGCGTCCCGGCGTCTACTTCGGCGGCGACGCGGCGTTCGGACCGAAGAACATCATCTGGGCGGTCGCGCACGGTCACGATGCGGCGATCTCCATCGACCTGCAATGCCGCGGCGAATCGCTCGACAAACGACCGCCGCCGCACGTGAACCTGATGTCGCAGAAGATGGGCATCCACGAGTGGAGCTACGACAACGCGATCCACGGCGATCGCCGCTATCGCGTGCCGCTTCGCGACGTGACGATCGTATTGAAGGACATCCGCGCCGAGGTCGAACTCGGCTTCGATGCGAAGCTCGCGTTCGCCGAGGCGCAGCGCTGCCTGAACTGCGACGTGCAAACGGTGTTCGCCGACAAGCTCTGCATCGAGTGCGACGCGTGCGTCGACATCTGCCCGATGGATTGCATCACGTTCACGCAGAACGGCGACGAGAGCGACCTGCGGACGTGGCTCACGGCGCCGGCGGTGAATCGGGAGCAATCGCTGTACGTGTCCGCGCCCGTGAAGACGGGCCGCGTGATGGCGAAGGACGAGGACGTATGCCTGCACTGCGGCCTTTGCGCGGAACGTTGTCCGACCGGCGCCTGGGACATGCAGAAGTTTCTGATCGACATGGCGCAGGCCGGCGACCGTGCGCGCGAACCGGCGCACGCGCTGGCGGCGGACTAGAGTCGCGGCCATGGACGCGCGCGTCAAATCCCTCGTTCGCGTCAACGACTTCGTCGTCAAGTTCGCGAACGTCAACGGTTCCGGGTCGGCGTCGGCGAACGGCCTGTTCGCACGCGCCATCCTGCGCATGGGCGTGCCCGTCGCCGCACGCAACATCTTTCCGTCGAACATCCAGGGCTTGCCGACGTGGTACGAAGTGCGCGTCGTCGAAGGCGGCTGGCGGGGGCGGCGGGGCGGCGTCGACCTGATGGTCGCGATGAATCCGCAAACGTGGGACAAGGACGTCGCGGAGATCGAATCCGGCGGCTATCTGTTCTACGATTCGACGAAGCCGCTGCCGCCGTCGAAATTCCGCGAGGACGTCGCGGTGCTAGGCGTGCCGCTCACCGCGATCTGCAATGCCGAATACGCGGACATGCGGCAGCGTCAGCTCTTCAAGAACATCGTTTATCTCGGTGCGCTGTCGGCGCTGCTTGGGCTGGATGCCGCCGAGATCGAGCGGCTCCTCGCCGAGCAGTATCGCGGCAAGGAGGCGCTGCTCGATTCGAATCGGAAGGCACTGGCGATGGGGCGCGACTACGCGCTCGCGAATTTCGACTGCCCGATCGGCTTGTCGGTGGCGCGGCGCGACGCGGTCGGCAAGCGCATCTTCATCGATGGCAACTCGGCGGCGGCACTCGGCGCGGTGTACGGCGGCGCGACGGTCGCGGCGTGGTATCCGATCACCCCTTCGTCATCGCTTGCCGAGAGCTTCTCGAAATGGTGCCGAAAGCTTCGCACCGACAAGGCGACCGGCGAGCATCGCTACGCGATCGTGCAGGCCGAGGACGAGCTCGCATCGATCGGTATCGTCATCGGCGCCGCGTGGAATGGTGCGCGCGCGTTCACCGCGACGTCGGGACCCGGTGTCTCCCTGATGCAGGAGTTCCTGGGCCTCGCGTACTTTGCCGAGATTCCGGCGGTGCTCTTCGACGTGCAGCGCGGCAGCCCGTCGACGGGAATGCCGACGCGCACGCAGCAGGCGGATCTGTTGTCGTGCGCGTACGCGTCGCACGGGGACACGAAGCACGTGCTGCTCTTTCCCGAGGACCCGCGCGAATGCTTCCAGTTCGGCGCGCTCGCGTTCGACCTCGCCGATCGTTTGCAGACGCCGGTGTTCGTGATGATGGATCTCGACATCGGCATGCAGGATTGGCTTTCCGAGCCGCTCGCGTGGGACGACCGTCACAAAATGGATCGCGGCAAGGTGATGAGCGCCGCGGATCTGGACGCGGGACGCGACTTCGGCCGTTATCTCGACGTCGATGGCGATGGCATTCCGTACCGCACCTATCCCGGTACGCATCCCGCGAAAGGCAGCTATTTCACGCGCGGCACGACGAAGGACCGTTACGCGCGCTACACCGAGGAGGGGCCCGCGTATGTCGACAACATGCAGCGGCTCCTGCGCAAGTTCGAGACGGCGAAGACGTTGTTGCCGAAGCCTGTGATCACGCCGGCCGCGCAAACGACGACATCCGGTGTGATCTGGTTCGGCTCGACAGGCGCCGCGATGGCCGAGGCGCTCGCGGAGCTCGCGCTTCAGGACGTGCACCTCGATCGGATGCGCATTCGCGGCTTCCCGTTCGACGATGCGGTCGGCGATTTCATTGCCGCGCACGATCACCTGTTCGTCGTCGAGCAAAACCGCGACGCGCAGCTCAAGACGCTGCTCGTCAACGAGTGCGGCGTCGATCCCGGGAAGCTCACGTCGATCCTGCATTACGACGGCACGCCGATCACCGAGCGTTTCATCACGCGCGAGATCGGCGAGAAGGCGCGGCTCTACAACGTGAAGCCGCTAACGATTCGCAAGACCGGGGGCCGCGCGGCATGACTTATCTCGCCAAGCCGAAGATCCACCACCCCGACCTGCCGAAAAACGCGCTGGGCTACACGCGGCGCGACTACGAAGGCGCGATCTCGACGCTATGCGCCGGCTGCGGGCACGACTCGATCTCGGCTGCGTTGATCCAGGCCTTCTACGAGCTCGACATCGCGCCGCATCGCGTCGCGAAACTTTCGGGCATCGGCTGCTCGTCGAAGACGCCGACGTACTTCCTCGGCAATTCGCATGGCTTCAACAGCGTCCATGGTCGCATGCCGTCCGTGCTCACGGGCGCCGCGCTCGCCAATCGCGACCTGATCTACCTCGGCGTATCGGGCGACGGCGACTCGGCGTCGATCGGCCTCGGACAGTTCGGGCACATCCTTCGCCGCAACGTCAACATGGTCTACATCGTCGAGAACAACGGCGTGTACGGCCTCACGAAGGGACAGTTCTCCGCGACGGCCGACAAGGGCAGCAAGAGCAAGCGCGGCGCGGTCAACAACGACGAGCCGATCGACCTCGTGCTGCTCGCGCTGGCGCTCGGCGCGACGTTCGTCGCGCGGGGGTTCTCGGGCGACAAGGTGCAACTCGTGCCGTTGATCAAGGCCGCGGTGATGCATCGCGGCGCGGCCTTCATCGACGTCGTCAGTCCGTGCGTGGCTTTCAACAACCATCCCGGCTCGACGAAGAGCTACGACTACGTGCGCGAGCACAACGATACGGTCAACCGCCTCGACTTCATGCCCGAGCGCACACCGATCACCGCCGACTATCCCGAAGGAAGTGGGCGTGATGTGACCCTGCACGATGGTGGCACGATTCGATTGCGCAAGCTCGACGCCGACTACGACCCCTCCGACCGCGCGACCGCGATGACGTATCTCGAGTCGAGCCGCGCGAGCGGCGAGGTCGTCACCGGGTTGCTGTACGTCGACGCGGGCAGCGACGACATGCATGCATCGCTTGCAACGGTATCGGCACCCCTCAATTCGCTCGGCGATGCCGATCTCGTGCCCGGCGCCGCCGCGCTCGAAAGCGTCAACGCCTCGCTTCGTTAACGCGGTTCTCGTCGTCGCGCTCGTCGCAGTCGCCTTGCCGGGCGCTGCCGAGCCTTTGCTGCCGGCACGCATCCTCGACGTTCACGACGCGCGTTTCGTGAGCGAGCAGGCGCTCGTTGCGCGCCTCGTTCACGCCCGCTACCGGCTGCTCGGCGAGATTCACGACGATCCCGCGCATCACGCGATTCGCGGTCGCTTGCTCGAAGCGATCGCTGGCGCGGGTGTGCATCCGGCGGTCGTGATGGAGCAGTTCGATCTCGATCACGACGACGCGCTGCGCGTCGCGCAGCAATCGGGCGCGACCGCGGAGCAGATCGCCGAAGCGGGGGCGCTCGATCGCAAGGGATGGCAATGGCCGCTGCACGAACCGATCATCGGTGCCGCGCTTGCAGCGAAGCTTCCGGTTCGCGCCGGCAATCTTTCGCGATCCGCGCTGTTCGAGCCGGAAGCGACGCTTGCAGCCAACGCGTCGCTTCGCGCGCGCTTCGACTCGGCGCGGTGGACCGCGGGGCAGGCGCGGAAGCTTCGCCACGACATCGTCGTCGATCATTGCGGCCAACTGCCTGAGAACATCGTGCCGCGCCTCGTGCTCGCGCAACGTCTGCGCGACGCCGCGATGGCGCAGGCGCTCGTCGACGATGCGACGCCTGATGGCGCGATTCTCATCGCCGGCAACGGGCACGTGCGCCGTGATCTCGGCGTGCCGGTGGATCTGGATGCAGGTGCCGGCGGCGCGGCGGCCATCGTGAGCGTCGGATTCGTCGAGGTCGAGTCGGCGAAGCGTGCGACGCCCGCGTTCGCGCGAACGCTCGCGAAGCGCTACGCGGCGTTCGACTACATCTGGTTGACGGCGCCGATCGCGCGGCCCGATCGTTGTGCAGTGTTCCGGAGGTAAGGCGTCCGAGTGCAGGGTCTAGAATAACTCGATGCCTCGTGCAGTGTGGATCATTCTCGGCGCGGTCGGCGGTCTTGTCGCGCTGCTTCTGATCGGCGTCGCGATCGCGATTGCCACTGTCGATCCCAATCGCTTCGTTGCGCCGCTCACCGCGCGCGTGAAGGCGCAGACCGGGCGGGATTTGCAGATCCGAGGTCCCGTCGAGATCAAGGTCTCGCTCGAGCCGAAGGTTGTGCTGCCCGACGTCGCCTTTGCGAATGCGCCGTGGTCCAAAACGCCGCAGATGCTGACGGCGAAGCGAATCGAGGCGCAGATCGCGCTCCTGCCGCTCCTGTCGCGTCGCTTCGAGGTCATCGAATTCAGGCTCGTCGATCCGGTGATCGCGCTGGAAACGGACGCGAAGGGACACGGCAATTGGGAATTCGCAACGAGTGCTGGAAGCGGCGCGACGTCTCCATCGATGCCGGGAGGCGCAACGCCCGCGATCGGCATCGGCAACTTCGAGATACGCGACGGGACGCTGACTTATCGCGATGGCGCCACGGGCAAGGTCACGAGTGCCGTAATCGAGCGATTGTCGCTGCGTGCGCGCGACATGCAGGCGCCGATCGCCGTCGACTTCCGTGGAAAGGTCGACGACGTGCCGATCGCACTGTCGGGCGATCTTGGCTCGGCGGACAAGTGGCTGCATCAGCAGTGGCCGTTCCCGGTCGCCGTCAAGGGCGACATCGACGGCAAGGCGGTCAAGCTCGATACCAAGCTCGCGCGCGAGGGAACGGCGACGAGGCTCGACGATCTCGACGCGTCGTTCGGCGCGATCGCCGCAAAAGGCTCGGTGCGCATCGTCGACGACGGCGGGCACAAGCGCTATCTGATCGACGTCAACGTGCCATCGCTATCACTGACTGATTTGCCCGACACGGCGACCGCGAAGCCGGGCAGTTCGCCGAAGGCGCCGCCGGCGTCCTCCCGCTGGATCGTGCCCGATACGTCGCTACCGGTCGCGCCGCTTCTCGCCGTCGACACTGAAGGGTCGATCGCGATCGGCGAGCTGACCACGCGTACCGGCACGCGGATCTCGCACATCGCGACGCAATTCACGTCGCGCGACGCGAACCTCGACGCGAAGTTCTCGGCGGGCGAAATACTGGGCGGGTCGATGCGCGGCGAGGCGCAATTCGACGGCCGCAACGCGCAGGCGCCCAACATGCACCTCGTGCTCGACGCGCAAGATCTCGATCTTGCGGCGCTTGCCGCGGTCGCAGACATCAAGCGTCCGATTCACGGCGGTCGCGTGCGCGCGAACATCGACATTCGCGGACAGGGGGCGACACCGCACCGCGTCGCGAGCACGATGAAGGGCACGATCTCGGTCGTCTCGGGGCCGGCGTCGCTCGGACGCTCGGCTGTACAGGGCGAATCGGCGCTCGCGCAACTTGCCGGCGCGCTCGATCCGATGCACAACGTCGATTCGGCAACCGAGCTGCGGTGCGCGGTCATCCGCTTGCCGCTCTCCGATGGCATCGCGCACGTCGATCATTCGATCGCGGTCGAGACGTCGAAAATCGCGGCGTCCGCGAGCGGCACCATCAACTTCCGCGACGAGACGCTCGACTTGAGCGTCGAGCCGCAAATTCGCCAGAACGTTGCGATCGACCTCACGCAATTCGCGAATCTCGTGCGTATTAAGGGACCATTCGAGAAGCCGACGGTCGGCATCGATGCAGCCCAATCGGCGAAGACGGTCGCCGAGCTCGCGGCACTTGGCGCAGCCGGTGGCGGACTCGCCATGATCGGCAAGGCGCTGATCTCGTCGGGCGGCGCAACGACGTCGCCGTGTCAGGTCGCGATGAGCGGAAACGCACCGCGCGAGAGCGCATCTTCCAAGGGCAAGCGTGCAGCGGGTCCGCAGCCCGATCTTGGTTTGCCGAAGGATGTCGGCAAAGCGCTGGGAAAATTGTTGGGTAGGTAGGGCAGGCGCTTCGACGAAAGGTCAAGCCGGCGACAGCGCACTGATCGAAACGTAGTACCCATCGGGATCGCGGAGCGAGAACTCGCGAGTTCCCGTGCTCGGGTTCACGTGCGGCTCCTCGTCGAGCGAAGCGAGGAGATTGCGTGCTCGTGTCAATGCCATCTCGAAATCGTCCACACGAAAGAACAGGAGAAGCCCGTTGCCCGGTGGGGCACGATCGGGGCTCGTCAGCGACGGATGATCGTGAGCGCCCCACGCATGAAGGCAGAGCAGGACCGTTCCGTCCGAATCGAGGATTTGACCGAAGTCATCATGGGCCGGCGCGGTCTCCGGCAGACCAAGCAGCGATTGGTACCACTTGAAGCTACGAAGTACATCGGCAACGCCAACGATCGTCCACGTACGCCTCATGCTTTGGAAGCCCTGACGTTGCACGGATGCGTCGCCATCCAGTGTCGCGCGATATCGATCCTTCTCGCGACCCACACGTCGTCGTGCCGTTGCACGTAGTCGAGAAAACGTCCAAGCGCCGCGATGCGGGCAGGGCGCCCGATGATCCGGCAGTGCAGCCCGATCGACAGCATCTTCGGCGCGTCGAGACCGTGCGAATCGCCTTCCTCGTACAGCGTGTCGAATGCATCGCGAAGATACGTCTCGAATTGCTCGCCGCTGTTGAAGCCCTGCGGCGTCACGAAGCGCATGTCGTTCGTGTCGAGCGTGTAGGGCACGACGAGCTGCATTTTTTTGCCGTCGCGCGTCTCCACGTCCACCCAGTAGGGAAGGTCGTCGGCATAGCTGTCCGCGTCGTAGACGAAGCCGCCGTGTTCGGCGACAAGGCGACGCGTGCGCGGGCTGTCGCGTCCGGTATACCAGCCGAGGGGCGGCGAACCGCTGAGACGCGTGATGATCTCGACGGCGCGCGAGACGTGCTCGCGCTCGGTCGCCTCATCGACGTTCTGGTAGCTGATCCAGCGGTAGCCGTGGCTCGCGATCTCGTGACCATCGGCGAGAAACGCTTCGACGACCGCGGGATGGCGCTCGAGCGCCATGGCGACGCCGAAGATCGTCAGCGGCATCGCGCGCTCGCGAAACGCGCGAAGCACGCGCCACACGCCCGCGCGCGAGGCGTATTCGTACAGCGACTCCATCGACATGTGCCGATCGGCAAATGCGCTCGCACCGACGATCTCGGAGAGGAAGGTCTCGGACGCCGCGTCGCCGTGCAAAACGTTGTTCTCCGCGCCTTCCTCGTAATTCAGCACGAATTGCAGTGCGATGCGCGCACCGCCCGGCCAGCGCGGATGCGGTGGCTTTGCGCCGTAGCCGGCGAGGTCGCGCGGATAGCGGGTGGGAGGCTTCGAGGTCATGCGATGCAAGCGAACGTGCGTCCAGCATACAATGCGCGGTCCGCGCGGAGCAATCCGCGTGCGCAAACCGCATCGACGAGTGCATCGCGCGGATCGGCATCGAGCGTGCGCTCCTGACAACGACGACCGATGGAAGCCTACGCAGGCGAGTGGCTGCAATTCCTGGTCCGATGGGTCCACGTGATCACCGGCATCGCGTGGATCGGCGCGTCGTTCTATTTCATCTGGCTCGACAACAGCCTCGAGGCGCCGCGCGATATGCGCGATGCGCCCGACGCGATCGACGGCGAACTGTGGGCGATTCATGGGGGCGGCTTCTACCATGTCGCGAAATATCGCGTCGCGCCAGCCGTCCTGCCTGCCACGCTTCATTGGTTCAAATGGGAAGCGTATTCGACCTGGCTGTCCGGTTTCGCGCTCCTCGTCGTGCTCTACTGGTGGCACGCCGACATCTACATGATCGATCACAGCGTCGCGCTGATAGACCCATGGCAGGCAATCGCGATCAGCGCAGCGCTGCTCGTCATCGGCTGGCTCGTCTACGACCAGCTTTGCACGCGCCTGGGCTTCGACCATGAACGATGGCTCGGCGTGCTGCTCGTCGCCTTCCTCGGTGCGGTGGCCTGGGCGCTCTCGCATGTGTTCGGCGGACGTGCGATGTACCTGCAGATCGGCGCGATGCTCGGGACCATGATGGCGGCGAACGTGCTGTTCGTCATCATTCCGGCGCAACGCGCGCTCGTCGTCGCGAAGACCGAGAACCGCGCCGCCGACCCGGTGTTCGGCCTGCGCGGCAAGCAGCGGTCGGTGCACAACAATTACTTCACGCTCCCGGTGCTGCTGACGATGATCAGCAATCACTATCCGATGACGTTCGGGCATCCGCACGCGTGGCTTGTGCTCGCGTGCATGCTGCTCCTCGCCGCGTACGTTCGCCGCTTCTTCAACCTGCGGCATCGCGGTAGAACCGTCTGGGCGATTCCCGCGACGGCGGCGCTTGGCGCACTCGTGCTGGCGATCGCGATCGCGCCACCGAAGCTCGCGGACGCGAAAGCCGTCAGCTTCGCCGAAGCGCAGTCGATCATTCATCGACGGTGCACGCCGTGCCATGCCGAGCGGCCGCAGCAGGCGGGCATTGCGGAGGCGCCGAAGGGGATCGTTCTCGAAACGCCTGTGCAGATCGCCACCAACGCCGCGGCGATCCGGGCGCAAGCCGTCGCTTCTCGCGCGATGCCGCTCGGCAATCTGACGCAGATGACCGACGACGAGCGTGCGCGCCTTGCAGCGTGGCTTGATGCAGGTGCGAAAACCGACTGAACGCGCGAGCGCTATTCGCCGGGAATCAACGAATAGACGGCGGCGCTGTGCGGAACATCGCGAATGAGCAGACGATTGCGGGCGATGCATTCGAACGTCGCGCCCGCCTTTTCCGCGACGCGACGGCTCGGGGCATTTTCGCTCGCGACGACGATCTCGATTCGCGTCAGCCGAAGCGTCGTGAAGCCGAACATGGACAGCGTGTGCACGGCATCGACCGCGTACCCTTGCCGCTGGCGCGACTGGCGGATCCAGTAGCCGAGGTTCGCGAAGTTGTGCATGCGGTTGAAGCCGTTGAGCCCGCAGCCGCCGATGTACCGACCCGCATGGTCGAAGATCCCGAACGCGTACTCGACGCCGCTTCGCCAGCGCTCGGCGCACGACTCGACCCAGGCAACGCTTTCGGCTATCGCGTACCGATCGTGACACCACGGCATCCATCGGCCGACCGTGTCCAGCGATTCGATCGCCGCGTCGTAGAGTAGCTGCGCTTCGTCGTTGCGATACGGCCGCAGCAGGACTCGGTCGGACGCAAGCGTGCGCGGCTTGACGATCGGCGCGTCGGATGAAGCGGGCGCCCGTTTCCGATTCCTGCGAGCAGACAAGGTCGCGCGGCGCTTCGCAGTCGTTGCTGCGCTACTTCGCGTACTTCGGCTGATAGAGCTGAATCGTGAAGTCGCCGGGCGCCTTGAAGAACGTCACGAGGCCGTAGCCGTGGTCCTCGACCTCCTGAGTGAACTCCACGCCGAGCGAGCTCAACTCGCGCATCGTCTGAACGATATCGTCGCGGAAGAAGGCACGCAAGCGCTCGGCCTGCGACGAATAGAACATCGCATGCATGCCGCGGATCATCGCAACGCTCGTCGCGCCGGTGTCGCGGCTTCGGTTCCCCGAGACGAGTCGTTTCGGAGGCCGGATCGGCGGTGTCGCGCGAGCGCTTCGCGGCCGAGCGGTGAGAGCGTGACGTGCACGCCGGCCGACGCGCAATGCACGCGATCGATGTAGCCCCGCGCGTTCGCCTCTTCCCACACGGGAAGCCGAGGGCACGACGTGCGCCAGGCATCGATCACTTCCGCATAGGGACGCGCGTCAGGGCCGATCCATTCCAGCAGATCCATGATCAGCCGCTCGACAGGATCCAAGACGTTCGTTTGCCTTTCGTCATGCCATTATGCCTTCGCCCGACGAGCGGGATTCGCGCGGCTTCATCGGCGCTCGAAGGCATACAACGCAACTTCCTCCTCAGCGCCCTGCATCCTCAGCATCTTCTCGAAGTGAAAGGCGAGCTTTTCCAGCAACGAGATGGATTTGGCGTTGTCCGGCGAGACGATCGCGACAACGCGCCGAAGCGCCAGCACATCATGCGCGAACGCCATCACCGCAGCGGCCGCCTCGAACGCATACCCCTGGCCATGGAACTCGGAAAGAAAGGCAAAGCCGAGATCCACGTCGTCGAGCGTATCGCGCTTGATAAGGCCGCACATGCCGATCGGAAAGCCGGTTTCCTTCGATTCGACCGCGTAGAGGCCGAATCCTTCGCGCCTGTACATCGCGACGGGGCCGTTTTCGATATAGCGCGACGCGTCGTCGAGCGTCGATAGGTGCTTGTCGCCGATGAATCGGATCCAGTCGGGTTCGTTGAGGAGCCGGAACACGAATGGCGCATCGCTTCGATCGAACCAGCGAAGACGCAACCGCTCGGTCTCTGCGACAATCATCGGCTGTTCGGCGTCAGCCATCGTGCGCAAGAAGCAGCGGATTGCGTCGCCAATAGATCGAAGCTGCATCCGATGGGTCGGCGGAACGGTGGCAGAGGTTCTTCACGATGCGCCAAGCCGGATCACGTAGCGATGAACGATCTCGCCGCGGTTTGGCAGGTACGCTTCGTCGATTAGCACGCCGCCGTTTCCAACGATTACACTGACGGACGCGAGATTCGACTTGGCGCAGGTGAGCAGCGCTTCGTCGAGACCCACCTCCCGCGCACGCAGCAGCGACCGACGCAGAATTTCCCTGCCGTAGCCGCGTCGGCGCGCGCTCGGTCGAATGCCGTAACCGATGTTTCCACCCTCCCGGCGCAGCGCCGGTGTGAGCGTATGACGGATATTCGACACGCCGACGACGTGGGCGCCGTCCTCGACCATCCAGTACGTCGAATGCGGCACGAAGCCGTCCGGAAGACCGATACCGTGCGAGCAACCATCCAGTCGTGCGAGCAGGTCGTCGAAATCGCCATGCTCGAAACGCAGCACGAACGGAACGAGCGTCTCGCCCTTTTGCACGAATTCGTCCACCAGGTCGCGGTACGAGTCGCGAAGTGCACCGCTCGGCGTGACGAGCTCGACGTGGGGCATCAGTGCGTGAGACGACTGCGAACGCTGCGCAAAAAGGCTGCCGCATCGCCGGCATTTCGCAACTCGACCCATTCCGCGGCGGGATAGGTTGAATTTGCCCGCAGCGCCGAAAAGCGTCGCCGCCGATCGTGATATGTCGTCACGACCCACAGCAGAATCGAATCGCGCGAGAAGAATGCGCGACGAGGCGACTCGCGATTTCCGGCGTAAAGCAATTGGCCGGTGGCACTGCGCATCAGCGTGCGGCGAAGCGCACGCACGAGGACCGTGCAGAAGCCGATGTTCAACCAGACGATCGCCGTCGCGCGCGGCCACACGAGGTCGCGAATCACGCTGTAGTTGCCGTCCACGACCCAGCGATGCCCCGACGTCGCGGCGTCGGTGAGCTTCGCGAACTCGTCCGGTGATCTCGCGTTCCAGTTCGGTCCCCAGTACAGCTCATCGAGCTGGATGGCGGGACATTCGAAGAGCGCCGCCAATGTACGCGCGAACGTCGTCTTGCCGGCGCAACTCGAGCCAATGACGACGATTCGATCCAGGCGCTGTCGGGAGAGGCGATCGAGCGTCATCGCCTCCTGGCGCCCAAAACGCTTCCGAAGGCAACGCCGAGTGCTGCGCCAAGCGCGACGCCCATTGCCATCTGATCGAACGCCGCGCCGATCGCGGCACCGATACCGACGCCAAGGGCAATTCCGATACCGAGCCTCATTGCCATTGTCTCCGTCGAAGCTTCTGATTGCGAAGCGGCCGACACTATAAACGAGCGCGCGGCGGCTGTCGCAGCGCTGGGTGTCATACCGGACGCAATTGGTCGGCGATCGTGCGCGTCTTGTCGGTTACCGCGTGGCCGGTATGCAACGTCGTCTTGCGCTCGACGAGCATGATCAGGCACTCCCGCTCGGCGACCGGGTTGTGACGGACGCCTTTGGGGACGATGAACACGTCGCCTCGATCGAGCGCGACCGTTCGATCCTCCATTTCGATGCGAAGCGAGCCATCCAGAATGTAGAAGAGCTCGTCTTCGTCGTCATGGCTGTGCCAGGCGAGCGAGCCTTCGACCTTGGCCACTTTGACGAACGAATCGTCGAGCTCCGCGATCACGCGTGGCGACCAATATTCGGTGAGCGCGGCAGCAATGCGTTCGGGCGAGACGACGTTGGCCATCGGTGGATCTCCTCGACGTATCGACGCGCGAACGTGTCATGAACGACGCGCAACGCGTTCACAGCAGGCAGTTGGCTAACGCGTGATTGTCCGCGCTGCCGACAACAGGAGCTGCATATGGACTTTCGATTTGTACCCGGTGCCCGTGAAGATCGCCATCTTCTCGACGCCGAAGCGCGTGAAGCCCGCCTCTTCGTATAAACGGATCGCGGAGAGGTTATCGTCTGTCACGGTAAGCGTGATGACCTCGATGCCGGAACGCGCACGCGCATGGTCGAGCGCGGCTGCAATCAGATCGCGGCCTGCGCCGCGCTGGCGACAGGTTGCAGTGACAATCATGCCGACGATCGATGCCTTGTGCCGGACCTTGAAGCGGCTCGAATACTCGATGGCAACCGCGCCGACGAGCCGCTCGTCGTCGAATGCACCGAACGCCTGGCTCGAGCCATCCGGATCGCACACGCGTTTCTGCCACCACGACAACGGTTCGGTGGAGCGCTCGGCAGGCGTGGAGGTGAACGCGTCTGCGTCGGATGCGTAAGCATCGAGCATCAGCGCGCGGTACGAGGCGGTATCCGCGATGTCCAGTGCCTTGACGTTCATGGTGGACCCGCGGGCGCAATGTCGAAGTGGAGGACGTCCTCCCGAACACCAAGCTTCGTATACAGGGCAATCGCCGGTGCATCACCGCGATCGGCTTGAACGAAGATCACGTGCGCGTCGCGCAAAGCCGCAACATGGCGCAATGCATGGATCATCGCCGTCGCGATACCTTGCCTTCTATACGCCTCCTTCACCGCCAGGTCGTAGATGTAGATCTCGCTTCGCTCCTGTTCGAATTTCGGCAGGATGTAGGCCGCTATGCCTCCAACAACCTCATCGCCAGAAAGTGCTGCGATGGCGATGAAGGTATCGCTGCGAAGGAGACGTTCGAGGTACGGGGTGCCCGGCGGAGCGGCGTTGTAAGTCTCCACTTCGTGAAATGTCTCGCCGAACATCGACAACAGCGATCTCATGAGCCCGACGTCGCCACCATCGAGCGTGTGAATGAAGTATGGAGAAGACATGCGACGCGCAGATTTGCGTGGTGCGACGAATGGCGGCGCCGCTCGCAAGCGGCAACCGGAATGCCGGGCAGCTTTCGCAACGCAGCGATGAATCGGATGCTATGCGATCAGCCATGCGAGCAAGATGAACATGCGGCGCCAACGCCCAATATTTTCAGACGGAAGCTCGCGTCGAGCGAGGGCCGCACTGCGAAGACCAGCGCGGCGAGGATTCCCAACGGCACCGTCGCGACAGGAATTTGCGCGAAGTTCTTCCCGCCGATCAGGTACGCCACGAGAACACCGAGACCCCACCCGAACGGAAGCACCAATAGCACCGTGGCCGTCACGATAACCCAAGGGGCAACGCGCATCATCGATGTTCCTGGCAGAACGATTGCCCTTTTGCATCGACGAAGTCCCGATGCTTTGCAGGGCGCAGCCGAGTCGCCCTGCCGCGCTCAACGACCTCCTTCCACTTCGAAGTAAATCTCGATCGGGTCTTTGACGGTGTGCCGCGTCTTCGCCCTTTCCGTATCCGGATCGCTCAGAACGGCCTCGAACTTCTTCGGATCGACGTTCTCCCAAACGAGCGCGACCTTGTTGTCTTTAGGGTGACGGTAGATCCGATAACCGCTGCAGAACTGCTGGAACATCCTGGCACGCTCTTCTCCGCCCGCGAGCCACTTGTCCATGTTTTCCACGGCGTGCGTTGCGATCACTCTGGGCATTCGATTCTCCTTTCAGGAAGGCGTGGGTTGGTCGTTCGGGTAGTCGCGAATGCACCAGACCCGACTCGATTCCGGAGCATCGACCAACATCGCTTCCACCCGAGCTGAGCGGGGCCGCTCAGCTAACCGCCTTCTTCACGAGCGCAACGATCCTCGCTTCGTCCGCCGCAGTCAAATCGCCGACCGCAAAGGCCGTCGGCCACATATGGGCTTCGTCGAGGTTCGCCTTGTCGCTGAAGCCAAGCGTTCGATACGCATCCGCGGTTTTGTGAACGTCGTGCCTGCGTCGCGACAGGAAAAGCAAGTGCGGCCAGGCCGATCAGAAGCAGGCCGATACCCCATCGGTTCAAGGTCGGAGTGGGTATTGCGGGAGCGATCGGGGGCGGTAGCGGATCGTTGCTGACCGCCAGTGCAAAGTTGGCAATGCCGCAGATATTCTTGTGGCGAACCATGTATATGTAGCCGGATGAGCCCCAGGACGTGCCGAGCGAGTTCTTGACGATCCAGTAGTCCACGCCGGCGTTCGTCGCATAGCCCACGACCAGCACGGCCTGCGTAGGATCGGTCGCGCTGCAGGGACCCGCGAAGATGCCGCCACGATAACTGTCGACGGCCGGACTCTCGTTGATCAGTGCCAACACCGGTCCCTTCGCGACATAGTTTTGGAGCGATATTTCATCGCCGGGAGGCACGCGTCCTGCACCCGGAATCGTCGCGATGGCAGTGCTCGGCTTGCAAATGCGTGCAACGGCTTTGTACGGGTAGGTGGCCTCGGTGGCGAGGCCACCTCTGGCGATCAGCGTTCGCATTGCCGAGACGGGACTCCCGCCGGTGCACGCTGATCCCGAATCAGTGCAGTCGAGCAGCTCCTGCTCCGAGAGATTCGACAGCGTACCGGTTCGAATGAGGTGATCGCCTTCCACCAGCCCCGTGACGGCAAAGGCCCAGCTCGCGTCACACGGCCCTTCGTTCTTCACAGGTGTCACCGCCCCGTGCGCCCGCCAGTCCTGACCCGATGGATTGCCTGCAAGCGCGGGCAAAACAGTTACGCGGTCGTAGTCCGTAGTAAAAACCGCTGCACCTGCACTGATCGCCGCTCCGCCAAGCAACCCGGTGATGACAAGCTTCACTGCGACGCGTCGAAAGTTCCCGACCGCCGGAGCAGCGCGTCGGCTCCAGCGCGTGGCTTTCACCTGGCATCGACATTCGCGGCGAGGGTCAAGATCCATGATGCCCGGATTTGTGATGGCGGCGGTCAGTGGTGGGGCAGCAATCATGGGAACGGGTGCGATCGATACGCGACAATGCGCGGCGCACTTCCGAGCGCAAGAGCACCGGGTCTCGACCACGAGAGGACAGGAGCTCAATAACGGTCTCTTCACCGAGCAATTGCTCGAGGAGATGCTCGACCGTAATGTATCGAGGTCAGAATTCCGTGCGGACGCGAAGCAGCGTTCGAGTACCGCGTTCAGCGCCGGGACTGAGCATTCGTATGGGCGACGAGTCGAGCGGTGTTCCTGTTGGCACCGCCCTGATCGCATCCTGGCTGCATCCGTTAACCCAGACTTAGCCACCCGGAGCGCGATAGGCAACCGCCTTTTTCGTCGCCGCGTCGACGTCTTCGGGCGTTATCAACCTCACGGACCTCGAGTTGATACGGCCTGTCGCATTGACCACGAGCTCGAGGGCGACAAGGCTGACTTCGTCAGGCACGTCGACAATGACGTACGCGTCGATTTCGCCGATCGCGAAATAGAACGATTCCATCTTTCCGCCGACGCTCGCAACCGCTTTCTCCGTGGCGGCACGGCGCCCCGTTCCACCATCTGTCAGCAATCCTTTTGCACCGTCGGCCGTGTAGCGAACCTGAACCAGATACTTGGCCATTTCAGTGGGTCCTCCGAGTCTGTGTTTCGGGGCCGGGAGCGACGCCTTGCGCGTCCGGCACCGCATTGTGCGCCATAAACCGACGGATCGGTTGCAGGCGATTCATGATATGAGCTTCCAGCGACTGCCAGCGGACCAGAATGACGTAGCGATTGGGTACTTCGATCCAGCGCTGCAGGTCATGGCCTATGCAGCCAGGCATCGACGAAACGATTGACGACGCTTGCTGAACAGTGCGTCGAACGCAGCCACGCTGCCCGCGCGTACATTCAACACTGCGACCTCGAGGCTGCTTCACGCATCCCAGCCGAATCACTACCGAGGTTGCGTTTTCAGGTGCGGTTGTGTAGAGCGGAGTGCCACAATCGGGACAGAAGACCTACGCGCGCCGATTGCCGCTTTGCGCGGTCTTGATGTAGCACTTCGGATGACCGCGAATAACAAATGTGGCGATCGATGCAGAGACAATGGCACGAAAAGGCGAACCGGAAAGAAGCTGACAGTCGCTGCAATGGCACACCATTACGCGCGACGGGTCGATTTCCGCGGTGAACGAGATTGAACCGCAGTGGCACGCGCCGTCGATGCGCAGACTTTCGGTATCCCATCGCATTTGCGTCAAACGCATCACGTGATTTATTAACGGACAAGCTCTAAATGCCATCGGGAGGGCGCTGGCTGGCAATTTGCCAGGTGTTGCCCCAACTGTCCTCGACCATGCAGCGATGATCGCCATACGGCGTGTCCAGAGGAGGCTCGATCGAATGGGCCCCGTGTTCGACGGCTCGGCGATAGGCCGCGGTAACGTCGCTCACGTACACATAGAGAAACGCGGTATGTGGATCGCGCTCGCCCGCCTCGCTGATCATCAGTTTGGAGTCGCCGATTTGAAGTATCGAGGGCGCCATCGATTGGAATGCGCCGGTTGCGCCGAACACATAAGACACGAAATCAACCAGACGACGCGCATCTCGAACGACAATCCGGGGCGTGACCGAGTGCCAACCGACCGGCGCGGCACGGAGTTTCGACCTTGTCATCGTCAAGCTGCCCGTACTGCGGCCGCAGGTTTTTTGTCAGCAGCGTGAAATGCGTGCTGCTTCGTTTTGCTCAACGACGCAAACGCTCGTCGATACGACGATCCGACGAGCTCTTTGAGATAGCTCTCCGGAAAGCTGGACACGTGGACGATCGTAATCCAGCCAAACCGCCCGCGATATCGGGCAGGCTTTACTCCAGGAACGTCCGTGAGCTCGATGAACCGCTCGGGTGTAACGCGTGTGCTGAATCGCCCTCGCTCGGGGTGGCTGGTCTTGAAATACGCGAATTTCCGTCCCCCGACCGAGTACACAAGAAAATTGTACGGCTCGCCGTAGAGTCTTTCCGTCGTGTGAGGAAAATCGCGGCAGAACCGCTTCAATTGTGACGCGTTCATGCGAACCCTTGGCGCCCGACTGGATGGTAATCGCCGCGCGGATCGAGTCGATGACGAGGTGCCAGCGCGTCCGATTGACGATATGTTATGTCGAACGTAACCGGCGGCGCAGATGCTCTCATTGCAAGAATGAAGCATGTGCCGGCCGGATCGCGCGACCGTAGCTTTGGACACCGAGTCCAATCATGGTTGACTGTTAAGCGAGGCGTCTGGAAGATCAAGCGCGATCGCGCGGGGCATAGCCTCGGCCAAGGCCGCAAGTGCCCGAAATGCGTTCCGCCGGCACCTTGCCCTCGAGATTGCGCATGCGATGCGCCAGGCATCGTTGCCGCAGACTCCTCGGAAACACTTCTTCGAGTGCACGCCTAAGCCCGGGCGCACCGTCGCTTACCACGAGCACCGGATCGTTGAGATTGCGCCCCTCCAGATCGCGCAAGAACTCGCGCGCGCTCGCCGTGTCCTCCTTCGTGCCCGGGCAGTCCGAGCAACACCTTCTCGCCGCCCGCGGTAATCCCTTAAGCGGCTAACACCGCTTCACGGGGTTGCCCCAAGTGCAGTCGCTCGGCGATGCCGTCGAGGAACAGGTAGATCAGGCGATGCTCGCCGAGCTC
>DATGGP010000019.1:0-29168 GCA_035308425.1 Casimicrobiaceae bacterium | reverse complement strand
GGATTGACGACGAGATCGTTGTCGCGGCTGTGGATGCCGATGACCATCCCCTCGTAGACCTTTTCGCCGGGCGAGACGAACATGCGCCCGCGCTCCTGCAGGTTCCACAGCGCATAAGCGACCGCCTCGCCGTTCTCCTGCGAGACAAGCACGCCGTTTCGCCGCTCCGCGATGTCGTCGTCGAGCGGGCCAAACGCGTCGAACACATGGCTCATGAGCCCGGTGCCGCGCGTCAGGTTCATGAACTCGCCCTGGAAGCCGATCAGGCCGCGCGCGGGAATGCGATAGTCGAGGCGCACGCGTCCCTGAGCGTCGGGCGCCATGTCGAGAAGCTCGCCGCGGCGCAGGCCGAGCGCTTCCATCACCGCGCCCTGATGCTGCGCCTCGACGTCGACCGACAGCGTTTCGAACGGCTCGCACAGCGTGCCGCGAATCTCCTTCACGACGACGCGCGGACGCGACACCGCGAGCTCGTAGCCTTCGCGGCGCATGTTCTCGATCAGGATCGTCAGATGCAGCTCGCCGCGGCCGGAGACGAGGAACACGTCGGTATCCGCGGTTTCCTCGACGCGGAGCGCCATGTTGGTCAGGAGCTCGCGCATGAGCCGCTCGCGCAGGTTGCGCGACGTGACGTACTTGCCTTCGCGTCCGGCCAGCGGCGACGTGTTGACCTGGAAATACATCGAGATCGTCGGCTCGTCGATGCCAATCGCAGGCAGCGGCTGCGGACAATCCGGCGCGGCCAGCGTCGTGCCGATCGTGAGCTCGTCGATGCCCGTGACGAGCACGATGTCCCCGGCGGCCGCGCGCTCGACCGGCACACGGTTCAATCCTTCGAACATGAAAAGCTGCGCGATGCGGCCACGACGCGGCGTCTCCCCCGCCGCAAGCGCAGCGTCGACGATCGCTACGTCCTGGCCGGTGGCAAGCGAGCCGCGCCGAATGCGACCGATGCCAAGGCGACCGACGTAGCTCGAATAGTCGAGCGCGCTCATCTGCAGTTGCAGCGGCGCATCCACATCTCCGGCGGGCGCAGGAACGTGGGCGAGAATCGTCCAGAACAGCGGGCGCATATCGGCGCCGGGCGCCGGCGATTTCGCCGCCGCGACATCGAGCGTCGCCCAGCCGTGCAACGCGGACGCGTAGACGACCGGGAAATCGAGCTGCGCGTCCGTCGCGCCGAGCCGATCGAAGAGCTCGAACGTCTGGTTCACCACCCACTCGGGGCGCGCGCCCGGACGGTCGAGCTTGTTGACGACGACGATCGGCCGCAGGCCGAGCGCGAGCGCCTTTCGCGTGACGAAGCGCGTTTGCGGCATTGGCCCCTCGACGGCGTCGACGAGCAGCAGAACGCCGTCCACCATCCCGAGCACGCGCTCGACCTCGCCGCCGAAATCGGCGTGGCCCGGCGTGTCGACGATGTTGATGTGGACGTTGTCGCGCCCGTGCCGATAGCGGATCGCGCAGTTCTTCGCGAAGATCGTGATGCCGCGCTCGCGCTCGAGATCGTTGCTGTCCATCACGCGCTCGGCGACGTGCTGATGCTTGGCGAACGTGCCGGCCTGAACGAGGAGCTTGTCGACGAGCGTCGTCTTGCCGTGATCGACGTGGGCGATGATCGCGAGATTGCGAAGGTCGTGGCGAAGCGACGGCATGGAGATTCGTGGGCGCGACTGGCGGCGGCAAAACCGGCCATTGTAGCGGCTGGAGGCTCGTCGCGGCTACAAAATTTTGAAAAATCCGGCGCTTACGCTATAATGCTCGATCGGGCGACATTTCCGGTCAGCGCCCATCCCGCCAGACGGCACGCATGCGTTTCGCATCCGTGACCGAACCGCGATCCCCAATCCAATACAATTTCCGCTGCCTGGACCGGAAACCGCCGAGGCGGTAGGCCGCGTATCAGGAGCATGAATGCACGCAACGAGCGTCGCAGGGCCGTCCCAAGACGCGAATTCCGCCCCCTCCGGGGGCAGCGCAGTGGCGAAGCCGCAAGCGTGGGGGGGCCATCCTGGCTTTGACGAGCTCGGCTTGCGGCCCGAGATCCTTCGGGCCGTGACCGAATCCGGCTATACGACGCCCACGCCGATCCAGGCGCAGGCGATTCCCGAGATCCTCGCGGGCCACGACATCATGGGCGGCGCGCAGACGGGCACCGGCAAAACGGCCGGCTTCGGCTTGCCCATCCTGCACAAGCTGTCGCAACACGCGAACGCGAGCCCGTCGCCCGCGCGTCATCCGGTGCGCGCCCTGATCGTCGCGCCCACGCGCGAGCTCGCGATCCAGGTCGAGGAACAGATCAAGGAGTACGGCAAGTACACGGGCCTGCGCTCGACGTGCGTGTTCGGCGGCGTCGACATCCGCCAGCAGCTCCCGATCGTGCGCGCCGGCGTCGAGATCCTCGTCGCCACGCCCGGCCGTTTGCTCGATCACGTCGAGCAAAAGAGCGTGAACCTCGGCCACGTGGAGATTCTCGTGCTCGACGAGGCCGACCGGATGCTCGACATGGGCTTCATTCCCGACATCAAGCGCATCATGCGATTGCTGCCGGCGAAGCGACAGAACCTGTTGTTCTCGGCGACGTTCTCGAACGAGATCAAGAAGCTCGCCGACGAGCTCCTGAACAGGCCCCGGCTGATCGAGGTCGCGCGGCGCAACACCGCGGCCGAAACGGTTTCGCAGAAGGCGTACAGGCTTCCGCAGGAAGCGAAGCGGCCGCTGCTCGTGCATCTCGTCAAGTCGCGCAACGTGTGGCAGGTGCTGTGTTTCGTGCGCACGAAGCACGGCGCATCGCGGCTTGCCCGCCAGCTCGAGAAGGACGGGCTCGCCACGTCGGCGATCCACGGCGACAAGACGCAGGCCGCGCGGCTCGAAGCGCTGTCGCGGTTCAAGGAGGGCAAGCTGCAGGTGCTCGTCGCCACCGACGTTGCCGCGCGCGGCCTCGACATCGACGACATGCCGCTCGTGGTCAACTACGAGCTGCCCCACGTGCCCGAGGATTACATCCACCGCATCGGCCGCACCGGACGGGCAGGCGCGGCCGGCGAAGCGATTTCCCTCGTCGCGCCCGAGGAAGAAAAATATCTCTCCGAAATCGAGAGTCTGTTGAAGAAGAAGGTCGCCATCGAGATCGCGGACGATTTCGACGTCGCCGCCGCCATTCGCGGTGCGCGCGATCGCGCGCCGCATGCGCCGACGGGAACGCCTCGTGCACACGCGGGCGCCGGACGGCCGCGCGGCGCGGCAAGCGACGGTCCGCGCGAGCACGTTGCCAATGGCGATGGTCCGCGCGAGCGCGTTGGCAATGGCGATGCCCGGCGCAGGCACGTGCGCGATGATTCATCGCCGCAATCCGCGGCCCGTGGCGATGTGCGCCGCGCGGAACGCGAAGCGGCGTACGCGAAGAATCCGGATCAACCGCCCATCACGCGCACGCATGCCGATACGCCGGAAAGGACGGGCGAGCATCGGCATGCGCACATCCACGCCGCGCGAAAGACGCGGCCCGTCCCGGCCCTGCTGCAGAAGCGGCGTGCGTCGGAGCCCGAGAAGGTTTAGCAGCGCCCCGACAAGCCCTGGCCGGCGGCCCGGCATTGCGCCTTACGCCGGCTGTGTCGCCTCGCGCTCCACCGGCAGTCCCGCCTCGCTCCACGCCTTCTTCCCGCCGGTGAACACGGCCACGTCGGTGTAGCCGAGACGCACAAGCTCGCTCGCCGCGATGTGGGAATTGCGGCAGGTATCGCTCGCGCAGTACACGACGATCGGCGCGGACTTGTCGGGGACGACGCGGCCGGCGCCGGCGCGTACCTCGTCGTGCGGCAGATGTCGCGCACCCGGCAGATGCCAATCGCGGTAGTACTTCTCCGGCAGCGCTTCGAGCAGCACCAGCGCAGGGTTGGCGCGAAGGCGCGCCTGCAGGTTTTCCAGCGTGAGTTCCGTTGTCATCGTCTTCTCCGTTTCGTGGTGAGTCCCCGGCCCGATGCTCGCCGGAGAGCGCAATCGAGATGATTGCAGTTGCAACTATATCACGAATGATTGCAATTGCAACTACATTGCGCGACAATCGCCGCGTCCTCGAAAGGAGCGATCGACCGAACGGCGATGACCGAGCGCACGCGCCTCGCAGCCCAGCGTCACGCCTGGGCGGCGTTTCTGGTCGCCCATGCGCGGCTGCTCGAACGCGTCGAGGCCGCGTTGCAGGCGGCCGGATTGCCGCCGCTCGCCTGGTACGACGTGCTGTGGGCGCTCGAGAACGGTCCTGAAGGCAAGCTCCGGATGCATGAGCTCGCCGAGCGCATCGTGCTTTCGCGCAGCAACCTCTCGCGCCTTGCCGATCGGCTGGAAAAAGCCGGTTTGATCCGGCGCGAGGCATGCGCCGCGGACCGACGTGGCGCCTATTGCGCGATCAGCGACAAGGGCCGCGACATGCGCAAGGCGATGTGGCCGGTGTACCGCGCTGAAATCGATCGATGGTTCGGGCGCTACCTCACCGACGCGCAGGCGCGCGTCATCGGCGATTGCATGGAACGCATCGCCGCGGGCGCCGCCGGTGGCGCGTGACGAGCAATCCGCCTTAGCCGCCCTGCCACGAGAACGGCGCGTATTGCCCGTTGTTGCGCCCGCTCGCATCGTCCCAGTCCATGCCGAACGCGTGCACATGGCTGCGCAGCGGATGCGCGAGCGCGAAGCGATTGGCCGCGGGATGGCCGGTATTGTCGAGATGGATGGGCTCGCGAGCGCCCGGATCCATGCCCATCGCACCTTCGGCGGCCATGTCGACGAACTGCGCCGCATCGACGGACCACTTGATCCCGTCGCTCGTAAAGCGAATGGGCGCCGATTCCACGCCGAGGAAATTGCCGACGAGGCCGGAAAGCGGCGCCATCGGTCCGCCCGCGGCCCCGCTCGCGATCGCCGCGATGGCGTCGCGCTGCGCTGCGTTCGCGCGCGCGTCGGCGACGATCCCGACCGACCAGTTGCCCTTGTTCATCGCTTCCGGTGTGCGGCCGAGCACGATGAAGCCCAGCCCGTCGAGCGACACGTCGCCGTAGCGACCTCGCTCGACGTCGAAGCCCATCGCGAACGTGCAGGATCCCATCGTCGGGCGCGCTGCCATCTGCGTCGTCACGCACGGACAGACCATGTCGCAACTGCAGGTTTCGTAGTAATGGCCGCTCAGATTCCATTGGGGGGTTGCCATGGCGGGTTCCTCCTCTTTCGTGCCGATACGTGATAATGCCCTCCTCCGCGCCGATCGTCACGTTCCGCGACACCATGCAGGCGGCAACGGTTTCCCGCTGCGTTACGTCCGTTGGCGTGCACCGGGCGCTCGACGGCGCCGGGCCACGTCGCGAAAGCAGACGATCGCGCGTGCGATCGGCATCGGCGCGTCGATGGCATTCCCCGCGTTCGGCGAGGACGTCGTGCGCGAGACGGACAGCGAATCGCCCAGCATCAGCGTGTACGTGACGGGAAGCAACATTCCAACCGTCGAACGCGAGACCGCGCTACCGCTTCGGATCATCACTCGCGACGAAATCGAGCGGACGAATCTCCAGACCGCCGCGCAACTCGTCGAACGAATATCGGCGACGACGAGCTTCAGCGCGTTCAACGAGTCGCAGGGACTCAAGGGTGGCGCGAACGCCGCGGGGTTCGCGGGCGGCGCTCTGCGCGGATTGGGTTACCAGTTCACCGTCGCGCTGCTCGACGGTCGCCGTGTGGCGCCGTACCCGTTCGCTCCCCGCGGCATCGACCTGAACGCGATTCCGCTCGCGGCGGTCGACCATGTCGAGGTGCTCGCAGACGGCGCATCCGCGGTCTATGGCAGCGACGCGATCGGCGGCGTCATCAACTTCATCCTGCGCAAAGACTACCGTGGCGCCGAGGTCTTCGCGCAATACACCACCCCCGAGCATACGGGCGGATATGGACAGCGGCTCGCCGGTTCGCTGGGCTTTGGCGATCCCGCGACGCAACGGCTCAACGCTTACGCGGTCGTCGCAGGACCTGCTGCAACAGGAAGGATGGATCGCCGAGGGAACGGCCTGGTGTGTCCCGCTCGCGACCGAAGACCCGGTGACGCAGACGATGCTGCTCGCCGGAAGTACGTGGGAGCTGCCGTTCCCGGCAACGGCCTACGATTTCGTGGACACCCGGTTCGACGACCACCTCGGCACGCTCCCCTCCTGGTACAGCACATTGTCAGGGCTGGTCGCTCCTCCGGCGGCGATCTTTCATTCAGCCAGCGCAGCGTGGGGAGGCGTCGCGTATTTCGATCCCTTGACCGGACGGTTCATCGTCGACGGAGGATCGGGGTTCGATCCCTCGCCGATCCAGGGCCAGGTGTGGGAGGTCGAAGCCGCGAACGGCCCGACCTCCGCCGTCTGAGCGTTCAATGTCGTCACGAACTACGACGCACGATATCCGCGAGTGAATGGCGAAATCGCGGCGCATCCGTTTCAGCCGGTGCTCTGGTCCGGATGCACGCCGGGGATCGCGAACAAGCTTTGACGCGTCGAGCATCGGGCGCGCCGCGAGACTACGATTGCGGACTTGATACGGCGATGCGCGAGTTCTGGTAGCGTAGGGGAAGCTGCCTCCTGACCGCACCGATCATCGACCGCACGCCCGCCCCTCGGGCGACGCCGGCGCAGGCGTCGCCCGCTTCTTTCGTACTCGACGTGGACAACCTCGGCGTCGAGTTCGCGACGACCGACCGCGTCGTCGTGGCCGTCCGGAACCTGGCGTTCGCGATCGGCCGCGCCGAAACCGTCGCCATCGTCGGCGAATCGGGCTCGGGCAAATCGGTGACCGCTTTGTCGATCATGCGCCTCGTCGAGCACGGCGGCGGACGCATCGTCAACGGCCGTATCGCGTTCGCACGACCCTCGGGCGCGAGCGTCGATCTCGTGCACGCGGATGCAGCGACGCTTCGCGCGATGCGCGGCGCCGAGATCGCGATGATCTTTCAGGAGCCGATGACCTCGCTCAATCCGGTGTTTCCGGTGGGCGAGCAGATCGCGGAGTCGATTCGCTTGCATCAATGCAAGGGCGATCGCGCAGCGCGGGCGGAGGCGTTGCGCATGCTCGAGCAGGTACGCATTCCAGAAGCGCGGTCGGTGCTCGATCGCTATCCGCATCAGCTTTCGGGTGGCATGCGCCAGCGCGTGATGATCGCGATGGCGCTGTCGTGCCGTCCCGCGCTCCTGATCGCCGACGAGCCGACCACGGCGCTCGACGTGACGATTCAGGCACAGATCCTGACGCTGATCCGGCTGCTGCAGGACGAGATGCACATGGCCGTCATGTTCATCACGCACGACATGGGCGTCGTCGCGGAAGTCGCCGATCGCGTTGTCGTGATGCGCGGCGGCGAGAAGATCGAGGAAGGCGACGCGGAATCGATCTTCCGGGCGCCATCGAAGCCCTATACGCGCGCGCTTCTCGCCGCGGTGCCGAAGCTTGGCGCTTTGCGAAACGAGGATTTGCCGAGGAAGTTTCCGGTGGCGGACGAAGCCCCTCACCCGCCTCGCATGCGATCGGCACCCTCTCCCGTCGCGCGGGGAAAGGGCTGGAGTGAGGGGCGCGCACCCCTCCTCTCCGTGCGTAATCTTACGACGCGTTTCGCGGTCAAGTCGGGCTTGCTCGGGCGCGTCCGCCGCCAAGTGCACGCAGTCGAGCGCGTGAGCTTCGATCTTGGCGCGGGCGAAACGCTCGCGCTCGTCGGCGAATCGGGCTGCGGCAAGTCCACGACCGGGCGCTCGCTCTTGCGGCTCGTCGACATCACGAACGGAAGCGTGGAATTCGAGGGCCGCGACATCGCGAAGCTTCCCGACGACGCGCTCAAAGGTGTGCGGCGCGACATCCAGATGGTGTTCCAGGACCCGTTCGCATCGCTCGATCCGCGTCTTACCGTTGGCTTCTCGGTTGCCGAGCCGCTCTACATCCACGGCGTCGCGAAAGGTCGTGAGGCGGAAGAGCGCGTCGCCTGGCTGCTCGATCACGTCGGACTCGCGCCTGACCATGCCCGACGCTACCCGCACGAATTCTCCGGCGGGCAGCGACAGCGCATCGCGATCGCCCGCGCGCTCGCACTCAATCCCCGCATCATCATCGCTGACGAAGCGGTCTCCGCGCTCGACGTCTCGATCCAGGCGCAGGTCGTGAACCTGCTGCTCGACCTCCAAGACGAGTTCGGCGTCTCGTATCTCTTCATCTCGCACGACATGGCGATCGTCGAGCGCGTGAGCCACCGCGTCGCGGTGATGTATCTCGGCCAGATCGTCGAGATCGGACCGCGCCGTGTCGTGTTCGACAACCCGCAGCATCCGTACACGCGAAAGCTGATGGCCGCCGTGCCGGTCGCCGATCCGTCCCGGAGGCGCCGCCAAAGAGCGCTATCATCCGACGAAATTCCGAGCCCGATCAGGAACGTCGGCGACGAGCCGCTCGTACAACCGCTCATCGAGGTCGGGCCCGGACATTTCGTCGCCACGCATCGCGTCGGCGGTCCCTATTGATCATTCCTGCTCGTTTGCAAGGAGCCTTCCGATGAAATCGCTGTTCCGCACGCTCGCCGCGACGCTCGCCGCGCTCGCGCTCGCCGCGCCTGCCTACGCGACCAAGGACGTCGTGTTGGCGGTCGCGTCGACGTTCACGACGACCGACCCGTACGATGCGAACGACACGCTGTCGCAGGCGATGGCGAAGTCGTTCTACGAAGGTTTGTTCGGCTTCGACCGCAACATGAAGCTGATTCCCGTGCTCGCCGAAAGCTACGACGTGAGCAACGATGGGCTCGCGTACACGATCAAGCTCAAGCATGGCATCAAGTTCCAGGACGGCACCGACTTCAACGCGGAAGCCGTCAAGGTCAACTTCGATCGCGTCACCAATCCCGACAACAAGCTCAAGCGCTACGGTCTCTACAGCATCATTGCGAAGACCGAAGTGGTCGATCCGTATACGGCGCGCATCACGCTCAAAGAGCCGTTCTCGGCGTTCATCAACGACCTCGCGCATCCGTCGGGCGTGATGATCAGTCCTGCCGCATTGAAGCAGTACGGCAGCAAGGACATCGCGTTCCACCCGGTCGGCACGGGACCGTTCAAGTTCGTCGAGTGGAAGCAGACCGACTACCTGAAGGTCGTGAAGAACGAGAACTACTGGCGCAAGGGTTATCCGAAGGTCGACACGATCACATGGAAGCCGGTCGTCGACAACAACTCGCGCGCGGCACTGATGCAGACCGGCGAAGCGCAGTTCACGTTCCCGGTGCCCTACGAGCTCGCCGACGTGCTGAAGGCAAAGCCCAATCTAGAGCTCGTGGCGGCGCCATCGATCGTGCTTCGCTATTTGTCGATGAATACGCAGCAGAAGCCTTTCGACAATCCCAAGGTGCGCCAGGCAATTGCGTACGCGATCAACAAGCAGGCGCTCGCGAAGGTGGCGTTCGCGGGTTACGCGGTGCCGGCCGACGGCGTCGTCCCCGATGCCGTGGAATACAGCGTCAAGCTCGGCCCGTGGCCGTACGATCTCGCGAAGGCGAAGAAACTGATGGCCGAGGCCGGCTATCCGAACGGCTTCGAGACGGAGTTGTGGTCGGCGTACAACCACAGCACCGCGCAGAAGGTGTCGCAGTTCTTGCAGCAGCAGCTCGCGCAGATCGGCATCAAGACGAAGATCACGCTGCTCGAAACCGGGCAGCGCGTCGAGCGCGTCGAGAGCTGGCAGGATCCGAAGACTGCACCGGTGCGGCTGTATTACGTCGGCTGGTCGGCGTCGACCGGCGAAGCCGACTGGGCGCTTCGTCCGCTGCTCTTCGGCGATTCGTGGCCGCCGAAGCTTTTCAACACCGCGTACTACAAGAACGACAAGGTCGATGCCGACATCAAGGGCGCGCTCGCGACGAGCGACAAGGCCGAGAAGGCGAAGCTCTATCGGGACGCGCAGGAGCGCATCTGGAACGATGCACCGTGGGCGCCGCTCGTCACCGAGAAGCTTCTGTCGGCACACAGCAAGCGGCTTTCCGGTGTATACGTCATGCCGGATGCGTCGTTCGATTTCAGGGACATCGATCTGAAGTAGCGGGCGCAAGACCCGTTGGTATCACAAGGGCCAGCGCCGCGCTTGGCGCCGGCGTTTGAGACATGCAGCATGCAGGTCAGCGCATCGTTGCCGCCGACGCGTCGCGCGCGCCGGCGCCGGTGCCGGACAATGTGAACAGCGATGCGAGCCGGATTGCGGGCATGCGCCCGTTCGGCTTCAACGTCATCGGTTATGCGAGCTCGAACATCGGCCTGGGCGAGAGCGCACGAAACGTCATTCGCCTGATCCTTGGCCGAGGTTTCCCGGTGGCGGTGCTGGACTGCGACGCGGGCTACGGTCGCTCGGGACACGAGACATGCTTTCGCGAGTGGACAGTCGATTCGGCCGATCGACTGCCATACGGCATCACGATCGCGGTGCTTTCGCTCACGTCCTTGCCGCAAAGCATCGTGAACGGTCCCGTGCGGCTGCGATCCGATGTCGTCACCGCAGGCTTCCTCTGGTGGGAGTTGCCGTTCATTCCGCACAAATGGGCGGCGTCGCTCGAATACTTCGACGTTCTGCTCTCGGGATCGAACTTCACGCGCTCGGCGCTCGAGTCGCATGTTCGGCGCGTGCGCGCCCCGATCATCGACGTGATGCACGCGCCTTGCGATCCGCCCGACGTGCAACCGTGTCGCTCGATGTTCGACCTGCCGGGCGACAAGGTCGTATTCCTGTGCACGCTCGACCCGAGGAGCGATCCCAATCGGAAGAATCCGTATTCGGCGATTGCCGCGTTCCTGCGCGCGTTCAACGCCGAGGATCGAGCTCACCTCGTCATCAAGGTCAACAACGGGAACAGCGGCGGCTCGTCCGCAGTCGAGCTCGCCGCACTGGGCGGCATCGACCAGCGCTCGATCACGATCATCGACCGTGTATTGCCAAGAACCGAGCTGCTGCAGCTATTCGCCTCGTGTGACGTCTTCGTCGGACTGCATCGCGCCGAAGGGTTTGGTTATGGATTAATGGAGGCGATGGCGCTTGGAAAGCCGGTGATCGCAACCGGCTGGTCGGGCAACATGACGTTCATGAACCAGGCGAATTCGTGTGTCGTCGGCTACCGTCTCGTTCCGGTGGACGGTTCGGTTCCGGCCTATTCGCGCGGTGTGTTGAGAGAAACCGTGCATTGGGCCGAACCCGATATCGCGGAAGCCGCAACGTGGATGAGACGGCTTGCGAGCGATCCGGGTCTTCGCGACTCGATTGGCGAGCGCGCCGTCGGGGACATCGAACGGTACCGCGCCAAGGCGGAGCGAGCGGAGTTTCTCGACGAGCTCGAACGAATCTGGCGATGGCGCGCGGAAGCTCCGCGAACCGATGCGCCGACCGGCGCCGAGATTCTCGACAACGTGCGCAGGGCCGAGCTCGATCGGGCAGGAACGATCGATGGATGGCGGTTGCGGACGCGTTCATTCCTTGACCGCCATCTTTTGTGGCGATTCGCGCGATGAGGATGTGCATGGCGGCGACGTCAATTCGCCAGAGAGCGCGATCGAGCCGAGGCTAGGCGGTCGGGGGTTGGAGCACTGCTACCAACATCGCCATCACCAAACTTCGTTCCTGGCCCGGGCGATCTTGGCTCTAACGCGACGACCGATCCTGGTCGGCTCGGTCAAAATCCAGAACCAGATATGCGCGTCGCGCAATAGCCTAAACGACGCAGTACCTCCAGTCATCCAGGTCCGCTGCCGACGAGACGATTTCGCCGACCGTGACTGCGGTGCCTGCCATCGATCCGATCCACTTTCCTTTCCCGGCAGGCCGCGAGGGAGGAACGACTTCGGCAACCGGCTGACCGTACCGCATGATCAAGACCGGCCGGCCCGTACGCTTGACGCGCTGCATGACGCCGATACACGTCGCCCTGAACTTGGAGATCGACATCGTTTCCACGAGTGCATCGTGACATAGTCAGGAACCAATGGTCCGCTTTCGCACGATGCGAGCGAAGCGACGCCAGACACGCAATGCGCAGGCGCGTGCAATCCATTTGCTAGAGTGAGGCGATGACGGCGTACATCGCCAAGCGCCTGCTCGGTCTTCTGCCGACGCTTCTGCTGATCGGCTTTTTCGTCTTCATGCTCGTGCATTTGTTGCCCGGCGATCCAGCGCGCCTCGCGGCTGGACAGGATGCGACGCCGGAAACCGTCGAGCTGGTGCGGAAGGACCTCGGGCTCGACAAGCCGCTGGCGCAACAATTCGTGCGTTTCGTCAACGGCGTGCTGCACTGGGATTTCGGACGCTCGATTCGCACGAAACGTCCCGTGGCAACGGAGATCGGCGAGCGGTTCATGCCGACACTATGGCTCACGATGTGGAGCATGGCATGGTCGGTGCTCTTCGGCATGGCGATCGGCATCGTGTCCGCCGTGTGGCGCAACCGCTGGCCTGATCGCGTCGGCATGACGCTCGCCGTCTCGGGTATCTCGTTCCCGGCGTTCGCGCTCGGCATGGTGCTGATGCAGATCTTCGCCGTCGATTTGAACTGGCTTCCGACCGTCGGCAACGACACGTGGCGCCACTACATTTTGCCGTCGATCACGCTCGGCGCAGCCGTGGCGGCGATCATGGCAAGGTTCACGCGCTCGTCGTTCGTCGACATTCTCGGCGAAGATTTCATCCGCACGGCGCGCGCGAAAGGCCTCGACGAACGGCGTGTCGTGATCAAGCACGGCATGCGCAACGCGCTGATCCCGGTCGTGACGATGATGGGCCTGCAGTTCGGCTTTCTGCTCGGCGGCTCGATCGTCGTCGAGAAAGTGTTCAACTGGCCGGGGCTCGGCCGCCTGCTCGTCGACGCCGTCGACATGCGCGACTATCCGGTAATCCAGGCACTCGTGCTGTTGTTCTCGCTCGAATTCATCCTGATCAACCTGATCGTCGACGTGCTGTACGGGTTCATCAACCCGACGATTCGATACCGATGACACGAAGCCGTTGCCCGCGCCAGTCGCGCGTCGCCTGCTGATGGCCACGCTGCCCGCCGCCGTGCCGGCCGGCGCCATCGAGCGCGTGCGCACGCCGTGGTCCGAGTTCTGGCGCAAGTTCAAGCGCCAGAAGGTCGCGATGATCGCGGGCGCGTTCGTCGTGCTGCTTATCGCTGTCGCGATCATCGCGCCGTGGATCGTTCCGTACGACGCCGAGAATTACTTCGACTACGACGCGCTCAACGCAAAACCATCGCTCACCCACTGGTTCGGCGTCGACGCGCTCGGTCGCGACATCTTCAGCCGCATCCTGATGGGCGCGCGCATTTCGCTCGCAGCCGGCTTCGTATCGGTGGCCGTCGGGGCCATCGTCGGTACGCTGCTCGGTCTGCTCGCCGGCTATGGCGAAGGCTGGTGGGATCGCGTGATCATGCGCATCTGCGACGTGCTGTTCGCGTTTCCCGGCATCCTGCTCGCGATCGCGATCGTCGCCATTCTCGGCGGCGGTATGGCGAACGTGATTGCCGCGGTCGCGATCTTCAGCGTGCCGACGTTCGCGCGGCTCGTGCGCGCCAACACGCTCGCATTGAAGCATCTGACCTACATCGAAGCGGCGCGAAGCCTCGGCGCATCTTCGGCAACAATCGTGTTCCGTCACATCCTTCCCGGCACGATCGCGGCCGTCGTCGTCTACTTCTCGCTTCGGATCGGCACCTCGATCATCACGGCGGCGAGTTTGTCGTTCCTGGGACTCGGCGCGCAACCCCCGACGCCCGAATGGGGAGCGATGCTCGATGCGGCGCGCTCGGACATGATTACCGCACCGCACGAGGCAATATTTCCAGCGCTCGCGATCTTCCTGACCGTGCTCGCGTTCAATCTGCTCGGCGATGGCCTTCGCGATGCGCTCGATCCGAGGATCGAGCGGCGGTGAACGTTTCCGAGCGTCGCCGACCGCATTGGATGCGCTAGCCTCCCGATCGCACGCGTCAATTATCGGATCGTTCAACAGAACGACCCGCGAATCGCCATCGGCGCGTCGTGCCGGTGGGTCCGGGCGGCACGCCGAGCGCCTCGTACATCGGACGAAGCACGGAGCGCACCACGGGCAGCTTGCGGCGATACCAAAGTGCCGCGACAAACGCGAGCGCACCGTTCACCGCGAACGTGAAGGGAACGCCCATGTAACCCGCGATAGCGCCCGCGGCGAGGTTTCCAAGCGGCGCGATGCCGAGGAATGCGAGCGTGTAGAACGCGGCCACACGTCCACGCAGGCGATCCTCGACGATCGTCTGCAGAATCGTATTCGTCGATGCAGCGGCAAGGATCGTCGCGCCGCCGACGAGCACCAGCAATAGGAGCGCGATCGGGTAGATCCGCATGTAGGCAAATGCCGCGAGCGATGCGCCGCTCGTGGCGACGGCGTAGAGGATGATGCGGCCAAGCCCGCGAACCGTCGCGCGGTGCGCGAGCCAAAGCGTCGCCACCAGCGCGCCGACGCCCGCCGCCGACAGGAGATAGCCGAGCGTGTGCGGACCGCCGCCGTAGATGTCCTTCGCGTAGACCGGCATCAGCGACGAATAAGGTGCGATCGTCCAGGCAAGTGCCGCGACGAGCACCAGCAATGCGCGCACCGGCGCGAGTCCGCGCGCATAGCGGACGCCCTCGACGAAGCTCGCCCACCAGCCGGACGCGACGTGCTCCCGCGCATCGGATGGCCATTGCATCCGCGAGATGGCGACGATCACGGCCACGAACGAAAGCGCGTTCAGTGCAAAGCATGCCGCCTCGCTCGTGATGCTCAAAAGCAGCCCTGCGATCGCGGGGCCCACGACGCGCGCCGTATTGACGAGCATCGAATTGAGCGCGATCGCGTTGCCGAGATCGTCGCGGTCGGCGATGAAATGGACGTACATCGACTGGCGAAGTGGCGTGTCGAATGCCGTGCACGTCCCGAGCCACAACGCGAGCACGATCAGGTGCCACGTCTGAATCCATCCAAAGGCGACGAGCACCGCGAGCACGACGGCCTGCGCGAGCATCAGCGATTGCGTCGTCAGAAGTCCCCGGCGGCGGTCGATCCGGTCGGCGAGCACGCCGGCCAGGTTGCTGAACAGAAGAATGCCGACGTTCGCGCAGAACGCTACGACGCCGAGCAGCCACGCCGAATTCGTGAGGCGGTACGTGAGCCAGCCCATCGCCACCTGCTGCAGCCAGGTGCCGATCAGCGACAAGCCTTGTCCGGTGAAGAACAGCCGGAAGTTGCGATGCGCAAGCGCACGAAAGGTGCGTGGAAGCCGTCGTTTCATCTCGATCGCGGCCATCTCCCGTACGCGTAGCCGAAGCGTGTGCACCGGCACGCCGCATCGCGGAGCTTAAGCCAGATCGCGCTCGCCCGGCCATGTCGAGGAACTGATCTTTCGGCGCTCTGTCGAATTTTCGCCATCGCGCGAAGCCCATGCCGGATCAACAACGGGACGAAATAAGGCACGAGGCGGGACACCGCCGCATCGTTCGGCACGGGCGCTCCTCGACGACGTCGAGCATCGCGCACGCCCTCGTCATCAAGAACGACGAGCTGTTCTTTTTGTGCGAGACGAATGGCGACATTCCGTTCGACGCATCGAACGGACTTGGTCTCTACTATCACGACTGCCGTTACCTGAACGGCTACGAGTTGCGAATTGCCGATGCGCAGGCCGATCGCCTGGCCTCGATCGCGGCGAAAGGCTCGTCGGCCACGCTCGCCCTGACCAACCGCGACCTGAAGACCGCAAGCGACGACCTGCTGGAAAAGGAAAGCGTCGGCATCCGATGGGAGCGCACGCTCGACGCCGCGGAATGCGCACTGCACGACAGCATTGCGTTCGAGAACTTTTGCGTCAAAACCATCCGCCTGCCGGTCACGATCCGCCTTCGCAGCCGATTCGAGCCGCTCTTCGTCGTGCGCGGCGCGCCGCAAAAGAAGCGCGGCAAGCTCGAGCCACCGCGATGGGTCGGCGAAACGCTGCGTTTCGACTACGAGGGCGCCGACAACGTTCGTCGTTCGCTGTCCGCGGTGTTCGAGCCGCAGCCGCACCATGCGGACGATTCCACAGCGTCGTTCGATCTTTCCATCGAGCCGCATACGAGCGCGACGATTCGCCTGTCATTGCGCGTCGAGGAGGCGCCCGCCCACGAAGCGCTTCCGGCACCACCGCACAAGGAAGCCGCGCGAGACGAGCACGTCGAGCGTGCGCGGCAAGCGCAGGACAAGGCGGCCGACGCGTGGGTTGCGAACGCCACGCAGTTGCACTCCGACAATCCGCGCCTCAATAGCGCGGTTGCACGGTCCTTGCGCGATTTGCATCTGCTACGAACCACGCTTCGCGGCTATCGGTACTTCGCTGCCGGCGTGCCGTGGTACGTGACGCTGTTCGGTCGCGACGCGATCATCTCGTCGCTCGAAACGCTGGTGTTCCTGCCCGACCGTGCCGAAGACACGCTGCGCCTGCTCGCGTCGTTCCAGGGAACGCACGACGATGCCTGGCGCGACGAGGAAGCGGGAAAGATCATGCACGAGTTGCGCGTCGGCGAAATGGCGCACCTCGACGAGATTCCGCAAACGCCGTACTACGGATCGGTCGATGCGACGCCGCTGTTTCTCGTCCTGCTCGGGCAGCAGGCTCAATGGACCGGGCGGCTCGATCTATTCAGCGAGCTCGAAGCGCACGTGCAAGCGGCACTCGGCTGGATCGATCGCGCGATCGCGCGTAGCGGAAACGGTTACCTCGCGTACGCGACCGAGTCAAAGAGCGGTCTCGCGAATCAGGGATGGAAGGATTCCGGCGATGCGATCATGAATCGCGACGGCAGCCTCGCGACGCCACCCATCGCGCTCGTCGAGGTCCAGGGTTATGTCTATATGGCGAAACGAGGCATCGCCGAGCTTTATCGCCGAGCCGGCGACAAGGCAACGGGCGATCGCCTCGCCAACGAGGCCGAAGCGCTGCGTGAGCGTTTCGAGCGCGACTTCTGGTGCGACGATCTTGGAACGTATGCGCTCGCGCTGCAAAAGGACAATCGACGCGCAGTGGTCGTCTCGTCAAATCCCGGGCACGCGCTCTGGACTGGCATCGCCACCGGGGATCGCGCACTGAAGGCAGCCGATCGCCTGATGCAGCACGACATGTTCGGCGGCTGGGGCATACGCACCTTGTCCTCGGGCGAGAAACGATTCAACCCCGTCGGCTATCACGTCGGAACCGTCTGGCCGCACGACAACGCGATTGCGGTCGCCGGATTTCGCCGCTCCGGGCGCATCGACCATCTGACGCGCGTGCTGAGCGGCATCGTCGATGCCGCCACGCACTTCGAGCACGACCGGCTGCCGGAAGTGTTCGCGGGATTCGCGCGCGATGCGTTCGCCGTTCCCGTTCACTATCCGGTGGCGTGCCACCCGCAGGCATGGGCAGCCGGCGCCGTGCCGTTCATGCTCGAATCCGCGCTCGGACTTCGTCCCGACGCTTTCGAGCATGCGCTCCATATTTCCCGTCCCGTGCTTCCCGATTCGGTACACGCGTTGACGCTTCGCCAATTGCGTGTCGGGGACGCGACCGTCGACATAACGTTCAAGCGAAACGATCGCGGCGACATCGCTGTCGATCACGTGGACCGGAAGGGACGGGTCGACGTGACGATCGATTGATTTCCGCGCCGTGAAGTCTCCACTTGTGCGATACGTACGAGCAAGCCTGCCCGCGTCACTGGCGTTGCTCGTCGCCGGCTGTTCGCACGGCGTGCTGGACCCGCAGGGCCCGGTAGGCGCCGCAAACCGGCAGATCACGCTGAACGCACTAACGATCATGCTCGTGATCGTCGTCCCCACCATCGTCGCCGCGTTGGTCTTCGCGTGGTGGTTCCGTGAATCGAATCCGCGCGCTCGCCGGCTGCCGCATTGGTCGTATTCGGGCCGCATCGAGCTTCTCGTATGGTCGATGCCGTTGCTGGTCGTCATCTTCCTCGGCGGCATCATCTGGATAGGCGCGCATCAGCTCGATCCCTACCGGCCGATCGCGTCATCGGCGAAGGCGTTCGACGTGCAGGTGGTGTCGCTCGACTGGAAGTGGCTCTTCATCTATCCGGATCAAGGTATCGCGGCGGTGAACGAGCTGGTCGTTCCCGCCAACGTGCCGTTGCACTTCTCGTTGACCTCGGCGAGCGTGATGAATGCGTTTTTCGTGCCGCAGCTCGGCAGCATGATCGCGACGATGAACGGCATGGTGACGCAACTCCATTTGCAAGCCGACCACCCGGGCGACTACTACGGCGAATCGACGCAGTTCAGCGGTGACGGATTTTCCGGCATGCGCTTCGTGCTGCACGCGGTGCCTTCGGATCGCTTCGAGGAATGGCTGACCAAGGTGCGGCAGTCGGGCACCGTGCTCGATCGCAGCGCCTACGAAACGCTGGTGCGGGAAAGCGAGAACGTGCAGCCGTTCACGTACCGTGGCGTCGAGCCGAAGCTCTTCGAGGCGGTGGTCACGCAGGAAATCCCGCCGCAAAACGGCCCGCAACATGGCCGCGGCGGCGTGTTCGTGCATCCGCAGCCCGGGAGCTGATGTGTTTGGAAAGCTCAGCTGGAACGCGATTCCCTGGGATCAGCCGATCCCGCTCACCGCCGGCGCCACCGTGATTTTCATCTTTCTGGCGGTGATTGCGTGGGTGGTGATCAGGGGTCACATGCCGTATCTGTGGCGCGAATGGATCACTAGCGTGGATCACAAGCGCATTGGCGTCATGTACACGCTGCTCGGCATGGTGATGCTGCTGCGCGGATTCATCGACGCCGTGATGATGCGCTCGCAGCAGGCACTCGCGTTCCACGCACCCGGCTATCTGCCGCCGGAGCATTACGACCAGATCTTCACCGCGCACGGCACGATCATGATCTTCTTCGCGGCGATGCCGCTGATGATCGGCCTCATGAATTTCGTGGTTCCGCTGCAACTCGGCGTGCGCG
Source organism: Casimicrobiaceae bacterium (assembly GCA_035308425.1). GTDB lineage: Bacteria > Pseudomonadota > Gammaproteobacteria > Burkholderiales > Casimicrobiaceae > VBCG01. Next base: position 10,148 of record DATGGP010000019.1, on the reverse strand, counting down.
ACGTCGCCTTTCCCACGCTCAACTCGACGAGCTTCTGGCTGACGGCCACGGGCGCGCTTCTGATCAACGTCTCGCTCGTCGTCGGCGAGTTCGCGCGAACCGGATGGGTCGCGTATCCGCCGCTGTCGGAGCTTCGCTATTCGCCGGGCGTCGGCGTCGACTACTACCTGTGGTCGCTGCTGATCTCGGGCGTCGGCACGCTGATGACCGGCATCAATTTCGTCACGACGATTCTCAAGATCCGTGCGCCCGGCATGAGCTATACGCGCATGCCGATGTTCACGTGGACGGCGCTTGCCGCCAATCTCCTGATCGTCGCCGCCTTCCCCGTGCTTACCGCAACGCTCGCGATGCTGGCGCTCGACCGCTATCTCGGCTTTCACTTCTTCACCGACACGGCCGGCGGCAACATGATGATGTTCATCAACCTCATCTGGGCGTGGGGACACCCGGAGGTCTACATCCTGGCGCTGCCCGCCTTTGGCATCTTCTCGGAGATCTTCTCGACGTTCTCCAGCAAGCCGCTGTTCGGTTACCGCTCGATGATCATCGCGACGATGGCGATCTGCCTCATCTCGTTCACCGTCTGGCTGCACCATTTTTTCACGATGGGCGCAGGCGCGAACGTCAACGCCGTGTTCGGCATCGCCACGAGTCTCATCGCGGTCGCGACCGGGATCAAGATCTACAACTGGATCTTCACGATGTACGGCGGCCGCGTTCGATTCGCGACGCCGATGATGTGGTCGATCGGCTTCATCTTCACCTTCATCATCGGCGGGATGACCGGCGTGCTCCTCGCCGTGCCACCGGCCGACTTCGAGCTTCACAACAGTCTGTTCCTGGTCGCGCATTTCCATAACGTGATCATCGGCGCCGTGGTGTTCGCGACCTTCGCCGGCATCACGTTCTGGTTTCCCAAGGCGTTCGGCTTTCGACTGCACGAAGGTTGGGGCAGAGCCGTCTTCTGGCTGAGCTTCGTCGGCTTCTACGTCGTATTCATGCCGCTGTACGTCGCCGGTCTCCTCGGCATGACGAGACGATTGCAACACTACGATGTCGCGATGTGGCGGCCATGGATGCTGATCGCCGCCGTGGGCATCGTCATCATGGCCGCGAGCGCTGCATGCCAGGTGATGCAACTCGTCGTCAGCATCCGCCACCGCAAAGCGCTTCGCGACGAAATCGACGACCCGTGGGAAGGCCGCTCGCTCGAATGGGCCACTTCGTCGCCGCCTCCGGCTTACAACTTCGCGGTGCTTCCGCGCGTGCACGGCACCGAGCCGTATTGGCAGATCAAACGCCGTGCGATCGAAACGCAACAACAATCGAACTTGCCGCACTACGAGCCCATCGAGTTGCCGCGGAACAGCCCCACCGGCTTCATCACTGCGTTCTTCGCGACGCTCACCGGCTTCGCGCTCATCTGGCACATCTGGTGGCTGATGGGCGTCGGCGTTGCCGCCGCCTATGCGGTCTTCGTCTGGTTCGCGTGGCGCGACGCCCCCGTGAAGATCATTCCTGCAGCCGTCGTTGCTCGGCTCGATCGCGAACGCCGGCGGGCGCGTGCCGACTGGCTCGCGCGACATCCCGAAGGCGAAGAGGCGCCATGAGCGCGAAGGGCCGCTCCCGAGCGAGAATTGGCCCCGAAGCGCAAAGCGCGAAGGGTAGTCCACTGAGCGGCGTAGCCACGAAGCGCTCGACCGCATTTTCGAAAAACGCGAGATCGATTCGATGAGCGCGAACGCCGCGACCTTCGTCGGCGACGCCGACCCCTACCGAATCGGCCGCGCGCACGCCGAAGCGAGACCGCGCGACGCAACGGGGCACGGGGAAGGCGGCCCGGCGTCCAAACGCGTCATCATCGGATACGGGTTCTGGATCTTCCTGATGAGCGACATCGTGATGTTCTCGTGCTTCTTCGCGGCGCACGCGGTGTTGCAAACGGCGACTGCGGGAGGGCCGGCAGGACGCGATCTCTTCGACCCGCACCGTGTCGCGGTGGAAACCGCGTGCCTGCTTCTTTCGAGCTTCACGTGCGGCATGTCGGCGGTGGCAACGCGAGCGCGAAACGCGCTCTGGACACAAGTGTCGTTGCTCGTCACCGGACTGCTCGGCCTCGCCTTTCTCTTCCTCGAGGGATCCGATTTCACGAGCATGATCGCGCACGGCGCAGGACCGCAGCGCAGCGCTTTTCTGTCATCGTTCTTCGCGCTGGTCGGATGCCACGGATTGCACGTCAGCGCCGGCGTCCTGTGGATCGGCACGATGATGGCGCAGTTGGTCGTCAAGGGTTTCCGGGCCGACATCCTGCGACGCCTGCTGTGCTTCAGGCTCTTCTGGCACACGCTCGACATCATATGGGTCGCGATATTCACCGTCGTCTACCTGATAGGGCTCGGTCGATGACCGATCGCCATCAAACGCGGGACGCGCGGCGCGACGAGGACGACCTCGCACCGGGGATTGCCGAACCCGCCGAGTCGAGAACCGGCGTCGCGATCGCGGGTTATCTCGTGGGCCTGGCCCTGTCGATCGTGTTGACGGTCGCGTCCTTTTACACGCTCGGTACGCCGCTCGTCTGGCACGAGGCGATTCCCATTGCACTGGTCGTGCTGGCAATCGCGCAGATCGGCGTCCACCTTGTCTTCTTCCTGCACATGACGACCGCGCCGGACAACACCAACAATGCGCTGGCGCTCGCGTTCGGCGTGCTGATCGTGATCCTGATCATCGCCGGCTCGCTGTGGATCATGGACCATCTGAACCACAATATGCTGACGATGCATCAGGTGATGCGCACGCAGCCCTGACGTTCCACACGACGTTCGCACGCTTCATCGCGTCGGAGTAACTGTCGAAGCCGGCAAGCGCTCCTGCCTTGCGATGCGATACGTGCGCGAGGCTCGGGCCGGTCATCTGCTCGCCGGCCGTTGCCGAATGACACGCTCTGCATGCCTGGAATACCGTAGCGCCGTGAGCGGCGTCACCGGCAGCGACGCACGTTTGGCCGTATCCGACCAGCACGGCAACGAGAATCGTTCGTCCTGCGTCGCCTGGCCCGCGCACGAATGCGTGCCCTCGGCGCAGTCGTTCTTGTCTACGGCGTTGATGCCGTAGCACTTCTCCAGGTGGTTCTTCTGCATGCGCGCCATGTTGTCCTTGACGACCTGCGGCGCCTTGCTCATGTCCATCACCTTTCCCTGCGCGGTGGCGGGCAGCGACTGGGCGGACAGGGCGAGTCCGACGGCGGTGGACAGCGCCGTTGCGGCAAGAACGCGAGATTCATACTGGACCTCTCGTGGTTGTCGTCTCAGAAAGCGAGACTGCATTGGTGATTCGCCCCGGAGCCGCCGAAGGTTACGTGGCAGCCGAAAAAATCATGCGATCGCTTCGCCGCGGCCGGGTGTAAGGTTCAAGGGATCGTCTCTCCGCTCGCGTTCGCGTCCCGCTTCGCCATGTCGAACCGCGCCCGTTCGTCGCCGCCGCACTTCGCGCTCGTCGCGAAGCCACGCGACCCTTCGACGGCGCGCGTGCCCCATGCGGCAGATAGCCCGGTTGCGTCGTTCGCGAAGCACGACGTCGACTGGTCGATCCTGATGGCGCGCGCGCAATCGGGAGATGGTGAAGCGTATCGGCGGCTGTTGCGTGCGATCACGCCCTGCCTGCGCGCGCTCGCGGTGCGCGGCGGCAGCGACCTTCGCGACGTCGAAGACGTCGTGCAGGATGTTCTGCTTACCGTGCATGCGGTGCGCCACACCTACGATCCGGCGCGACCGTTCGGACCCTGGCTCACCGCGATCGCCAGGCGGCGCATCGTCGATCGCCTTCGGCGCGCGCGGCGCGTCGCCAATCGCGAGCTCGCGGTGGACGACTACGAAACCTTTTCGGCGCGCTGCTTCGCGACGCTTCTGCTCACGTCCACGATCTCGACGCGTCGGCGATGGTCGTCGTCTGGAACTTCGCGACGACCGGCATGTTCGCGCTGCTCGGTGTGCTTGTCGGACGAAGGCTCTTCGCGCTGCCCCGGATATCGCGTCCGCCTCGCCCGCGTCCGAGGGAAGCATAAAGAACGCGCGTCATGGCTTCAGCGCGCCGCGCAGGTTCGAAACCCGACGAACATGTCGTCGCGATGCGGCAGATAGAAGTTGCGATAGCGCGGATGGTGCATCCGCGCTTGCGTGGCGAGCGAACCGCCGCGGACGCTGCGATGCGTGCGAAACCAGGGCTGCGAATAGTCGCGATAGCGATCGGCGGAAAATCCCGGGTACGGGACGAACGCGTCCGCCGTCCATTCCCATACCGATCCGCCCCAGGCAATCGCGCCAAGGGTAGCGGCGCGCTCCCATTCGGCCTCGCTCGGAAGGCGCCGGCCCGCAAAGCGGCAGAAGGCCTCGGCCTCGTAGGCGTTGACATGGCACACCGGCGCGTCGGGCGCAAGCGGCTCGTAATGCCCGAACCATCGCTGCTCCCAGCCGCTCACCCCCTTGCGCCAGCGCCGTGGATGGTCGACGCGCGCTTCGCGGAGCCACGCGAGCCCCTCATCGGACCAAAAGCGCGGCTCGCGATAGCCGCCCGCGTCGACGAACTCTTCGTAGGCCGCGTTGCGAACGCAATATCTCGATATCCGATACGCTTTGAGCGCGACGTCATGCGCCCACTTCTCGTTGTCGAACACGAAGCCTTCGCCACGCGGCGACCCTTGTGCGAGGACGCTGCCCTCGATCTCGACATCGCCCTCGCCGGCAGGCAGAAGCGGCAGGCGAAACGGCCATGGCGCCTCGTAGTCGAGCGTCTGGCGCATGTACGTGAGCGCCTCGCCATGCATGTCCTCGTGGAACAGCGCGAGCTGGAACGGATACAGGTCGCGCTCGTCGGAGACCGCGAGCTTCGCGTGCACGGCTTCGTGTACCGCCCGCGCGTAATCGCGAATCTCGTCAAGCGACGGAATGTCGAGCGTCCAGCGGTCGACGTGTGCAACAAGCGACGAATCGAACCATCGATCGGCGCCGGGCAGCATCGAATTGCTCACCGTGACGAGCCGATCATCGTCGGTCCAACGAGCTTCCCGCAGCGCCCACCGCTCGGTGAACCACGCGACATGGCCGTATTCCCACAGCGGCGGGTTGATTCCCTCATGATAGGGCACGCGCCACTGCCCGGGTGCGAAATCGGCGAGCACTCTCCAGGTCCGCTCGTATGCGTCGATCAGCGCGCGGTCGAGGTCGCGCTTTCCGGCCGTTCGCGCCGCAGTCGCTTCATGACTCATCGATGACCGCCGAAGCGAAGCTCGTCATCGTGAGCCCGGCATCGCGCGACGCGAACAACGGCAACTGGCGTACGGCGGATCGCTGGTCGCACTTTCTTCGTCGTCGCTTCGACGTCGAGGTCTGCATGGTATGGACGACCGCGGCGCATCCACCGGAATGCATGATCGCGCTGCACGCGCGGCGCTCGGCCGGTGCGCTCGCGACGTTTGCCGAAGCCTGTCCCAATCATGCGCGGGTGCTGGTGCTTACCGGAACCGATCTTTACCGCGATATCGGCGCGGACGCAACCGCCCGGCGATCGCTCGATCTCGCGACGCATCTCGTCGTGCTGCAGGATGCCGGGCTGGATGCGCTCCAGCCCCGCCATCGCGACAAATGCCGCGTGATCTTTCAGTCGGCGCTTGCGCTCGCACCCAACGCACCACGCAAGCGAACGTTCGACGTGATCCTGGTCGGGCACATGCGCGCGGAAAAGGACCCCTCGACGCCAATGCGCGCCATGCTGCAGTTGCCGGACGATTCGCCGCTGCGTCTCGTGCACATCGGCGACGCGCTGAGCGACCAATATGCCGACGCGGCACGCGCGCTGCAGGCGCGCACGTGGTCGTCGGTGCGGCGCTACCGATGGCTCGGTGGACGAGCGCATGGCGAGACGCGCCGACGAATTGCTCGAGCGCAAGCGATGATCGTATCGAGCATCATCGAAGGCGGCGCCAATGTGATCGTGGAAGCCGTGACTTCGCATGTGCCGGTGATCGCGAGCCGCATTCCGGGCAACATCGGCATGCTGGGCGCCGATTACGATGGCTACTTCGCGCCCGGGGACGATGCCGCGCTCGCGCGGCTCCTCGATCGGATCACTCGCGATTCCGAATTTCTCATGCACCTTCGTGCACAATGCGAGGAACGCGCGCCGCTGTTCGATCCGAACCGCGAGGCGATGGAGGTCGAGCGCCTCGTCGACGATGCGCTCTCTTACTCCCGATCGAGCCGATAGATCGTCGATTCGCCGTAATGCTTCGCCAGTGCGACGCGCCCGATGTACTCCAGCGCGAAGTCCTTGCGACCGGCCGCCGCAAGCGTTGCCGCGAACGCCTCGCTCGCATACACGGTTCCCGGCTGCGTGATCGGCTCGATGCGCGCCGCGCGCGTGACGCTCGAGCCGAAGAAGTGCTCGCGCTGCATCACCGGATCAAAACCGCGGAAGACGGGGCCGGCGTGCAGCGCGATGCGAACGGGAATTGTCGACCGCAACCCGGTCGTGGTCCAGTCGACGTCCTGTGCGCGCCCGAGAAAGCCGAGCGCGAACTCGGCCGCATATTGCGGCGAATCGAACACGACGTAGAGCCCGTCGCCCCACGTCTTGGCATCGAGGGGCCTGACGGGGGACTCGCCGATTTGCGCGGCCGCGATGCGCAGGAACTGATCCTGGAATCGGGGCGCGAATGCATCCTGCACGCGGCTGAAGCCGGCGAAATCGGCGAACATCATCGCCTTCAACGAGCGCGGCAAGCGCGTCTCGTCCGCTGACTTGCCGACGTGCTCGTCGACAGACTGCTCTTCGGGATGCGGACTGCGGCCTTGCACCGACGCTTCGTTCCTGCTTCGCAAAGCCGCCAGATCGATGACACGAGCCGGGCCCACCGTCTTGCGCCACCTCTCATACGTGGCGCGCGTACCGCCGATGTCCGTACCCGACGATGCATCGAGCACGCACAGCATCGAAGGCACCGTCTCGAGCTGCATGGCGCGTAACTGCGACAAGCCTTCGACAAGACAGGCCGCGTGCTCGAACAGGATGTCGTCGCCGAGATGATTCTCGTCGGTCGCCATGATCACCCGCGCGACACGCTTCAGGACCTTGTCGAAGCGTTGCACCCAGTCGTCGTCGCCGATCGCGACGCTCGTGCGCACGAAGTCCTCGCGTGCGAACGGCAGCACCACGTTGACCTCGGCGCGGTGCGCGAGCGCGGCCTCGATGAAAATCAGATCGGCGCCGCAGGCGGCGGAGGTGAATACGACCGGCTGGTGGAGCTCGCGAAGCTCCGCGTCGATTGCCGCACGAACGGCCGACTCGAGCGCGGCGGGGAAGCGCGGCGTCGTGCGACCCGGCGCATCGATCATGTGGCCGGCGAACGCGACGACATTCGGCGCGGGCAGTAGCGGCAGCAGATTGCGTGCCTCGGGTATTGCGCGCGCGAGCAGGCGCACCTGGCGCCGCATCGTCGCAATCTTGCCGGCGTTGTCCCCCGCGAGCGTGCATGCGGCGCCATAGCTTAGCGCCGCCGCGTCGAGTTGCCCGAGCAGCAACTGCGCTTCCGCGTCCGTCGCGAGTTCCCATGGCGAAGGCGTCAGGCGCCGTGCGATGTCGCTTCGGATTTCCTGCGCGAGCGCCAACGCCGCGTCGCGCTCGCCCAGCAACATCGCAAGCGATGCGGCATTGATCCCCGGATACGGATCGCGCGCGTACGCGTACGCCTTCAAATACTGCTCGCGCGCGCGCATCACGAGAGTGCGTCCGCCGGGACGGTCGGGCGCGCGATGGAACGCGTCCTTGAACAGACGTCCGCGCAGGCTCGCGATGTCGGCGACGAGCGCATTGCGTGGCATTGCCGCTTCCGCGCGATCGAGCAGCGCGTGCGCGACTTGCGACGCACCAGCGCGCGCATGCGCGAGCGCGCCGCAGTAGAGCAATTCGGGATCGTCGGGTCGTGCCGCGATGGCCGCGCGAAACGCATCGCAGGCGTCCCACGGCGCGCCGCGGTCGAGATGCGCGCGGATGTCGTCGATCGACGTTGTCAGGATGCCTGCGCCTCGGCGATTTGCGCGCGGATGCGCCGAACGCTGATCAGCGAATGCATCTGCGGCGGCAACGCATCGATCAGCGACGCTGCCTGCTCGAGCTCCGCCTTCTTGTGCGACGACCCCGCGAGCGCGGACGCATAGAGCGCCTGCGCGAATTCGACGCGCTGGGTGAGATCCTCGTTGTCCGGTCTCGCATAAAGGCCGCGGTGCAATTCGAGCACCGGCTCGACGAGCTTGCGCGCGTCGTCGGTGCGGCCGAGGCGCGCGGCGATCATTGCGGCCAGCGCTGCTTGCTCGCCCGCGTCGCGCTCTTCGCCGAGGTTGCGTGGCGGCAGCCGCTTGCGAATTTCGAGCGCCCGCTGGATTTCGCTGTCCGCACTTCGGTAATCGTGCAGCGCATACGAAGCATCGGCCGCCGTTCGCCATGCCATTTCCAGAAACCGATCCCGGGAGTCCTTCTGGCCGGCGGTCGATGCGGCGATATGCTCGATGTGTTGAGCGGAGGTGCGCGCCAGCTTTTGAATGGCGCCGAAGTCACCGTTCGCATAAAGCGGTGCGTACACGCCATAGCCAGAGCCCAGCCAGCCGGACGTCGGATATCCGTAATGGCCCAGGAATTCGACACCGATCTCGCGTCCGAACGAGCCAGGCGGCAGATTGTCGGTCGCCAATGCGACAAAGCGCTGGTTCGAGGCGAGCGCCGCCCCGGCTGCCTGACGATTCCCGGAGTCCGCGTCGAGCCGCGCCAGGTAGCCGGCAGTCAGCGCAAATACGTTGCCGATGAACGCGCTCTCCTTCACGTGGTCGGCGATCGCGACGCCCGCGCGAAGCCGCTCGCGCGCCCTGTCGATTTCACCCAGCGACGCGCGTAAGCCGCCCGCGCCGGCGTAAGCGTTCGTGAGGTTGTTCCAGGCGATCTGATTGCTCGGGTCGAGCTTCGTGATGGATTCCCAATCGCGCGCATCGCGATCATTGAGCTCGAGCGCCTTGTGGATGTGGAGATCGGTCCATTCGGCATTCGAAAGATTGTCGGAGAGCAGCGCTTCGGCCCGCAGCGCCGACATGTTGCCCGGCTGCCTGGCGAGCACCTTCCCGGTCACGTCGAGCGCCTCGCTCGTGACTTTATGAAGCTCATCGAAGCGGCCGAGACTCTGCAGCACCCCCGTCTGCCATGCGCTCGCTTCCGCGAAAGCCACCGCTGCCGGAATGTCGTCGAGGGAGAGGTTGGCGATCGTGCGCATGACCGCGCGCGCTTCATCGAGCGTCTGTATCGACGCTTCGTTCTCGTTCACCTGCATTTGCGAAAAGCCGAGGTAGGTCGTCGCAAGTCCGTATGCGCGACGCACGGCGACCGACGGCGAAGGCATGGCCATTGCCGCCTTTAGCGCATCGACGGCCTGCTTCGCGAGCGGAAGCTCGTCGTTGAGTCGATTCTCGCTGCCCGCGACCTTCGCCTCGGCGGTCAGGCCGAGCGCAAGCCCGATCGCCGTTGCCTCCGACCTGTCGCCCTGATTGCGGAGCTTCTGGAGCACCGGAACGGCGTCCGCAAGGGCCTTCTTGCTCTCGGCGAGATTCGACTGGTTGCGAAGCGCCGCGCCGTACCGGACGAGCGCCAGCGCGCGATTGCGCTGCGTTTCGTCGGTGCGAAGCGCGGGCGGCAGCTCGTTGTAATAATCGACCGCGCGCTTGGCGAGCGAGGCCACGATATCCAGCCGGCCGAACGGCTCGAGCTCCTGATAGAAGTCGTCGAGCAGGTAGACGACGAGCTTCTCCGCCTCGCCGCGCGCCTGCTCGGCGAGCACGCGCGTCTGCTGCGCCTGCGCCTCGGCGCGCTGCGCGCGCTTCATGCTCTCGTAGCCGAAGAACGCGCCGGCGATCGCCGCGATCGCCAGCACGCCGCAGATTGCCGCGACCTGCCGCGCACGTACCAAGGCCTTGCGCGTCGCGCGCTCGCGCGCCTGCTGCTCGGCGAGCTTGCGCTCCGCTTCATCGCGGGCCTCGCGCTCGCGGCGAAGATCGCGGCTTGCGCGAACGACGCTGCACAGAACGTCGTGCGTGAGCTCGACGCGCCGC
>DATGGP010000018.1:0-85634 GCA_035308425.1 Casimicrobiaceae bacterium | reverse complement strand
GGCGTGCAATCGTGGTGCCGAGACCCGTGCCGCCGTAGATCCGGGTGACCGAATCGTCGGCTTGCGTGAAAGGTTCGAAAATCGTCGCCTGCTTGTTCGCGGGAATGCCGATTCCGGTGTCACGCACTTCGACACGTATCGTTCGCTCGCCGTCGTGTTCTTCCTTGATGTACGCGGACAGCTCGACGTGCCCGTGCTCGGTGAACTTGACGGCATTCGACAGGAGGTTGAGGAGCACCTGGTTCAAATGGTGCGCGTCTCCCTCGAACCATTCGGCGTCGCCCAACCTGACCGATGCTGTGACCTCCAGTCCCTTGTAGCGCGCCTGCGGAAGCACCAGTTTCGTTGCTGAAGAGAGCAATCGAGCGAGGTTGAAAGGCCGCGCTTCGATGTGAACGCGCCCCGCCTCGATCTTCGAGAGATCGAGGACGTCCTCGATCTGCGCGAGCAGCAGTTGCGCGGACGTCGTCATCGTCTCGACGATTTCGCGTTGCGCCGCGTTGAGGCTCGTCTCGCGCAGGATGTCCGCCATGGCGATCACGCCGTTGAGCGGCGTGCGCATTTCATGGCTCACGTTCGCGACGAACCGTCCCTTGGCCTGGTTCGCTTCGTCCGCGCGCTTCTTGGCTTTCTCGATCCGTTCGGCGAGCACGCCGACATAGAGCGGAAGTATCAGCAACCCGATCAGGAAGCCGGTTCCGATCGCGACGTGGTGCGACCAGAAATCGGAGACGACAAGCACCGAAGCAAACCCGATGACACCGAGCGCCTGGCAGATATGAAGGTACTTGCGCCCGTAGCGGAAGCCGTTTCCGAACGAGATGAAGAGATACACGCCGATGATGACGGCGCCGCCTTCGCCCATTTGCATCAGGCAGAACGTCGTGACGGCGTTGTCCACGACCATTGCCAGATAGCGACGAGGCACCGAGGGACGCGCGGTCATCAACACGCGCAGCGCGAGCGTGAGCGAAAATACGAAGAACAGGACGGCGACCTGCAGGACGACCGTTTCGCTCGGCGTGATCTTGCCGTCGCGCAGGGCGTACCAGAACAGGTACACCATCACGATGGCCGCGATGACGACGCGAATGGACGCCTGCTCGAACTCCCGCCGATCAGACGTGGCAACGAGCTCGCGCCACTTGTCGCGCCAGGAAGACCAGACGGACGATGGACTCACCACGGTTGGCTGGGGGCCCGATGGATCATGGTGACGATCGACAAGCAAAACTCCCGCCTTGCCGGCGACGCCCCGTTGAGCTCGCCTGCGAGCTTGTCGGCCCCTTTGGCAATTGACGGTGGGTACCGGTCGTCAGGCCGCATTCAGTCATTGGTAGACTTGTCTTACTCGACGACTGCGAGGATACCATGCAAGCAATAGTGATGCCATATAGTCGAATATCGGGTCAATCAAAGGCTTGTGATGTGCGAAGCTTCGCGGAGAATAGCGAATCTGCCGTTCCGCGTCACCCGTGCATCGCTTTCTAGCCCCCGAGAGAGCCGTTTCCTTCCTTTCGTTTCGCCTGCCCGTGCTCCTCCTGCCATGAAAGTAATGGTTTGCGCCAAGCGCGTCATCGACTTCAACGTGAAAGTTCGCGTCAAGGCTGACGCGTCGGGGGTCGATACGACGAACGTCAAGATGTCGATGAACCCGTTCGACGAGATCGCGGTCGAGGAGGCGGTTCGCCTGAAGGAGAAGGGCATCGCCACCGAGATCGTAGCCGTCTCGTGCGGCTCCGCAGCCTGCCAGGAAACGCTTCGCACGGCGCTGGCGCTCGGCGCCGATCGCGCAATCCTCGTGCAAAGCGATGCCGAGCTGCAACCGCTCGCGGTCGCGAAGCTCCTCGCCGCGGTGGTGCGCCGCGAAGCGCCGCACCTCGTCATTCTTGGCAAGCAGGCGATCGACGACGACGCCAACCAGACGGGACAGATGCTCTCGGCACTGCTCGACTGGCCGCAGGCGACGTTCGCGTCGAAGCTCGATATCGCGGAGGGGAAGGCAACGGTAAAACGCGAAGTCGATGGCGGACTGGAAACCGTCGAAGTCTCGCTGCCTGCCGTCGTGACGACTGACTTGCGGCTGAACGAGCCGCGCTATGCGACGTTGCCGAACATCATGCGCGCGAAGAAGAAGCCGCTCGAAACGCTCTCGCCGGACGCGCTCGGCGTCGACGTTGCGCCACGACTCGCGACCGTGAAGGTGAGCGAGCCTCCGCGTCGCAAGGGTGGCAGCCGCGTCGCGGACGTGAAGGAGCTGGTCGGGAAGCTGCGAAACGAGGCGAAGGTGCTGCCGTGACAACGCGATCGGCGTGGCGCACTGACGCATAAGCCGAAGGAAGACGTCCCAATGCCCGTTCTCGTATTGGCCGAGCACGACAATGCGTCGCTCAAAGCGGCGACGCTCCACGCGATCACGGCCGCTCGCGCGCTTGGTGACCCGTTGCACGTCCTCGTCGCGGGCCATGCAGCGGATGGCGCGTCGAGCGCGGCTGCGGCAATCCCCGGCGTCGAGAAAGTGCGGCGGGCTGAAGCGCCGTATCTTCGGGAACCGACAGCGGAGAACCTCGCCGCCACTGCATTGCAGGCGATCGGGAACGGCGGCTACACGCACATCCTTGCCGCCGCGTCGAGCTTCGGAAAGAACGTGATGCCGCGCATCGCGGCCAGGCTCGATGTGGCGCAGATCTCCGACGTCACGGCCATCGAGTCACCCGATACGTTCGTGCGTCCTATCTACGCAGGCAACGCGTTCGCGACGGTGCGCTCGAGCGACCCGATCAAGGTCATCACGGTTCGAACCACGGGATTCGATGCGGCCCCCGCGAGCGGTGGCAGCGCTACGATCGAAACGGTTCAGCCGGCTCCCGAAATCACGACGTCGAAAGTGATCGGCCAGGAGCTCACGAAATCGGAGCGTCCCGAGCTCACGAACGCGCGCGTCGTCGTCTCGGGCGGTCGCGCGATGGCGAGCGCCGACAACTTCAAGCTGCTCGAGGCGCTTGCCGACAAGCTGAACGCGGCGATCGGCGCATCACGCGCGGCCGTCGACGCCGGCTACGTTCCCAACGATTATCAGGTCGGCCAGACGGGCAAGATCGTTGCGCCGGATCTCTATATCGCGGTCGGCATCTCGGGCGCTATCCAGCATCTGGCCGGCATGAAGGACAGCAAGGTCATCGTCGCGATCAACAAGGACGCCGAAGCGCCGATCTTCCAGATCGCGGATTACGGTCTCGTCGGCGACCTGTTCGAGATCGTTCCCGCGCTTACCCGCGAGCTGTGATTCGCGCGCGGCATGCGCGATCCAGGCCTTCGTCACGCGCCGCGCAGATGCCATGCCTTTGGCCGCGTGAACGTCTGGATGCCCATCGTCGATAGTGTGAGCCCGATGCCCGAATGCTTGACGCCCGACCACGGCAGTCGCGGGCTCACGCGATCGCAGCAGTTCCAGTAGACGCTCCCGGCGAAAACGCGGGAGAGAATTCGCCGTGCGCGCGCGGCGTCGTTCGTGTAGACGCCCGCGGTGAGTCCGTATTCGGTGTCGTTCATCAGCTCGACCGCCGCCGCATCATCGGCCACCGATTGGATGCCGATGATCGGCCCGAAGCTCTCTTCGCGCATGACAAGCATCGAGTGATCGACGTCGGCGAGCACGGTCGGCTCGAACCAATTACCCTTGCGCCGTATCGGATTGCCGCCGAGCAGCAGCTTCGCGCCCTTGCGTCGCGCATCCGCGACCTGCCGCCGCAGCACGTCGATTTGCGCGGAGCGGGTGAGCGGACCGATGTACGTCGATGGGTCCATAGGATCACCGACGCGATAACCGCGCACTTCGGCGACGAACGCATCGACGAACGCGTCATGGATCGCCTCGTGGACGTAGATGCGCTCCACCGAGCAGCACGACTGACCGGTGTTGTAGAACGCGCCGTCGGCGAGCGCCGCCGCTGCGGTCTTGACATCGACATCGTCGCAAACGTAGACCGGATCCTTGCCGCCAAGCTCGAGTTGCACTTTGATCATCCGCCTGCCGGCGCTCGCGGCGATCTTCGCGCCGGTCGCGTACGAGCCAGTGAAGAAGACGCCGTCGACGGCCTGGCGCAGGAGCGCGGCGCCCGTTGGGCCGCCACCGGTCACGGGCACGAAAACGTCTTCGGGAATGCCCGACGCATGCAGCAGGTCCGCGATGTGCCGGCCGGTCAGCGTCGCATACTCGGAGGGCTTGTACAGGACGGCGTTTCCTGCGACGAGGGCGGGCACGAATACGTTGCTGCCGACGAAATATGGATAGTTCCACGCCGATATGTTGGCGACGACGCCGAGCGGCTCGTGCGTGACGCGCTCGTCGAGCTTCTGCTGCGCGTCCGCGAACACTTTCTGCTCGCGCAACGCCCGCGCCGATTCCGCGATGAAGAAGTCGAGTCGCGCGACAAGGCCCTTTAGCTCGTTGTGCGATTGCCGAATGGGTTTGCCGACTTCCTGGGTCAACGTGCGGGCAAGCGTGTCCGCACGCGCGAGAACCTCCTCACGGAATCGCTCGATCGTGGCGATGCGCCGGCGGATCGGCATCGACCCCCAGCGCGGTTGCGCGGCGCGCGCACGCTCGTAATGCGCCTTGACTTCGCGCGCGCCGTCCGCCGCCAGGCGCAGGATCACCGAGCCGGTTGCCGGATTGACGATCGAGAGCGTCGACGCGGGCATCGAGCGAACGCGAGCGCGGCCGGGTCAGCGTTTCGCCTTGCGCGCGCGTGCGGCTTCGAGAAACTCGTTCAGGATCGGCGAGCCGTCGAGATGCCCCTCGCCCATGCCGGGCCCGAACATGAACTCGGGGTGCCACTGCACGCCAAGCACGTAGCTCGGGCCGCGCCAGCGAATCGCTTCGACGATGCCATCCGGCACCGATCGCGCCTCGACGACCATCCCGCGGCCGAGTTTGTTCACCGCCTGATGATGGATCGTGTTGACCGTTGCCTCGGCCCGATTCGGATAGAGCTTTGCGAGCCCGGTTCCGGGAACGAAGCGCACCGCGTGGAATTTGCGCTCGTATTGCGCGATGTCGCGGTGCACGAGCGCGTCGGGCACCTGCGTGCCGATGTCCTGGTAGAGCGTGCCGCCGAAAGCGACGTTGACGAGCTGGCATCCACGGCAGATGCCAAGCACGGGCTTGCCCTTGCCCACGAAGGCCTCGAAGAGCTCGATTTCGTAGCGGTCGCGCACGCGATCGCCGGCCCATGCCGGATCGCGCGGCTGCTCGCCGTAGGACGGCGGGGCCACGTCCGCGCCACCCTGCAGGACGAGGCCGTCGAGCGCTTCGGCGTAGTGATAGAGCCGCATCTCGCTGCGCTCGATCATCCCCTCGCTCTCGATCGCCGGGATCATCAGCACGAGCACGTTCTTCGACATCACCCAGTGCGCGACCGATTGCTCGAGGTAGTGCAACGTCTTCGTGTAGACGCCGCCGAGCGGCACCGGGTTGTCGCTCGGGTGATGGATGCGCGCGGAAACACCGATCAGGAGAGGCGGCGCCATCGTGTCACATCGCAGCCGCGAAAAGGCGCCGGAAGTCGCCGGCGCTGCACGGGCGCGGATTGGTCTTGTGGCAACTGTCGGCCGTCGCGATCTCGACGAGGCGCGGAATGTCGCCAGCAGTGACCGAGTGCGTCCCGTCGTATTCCGAGAGGCGCGCGGGAATGCCGATGTCGCGCTTCAGCGTCGAGAGCCACGCGACGAACGCATTCGCACGCGCTTCGTCGCTGCCGCTGTCGCCGCCGGGCACCGACGCGACGCGCGCCAGCTCGGCGAGCTTCTTCGTCGCGGCCGGCAGATTGAACCGCATCACGTGGTCGATCATGATGCCGTTGGCGAGGCCGTGATGCAGATCGGCGACCGTGGAGAGCGCATGCGCGCACGAATGCACGGCGCCGAGGTCCTTCTGGAACGCGATCGCGCCCATCATCGACGCCATCAGCATGTCGGCGCGCGCAGCAAGATCGAGACCGTTCGCAACGGCAACGGGCAATGCACGCGCCGCGATGCGCACGCCTTCGAGCGCGATGCCGTCGCACATCGGATGCCATTCCGGCGACAGATACGACTCGACGTTGTGCGTCAGCGCATCCATGCCGGTCGCGGCGGTGATCGACGGCGGCAGCGCGAGCGTCAGCTCGGGATCGGCGAAGACCGCCTTCGCGAGCAGGGCAGGCGAGAAGACGATTTTCTTAACGTGCGTGACGTCGTCGCCGATCACCGCCGAGCGACCGACTTCCGATCCCGTGCCCGCCGTCGTTGGCACCGCGACGAAATGCGGCAACGATGCCGTGATCGGTCGCACGTTCGGATGGTCCCACGCGTATTCGAGGATGTCGCCGTCGTGCCCGGCCATCACGGCGATCGCCTTCGCGACGTCGAGCGCGGCGCCCCCGCCGATGCCGATGATGCCATCCGCCTCGTGCGCGCGATAAGCGTTGACGCCGGCGACGACCTGGGCACGTACCGGGTTGCCCGAAACGCCCGCAAAGACCGCGTGCGCCACGCCATCGAGATCGCGAAGGAAATCGGCGAAGAGCGGCAGCGCGGCGAGGCCGCGATCGGTGACGACGAGCGGACGCGTACGACCCGCTTCCCGCAAATGCTTCGCGATCTCCTTGCGCGCGCCCGCCCCGAAGAGGATCGGCGTGGGAAAGGCGAAGCGGTGCAGATCGGCCATGCGAAAAAACGGGAAGCGCGCCAGGATCAGATGATCTCGAAGTAGCGCTTGCGCTCCCAATCGGTAACGGCGTCCTGCCATTGCCGCCATTCCCATTCGCGCGTCGCCGCGAAATGATCGACGAACGCGTCGCCGAACCAGTCGCGCGCACGCTCCGATTGGCGAAAGATGCGCGTCGTCTCGAGCAGCGTGCGCGGCGCGCGCGGCACGTTCTCGGCGCCGCGATTCGTCCCTTCGATCGGCGGTGTTGTGAGCGACAGCTTGCGCTCGACGCCGTCGAGACCGGCCGCGATGCACGCGGCGACCGCGAGATAGCAATTCACGTCGGCGCCCGGCGCCCGCGTCTCGAGGCGCGTCGATTTCGGCGAGCCCGCGATCACGCGGAAGCTCGCGGTGCGGTTGTCAATTCCCCAGGTTGGCTTGACCGGTGCCCAGAATCCGTCGACGAGGCGCTTGTAGCTGTTGATCGTCGGCCAGAACATCGGCGCGAATTCGATGAGCGACGCAAGCTGTCCGGCGAGATAGCTCTCGAAGAGCTTGCTCATGCCGTTGCGGCCTTTGGGGTCGTGGAAGAGATTCTTCTTTCCATCCGACAGCGACTGATGGCAATGCCCGGAGCAGCCGGGATATTGCTGACTCCATTTCGCCATGAAGCTCGGCATGATGCCGAAGCGCGCGCCGATCTCCTTGACGCCGGTCTTGAACAGGATGCCGCGATCGGCCGCTTCGAGCGCTTCGGAGAACAGGATCGCCGCCTCGAACACGCCGGGGCCGGTCTCGGTGTGCAATCCCTCGATCGGTACGCCAAACGCCGCCATTTCCTCGGAGATGGCCTTAAAAAACTCGCGGGAGTGATTGGCGCGCAGAAGCGAATAGCCGAACATGCCCGGCGTGAGGGGCGTGGGCCCGATGCCCTGCTTGTCGGCCCACGTTTGCGGCGTCTCGACGAAGTTGAAGAATTCGAACTCGAGCCCGCACATCGGCACGACACCGAGCTTCTCGGCACGGGCGAGCACGCGCTTCAGCACTTGCCTGCCATCGAGCGGATGCGGCGCGTCGCGACCGTTCTCGCGCACGACGAATTCGCCGAGGAAGAAATCGACGTCGTCGTCCCATGGGACTTTGCGATGGGTCGCGACGTCGATTCGCGCGAGCGCGTCGGGAAATCCTTTGTGCCAGCCGGTCAGCGTCGTGTTGTCGTAGCACTGGTCGTGGCAATCCCAGCCGAACACGACGTCACAGAATCCGAAGCCGCCTTCGATGGCCGACTCGAACTTGTCCTTGTGCAGGTACTTGCCGCGCAGGATCCCATCGATGTCGCAGACGGCGACCTTGACGCGCGTGCCGGGCGATTTGCGAACCGAAGCGACGATGTCGGCGGGCGAGGGCACGGCGCTGCATTCTAGCGCAGGCGCCTGTCGCGCCGGCTGGCACAATGGCGGCCGCGCTTCGAGGCACCGCTTCGAGGCTTCGCACGCTTGGGATCGCCACGCGTTTGACTCCCCGCGCCGCCCTCGTCGCGCTGCACGCCGCCGTCGCGCTCTTCGGATTGGCGGCGCTTTTCGGCAAATGGATCGCGTTGCCTGCAATCGCGATCGTGCTCGGACGCACCGCGGTCGCATCGATCACACTCGCGCTTGTCGCGAAGTGGCGGCATCAGATGCTGGGCGGCGGCGATCGCGCGCTGTTCGTCAATGGCGCGATCCTCGCGATGCACTGGGTATCGTTCTTCGCCGCGGTTCAGGTCGCGAATGTCGCGATTGCCTTGCTCGGCTACGCGGTATTCCCGGTGTTCGTGCTGCTCCTTTCCCATCGGCTTCGTGTCGATGTCGCCGCATGGCGCGAATGGATGACAGCGCTGCTCGCCGCCAGCGGTCTCGCGGCGCTTGCGCCGAGCCTGTCGTGGGACGATGGCGCGCTGCGCGGACTGGGCCTTGCGCTGGTGTCGGCGTTCACGTTCGCGTGGCTCACGCTTCGCAACCGCGCGCTCGTCGCCAGCCGTGGCGCAATCGGCATTGCGTTATGGCAGAACGTTTTCGCCACTGCATGCCTCTTACCCATTGCTGCGATCGCACTGCGCGGCGCCGCATGGCCCCGGGCCGTCGACATCGGGTTGCTGATCGTGCTCGGCACGCTTTGCACGGGCCTTTCGCATACGCTCTTCATCGCCAGCATGCGACGGGTCTCGGCGCACACGGCGAGCGTCGTCGCGGCGCTCGAGCCTGTCTACGGCATCGCACTTGCCGCTTTGCTGCTTCACGAAGTGCCTGATGGGAGAACGCTTGTCGGCGGCATTCTGATCGTCGGTGCCGCGATCGTCGCGTCGCGGAATGTCACCGGCATTGGCGACGTCGTCGGCGTTTCGGTAGCATCGCGCAAGGAGGGAATGAAATGATCATCGCGATGGTGGGTCTCGGGCGAATGGGCGCCAACATGGCCCGGCGTCTCGCGCGCGGGGGCGTAGAGGTGATCGGTTTCGATCCGAACGCGGCGGCGCGGCAGGATGTCGTGCGCGATGGCATCGACGCGGTCGCCGCGCTCGCCGAGCTCGTGCAGCGATTGTCCGCGCCGCGCATCGTCTGGCTGATGGTGCCGGCGGGCGATCCGACGCAGCACGCGATCGACGAACTGGCGACGCTGCTCGCGCCCGGCGACCTGATCGTCGATGGCGGCAACGCGCATTACTCCGATTCGCAACGGCGCGGCGCGTCGCTCGCACCGCGGAAGATCCGCTTCGTGGATTGCGGCGTATCGGGCGGTGTGCACGGACTCGCGAACGGCTACGCGCTGATGTTCGGCGGCGACGATGACGCAGCGGCGATGCTCGCCCCATACCTGCGAATTCTCGCGCCGGCGCCCGATGCCGGCTGGTTGCATTGCGGCCCGGTCGGCGCCGGCCACTACGTCAAGATGATTCACAACGGCATCGAGTACGGAATGATGCAGTCGTTCGCCGAAGGCTTTGCGCTGATGCACAATCGAACCGATCTTCGTCTCGACGTCGCGAAGATCGCCGAGATGTGGCGCCATGGAAGCGTCGTTCGTTCGTGGCTGCTCGATCTTTGCGCAGAGTTTCTTGCGACCGATTCCGAGTTGTCGGGCATCGCGCCGCTCGTGGCCGACTCGGGCGAGGGCCGCTGGACGGTCGAGGAGGCAATCCAGCAACGGATCGCCGCGCCGGTCATCGCGCTCGCGCTGATGTCGCGCTTTACGAGCCAGGGCGGATCGGATTACGCGGACAAGGTCCTCGCGATGATGCGCAAGGGCTTCGGCGGCCACGCGGTCGCGAGCGCCGCGCCCAAGCCGCCAATGAGCGGACTGCCATGATCGTTGTCCTCATGGGCGTGTCGGGCTCGGGCAAGACGACGATCGGTGAGGTACTTGGGCGCGAGCTCGGTTGGCCGCTGATCGACGCCGACGACCTTCACCCGCCTGCGAACGTCGCGAAGATGGCGGCCGGCATTCCGCTCACCGACGCGGATCGCTGGCCCTGGCTCGATCGAATTGTCGAAGTGCTTCGCGAGGCGACGGCGAAAGGCGGCAACGTCATCCTCGCCTGCTCGGCGCTGAAGCAGCGCTATCGCGACCGGTTGACAGCGGCGGGCGACGTGCGCTTCGTCTACCTTCGCGGCGATTTCGACACCATTGCCGCGCGCGTCGCGGCACGACACCATCGCTACATGCCAGCGAGCCTGCTCGCCAGTCAGTTCGACGCACTCGAGGCGCCAACGGATGCGATCGACGTCGACGTCACGGCGAGCGTCGACGAGCAGGTGCGCCGGATCGTCGACGCCCTACGGAATGAGTGATCGGCGCCGCTATCGTCCGGCGACCAACGTCGCGCATCTCGGACGCGATCCGCGCCGATTTCTCGGCGCCGTCAACACGCCGGTGTTTCGCGCATCGACGATCCTGTTTCAAACGAGCACCGAGCTCGAGCAGGCGACCCGGGGCGAATTTCCTGGACTCGCGTACGGGCTGCATGGATTGCCGACGATTACCGATCTTTCGCACGCGCTTGCTGCGCTCGAAGGCGGCGATGCGGCGCTCGTCGTCCCTTCCGGGCTCACCGCGACGACGTTCCCGTTCCTCGCGCTGACGAGCCCGGGTGACCATGTGCTGGTCGCCGACGCGGTGTACGGTCCGACGCGCCGTTTCTGTGACAACCATTTGCGCCGTCTCGGCGTCGACGTCAGCTATTACGATCCGCTGCTCGGCGCCGCCATCGCGCGTGAATTTCGCCCGCGAACGACGATCGTGTTCGCGGAGTCGCCGGGATCGCTCACGTTCGAGGTCCAGGACATTCCCGCGATCGCGACGGCGGCGCATGCGCATGGCGCTCGCTTGATCCTCGACAACACGTGGGCGACGCCGCTTGGATTCAGGGCGTTCGATCACGGCGTCGACGTGTCGGTGCATGCGGCGACGAAGTACATCGGCGGTCACTCCGACGTGCTGCTCGGCGCGATTGTTGCGACGAAAGAAACGTTTCCTCCGCTTGCGCGGTTGTGGACCGACATGGGGATTGCACCCTCGACCGACGACTGCTTCCTCGCCCTTCGGGGACTTCGCACCCTCGCCGTGCGCCTCGAACGTCACGCAGCGACCGCACTGGAGATTGCGCAGTGGCTGTCGAAGCGTCCGGAAGTGCGCGAACTGCTCTATCCCGCGCTCCCCGGCGATCGCGGCTACGCGATCTGGAAGCGCGATTTTCTCGGCGCTTCGGGTTTGTTCGGCGTCGTGCTTCAGCCCGTTGACGCGACGCGCATCGCCCGAATGCTCGACGGCATGCGCCTCTTCGGCCTGGGCTTCAGTTGGGGCGGATTCGAGAGCCTGATCATCCCGACGTGGCCCGAGCGAGCGCGTACCGCGACGACGTGGAATCCAGGCGGCCCGACGCTACGGCTTGCGATCGGCCTCGAGGATCCACGCGACCTGATCGACGATCTGGAAGAGGGTTTTCGGCGACTCGGTGGATGAGCGCTACGCGATGTCCGTCGGCGAGGGCAGCGTTGGGACGCCGATGCGTTTCGCGGCTGCGAGCAAATCGCGATCGAAGGTTGCAAGCGCCAGACGCTGCGTTTGCGCGAGCTGAAGGTAACACGCATCGTAGATGCTTAGGTCGTGCTTGCGCGCGACCTCGCTGATCAGCGCCAAATCGGTTGCTTCGTGCGGCTTGTCGATGAGAATCGGTAGTGCTCCAAGGTGTTCGAGGAGCGCGCTGCGCTCGACGTCCGATATTCGCTTGCGTCGCTCGGCGGTCAGCAATGCATTCGCGATTTCGAGCGGCCAGATTGCGGGCGCGCACGCGGGCTCTGATTGGATTCGATCGAGGAGCAGGCGGGCCGCAGCGGTCGTCTCGTCAGGAAGCAGCCAGGCAAGCGCGAGCGAAGCGTCGAGCACGAATGCCATCAATAGCGATGTCCCTCGTGGAGCGCATCGCGGCTGCGCAGCCGATCGCCGAGCGCGTCGCGCATCGTGACGCCTCGCTTCGCGAGCCGACTGCGCAAGCGGTCGATGGCAGCAACCGCGGAGCGCACGCGTTCCACGTCGCGCTTCGCAACCGGACCGAGCTCGGCCACGGCGCGCCCATGCCGCGTGATCACAAACCTTTCGCCCCGCTCGACGCGTTCGAGCAAGCTCGGCAAGTGCGTTTTTGCCTCGTAAGCTCCGATCTCGGTCATCGGCCACCCCGTGCACTGGTAGATAGACCAGTCTACACTGGTCTGACCTCGTCCGCTACGGCGAGTTTGCCCGGTGCCCGGTGGCCGGTGACGAACGTATGCTTTTGCGGGTCGGCGACGTCCATCACGCGTCACACATCCCGCAACGCACGAGGATTCGAGATCGCGACGCGATCTGCGGCGATTTCGGCAAGCGACGCCGCGAGCGCATTCGCGTAGACAGAGTCATCGAACCGACCCTCGCGAATGGCCACGCATACGGCTCGGCGAAGGCCGGGAAGATCGTCGACGTCTCGCGCCTCCGGCGCGGCAACGTTCGTCGCCAATGACCGAAGGCGTTCCGCTTCGCGGCGGGCGACCTCGTCACCAAGCGAGAGCTCACGCGCGGCAATGGCCATCGCATTGGCGGTCATCAATGCGTTGTAGCGTTGCTTCGATGCATTGATCGACGGAACGATTTCGCTAAGCAGCGTTTCGCGCGCCGTCGCGAGCAGATCGGCGGCGTCGGCGATATCCGAGGATGCCTGCTTGCGATCGGAGCGGCGCGACGCCTGCGCTTTCTTCGCACCCATCAGCCGCAGTGCTTCGTATTCGAGCTCGTGCACGATGCGCCCGGTCAGCGCGAGCTCGAGCGAGCGATCGCCTTCGCGGTGGCGTCGTGCCTGTTGCAGCGCGATGATCGCCCAGCGCGAATGCGCCATCGCCTGCCAATAGTCGAGCTCGCTTCGCGACACGGCGCGGCCACCCTGCGCTTCGTAGCCTTCGAGAAAGGGTTCGAGCGCGGCGATCCCACCGGCTTCGAGGTCGGGCCGCGCGAAGCGCCAGCAGCGTGCGGTGAACCAGCCAAGGTCTTCACGCGGATCGCCGAAGCCCGCGAATTCCCAATCGAGGACGGCCACCAACCGGCCGGCGTCGACGAGATAGTTGCCGGTGCGATAGTCGCGGTGGATCAGCGTGATGTCGAACCTCGAAGGCGCGCGCAGCTCGCACCAGCGCAGGCCCCATTCGAGCGCCGGATACGCATCGTCAAGCCCCTCGAGCCAGCGGCGATACTGCTCGATCGATGCGATGGCGGGGTTCGGAACACGATGCGACGAAGGCGCCGGCACGGCGTGAATGCGCGCGAGGTTCTCCCCGAGCGCGCGCGCAAGGCCCGAAGGATCCGGCACGAGCGCCTGCTCGCGCGTGAGACGGTGACCCGCGGCCACGCCCGGCAGAAAGTCCATGACGAAGAACGACCGGCCAAGCACGCTGCTGTCGGTGCATAGAAACCGGGGCGCGGGCGCGAGCACGTTCGCATCGTGCGCGTTGCGAAGCACCGCGAATTCATCGGCGCGCGAGTGGCTTGCCGCGATGCGAAGCGCCGGGTCGGTGCGAAGCACGAAACGGCGCTCGCCTTGCCAGGGACCGCCGTCGATCGCGACGTCGAGCCGCCAGTTGTCCGCCACGGCGCCGCCTTCGAGACGCTCGAAGCGGACGATCGCCACGTCACGCGCGTTCGTTTCCCGTCGAAGCCACGACGCGACCGCGGCATGCTGCTCGATGCGTTCCACGTCGTCGGTCATCACGCCTGTCGCTTGTCGCCTCGCTCCCCGCGCAGGATGCGCCGCGCGATGCTGAAGCGATGCACTTCCGACGGGCCGTCGTAGATGCGAAAGGCGCGAAGGTCCGCAAAGATCCGCGCGACGACGGTCTCGCTCGTGACGCCCTGACCCCCGAGAACCTGTACGCAACGATCGGCGACACGCCACGCGGCCTCCGACACGATGACCTTGGCGCGACTCGATTCGTGCAGCGCGAGATCGCCGCGATCGAGCAGCCACGCGCAATGCCAGATCGCGAGGCGCGCGACGTGCATGTCCATTTCGTTGTCGGCCAGCATGAAGCCGACGCCCTCGTGCTCGCCGAGGCGCTTGCCGAATGCCTCGCGTTTGCGCGCGTAGTCGACGGCCACGTCGTGCGCGCGCCGAACGGCGCCGAGCCAGCGCATGCAGTGCGTCAATCGCGCTGGCGACAGACGGACCTGCGCGTATTGAAAGCCACGCCCGACTTCGCCGAGCACCGCGCTCGCCGGAAGTCGAACTCCGTCGAAGCGTACGACCGCATGGCCGCCGGCGAAGCAGGCGTCGAGCGAATCCATCGTTCGCTCGATGATGACGCCGGGCCTGTTCATGTCGCAGACGAACATCGTCGCGCCCTGATCAGGCATTTTCGCCATGACGATCGCGAAAGCCGCGCCGTTCGCGCCGGTGATGAACCATTTGCCGCCGTCGATGACGTAGTCGTCGCCATCCGGCGTTGCCAGCGTCGTCAGCATCGACGGGTCGGACCCCGCACCCGGCGGGGGCTCGGTCATGCAAAAGCACGAGCGGATCGTGCCGGCGGCGAGCGGGCGCAGCCACTGCTCCTTCTGCGCCGGCGTCGCGATCGCTTCGAGCATGTGCATGTTGCCCTCGTCGGGCGCGAACACGTTCATCGCGATCGGTCCGAGGGCCGAATAGCCGGCCTCCTCGAATGCGATGGCGCGCCCGACATGCGACAGTCCGACGCCGCCGTATTCGCGCGCGACCTGCGGCGCGAGGAGTCCCGCCGCGCGCGCCTTGTCGATCAATTCGCGACGAAAATCGTCCGTGGGACCGTGCGCGGTGCGGCGCGGATCGGATTCGAGCGGAATGATCTCATCGCCGATGAACGCGCGGACTCGCGCTTTCAGCTCGACGAGCTCGCGCGGGATGTCGAAGTCGATCGCCATGGTGGATGGAGCGATTATCGCTTAGGCGACGGGCTCACCAAGATAAGCGGCCTGCACCTTCGGGTCCGCACGGACGGCCGCTGGCACACCTTGCGCGAGGATTGCACCTCGGTCGAGCACGATCACGCGCTCCGCGAAGCCGAAGACGATGTCCATGTCGTGCTCGGTGAAGAGCACCGCGACATGTTCGCGCCTTGCGATCTCCGTGACCTTCAGCATCAGCTCGCGGCGTGCGCGCGGCGTCATGCCGGACGTTGGCTCGTCCATCATCAGGAGCCGCGGATTCGCGGCAAGCGCGAGCGCCAACTCGACGCGCTTCGCGTCGCCGTACGACAGCGCGGCACACGCGACGCCGGCGAGCTCGCTGACGCCAACGCGCACAAGAAGCGCATCGTTGCGCGGATCGTCGATGCGGAGCATCCCCGACAAGGTTCTGTGATCACGCCGTTCGTGCGCGGCAAGGGCGAGCGCGCCCGCTTCGCGCACCGTCATCGATGCGAATGTCGCGGCCACCTGGAACGTTCGCCCGATGCCGAGGTGCGCGATCGCATGCGTGGGCAGCCCGAGAATCGATCGGCCATCGAACCTGACATCGCCGGCATCGGCACGAAGCTCGCCGTGAATCAAATCGAAGCAGGTCGTCTTGCCCGCGCCGTTCGGACCGATCATCGCCACCAGTTCACCGCGATCGACATCGAACGAGACGTCTCGGACGGCGTGAACACCCCCGAAGGACTTGGCAAGCGACTCGACCGCGAGCAACGGAACGCGCGCTTTGCCGCGATGCGAAGCGCTCATCTCCGCCATCGCCATGGGTAACGTGCACCGAACGCGCCGCCAATCCCGTATGGAAAGACGCTGACGATCAAAAGGATCGCGACGCCGACGAAAGCGCGCCAGTACTCGGTGTAACGCGCGAGCATGTCCTGCAGCCAGGTGAATGTCGCGGCGCCGATCAGCGGCCCGAAGAGGCTGCCCTGGCCGCCGAGCAGCAGCATGACGATAGCGTCGACCGAGCGCGGAATCGACAGCGCGTCGGGCGCGACGCCGCCTTTCGAGTAAGCGAAGAGCGCGCCACCGAGCCCCGCGAACGCGCCGGCGATGATCAGCCCTTTCCATTGACGCGCGCGAACGTCGATGCCGAGGGCTGCCGCGCGAAGTCGCGAGTCGCGCGCGCCGCGAAGCGCGTAACCGAACGGCGTGAAGGCAACGATCGCGAGCGCGGCGAGAGCGCATGCGACGACGATCAGCACGAAAAAGTAGTAATGCGTACGTTTGTCGAGAAAGTCGGGCGGCCACACGCCGGTGATGCCATTCGAGCCTCCGGTCAGCGAATCCCACTGCACGGCGACCGACCAGAGGATCTGCGCGTAGGCGAGCGTCAGCATCGCGAAGTAGATGCCGGATGCGCGTAGCGCGAGCGCTCCGAATGCGAGCGCCGCGACAGCCGCGACAACGGGCGCGAGCACGAACGCCACGATGAACGGCTGGCCGTGCACGCACAGAAGCGATGCGGCGTACGCGCCGACGCCGAAGAACGCCGCGTGCCCGAACGACGTCATGCCGCCCTTCGATACCATCAGCGCGAGGCTCGCTGTGAAGAGCGCCGCGATCAGCATGTCGGTCGCGAGCACGAGGGCATAGGGATCGCCCGCGAGGGGCAGGAGCAGCGCCGCAAGCGCGAGGATCGCTGCTGCAATCGCACTGCGCGCACCTGGGCGCTTGACGCTTGCCGAGGCAGCGCTCACGCCGGCCGGCGCCGCCATGCCGATGCTGCCGAAGAGTCCGGCCGGCCGCACCAGCAGCACGAGCGCCATCACGACGAACTCGATCACGAGCGTCAGCTTCGGCATCGCGATGGCGAAGTCGTCGATATGGACGGTGCCGGCCGCGATGCACAATGCCTTCGTCACGCCGATGACGATCGCCGCGACGAACGCGCCCGGAATCGATCCGAGGCCGCCGAGCACGGTCACGACGAACGCGTCGGCGATCACGGAGAGGTCCATGCCGAGATTCGCCGGCTCGCGCGGCAGGACGAGCGCGCCGGCGAGCCCGGCGAGAAACGACCCGAGGGCGAACACCGACGTGAAGAGGCTTCGCTCGTTGACGCCGAGCGCGGCCGCGAGAATGCGGTTCTCGGACGCCGCACGCACGAGCATGCCGAAGCGCGTGCGCTGCATGACGAGCGTCAGCACGATGAAAACGACAGGACTGACGACGAGCAGGAAGAGGTCGTACTGCGGCACCGCGCTGCCGAGGAAGCGCACGGCGCCATCGAGACCCGCGACGCGCGGCCCGAGGCGATCTTCGGGTCCGAACAGCGCCAGCACGACGTCGCGAACGATGAGAACGATGCCGAACGTGGCCGTCAGTTGCAAGAGCTCGGGCGCAGGGTAGAGACGTTTCAGCAGCAGCGCTTCGACAAGCGCCCCGAGAGCCGCAACCGCGAAGGCCGCGGCGAGCACCGAAGCGAAGAATCCGCCCGCCGATCCGGCAAACGCGCCAAATGCCGTTCCCGCGACGTACGCGATATACGCGCCCAGCA
This sequence comes from Casimicrobiaceae bacterium, assembly GCA_035308425.1. Lineage (GTDB taxonomy): Bacteria > Pseudomonadota > Gammaproteobacteria > Burkholderiales > Casimicrobiaceae > VBCG01. The sequence continues at coordinate 67,941 of DATGGP010000018.1, read as the reverse complement.
TGAAGAAGGAGCCGTGCGCGAAGTTGACGATGCGCGTGACGCCAAAGATGAGCGTCAGGCCCGCAGCGGTCAGGAACAGCGATGATGCAGACGCAAGCCCGTTCAGAACCTGGACGGCGAGGGACACGTCAGTTGTCAGTTGTCAGTTGTCAGTCGTCAGCGACGGTGCCGATCGCGCCCGAATGGCGCGCCGCCGAACGTGAGGCGACGCCGCCGCGTCCGATAACTGTCAACTGACAACTGTCAATTGACCCCTGTCATTCGGCCGGTCGCAGGTGCCGCACGACGTCGTCGGGCGGCAGGTAATCCTTGCCGTTCGCGTACTGCCAGTCGACCATGATGCCCTTGCCGTCGTGAAGCGCGATTCGTCCGACGTACGCGCCCATCGTCGATTGATGATCGATCGCTCGATACGTGACCGACCCGAACGGCGTTTCGACGGCGAGATTGCGCATCGCATCGACGAGCTTCTCGGTGTCGGTCGAGCCCGCGCGCGCGATCGCCGCTGCGGCCGACTTGACGACGCTGTAGCCAACCACCGAACCGAGCCGCGGATAGTCGTGGAATTTCGCCTGGTACGCATCGAGGAAGCGCGTGTGCTCGGGCGTGTGGATCGCATACCACGGGTAACCGGTCACGTACCAGCCGACAGGCGCCTCGTCTTTCAGCGGATCGAGATACTCGGGCTCGCCACCCAACAGATCGAAGACCGGCCGTCCTTCGAAGAGGCCGCGAAGCCGGCCTTCGCGCACGAAACGCGCGAGATCGGGCCCGAACAGCGACGAGAAGATGGCGTCGGGCTTGGCATCGATCAGCGCCTGCACGACGGCGCCGGGCTCGATCTTGCCAAGCGGCACCGCCTGCTCGACGAATTCGATGCCTGAGTCCTGCCGCGCCTGCATCTGCTGCTTAAACGTCGCCGTCGCCGCCTGTCCGTATTCGTAGTTCGGATAGACGATCGCCCAGCGCTTCTTCGCGAGCTTGACGGCGTCGGGCACGAGCATCGCGGTTTGCATGTACGTCGATGCGCGCAACCTGAACGTGTATTTGTTGCCGTCCTGCCAGACGATCTTGTCGGTGAGCGGCTCGGCAGCGATGAACAGCACATGCCGGCGCTTCGCGAGATCGGCGATCGCGAGGCCGATGTTGGAGGCGAACGTGCCCATCAGAAGCGCGACCTGCTCGCGCGTCAGCAGTTCTTCGGCCACACGCACCGCGTCGCCGGGTACGCCGTTGTCGTCGCGCGAGACGACCTCGATGTGTCTGCCGAGAGGGCCGCCCTGCGCATTGATTTCGTCGACCGCGAGGTCCATTCCCTTGCGATAAGGATCGAGGAACGCGGGGAACTGCTTGTACTCGTTCACCTCGCCCAGGCGAATGGTCTGGCAAAGCGCGCTGCCTGTCGCCGTGGCGGCAAGCAGGATCGCCCACACAGTCACGAAGCGGCGCGACATGCGAACTCCCGGATTCGGTGGCCTTCGTCGGCTCCTCGCAAGCGACGGGCGCAAGCGCCTCGTACGTCACGCGAGAGGATTGCGCCGGATGGTAGCAAACGGCGACGCGCGCGCCATCGATTTGTCATGGAAGCGGCCCCATATCCAGAAAATGGCTTGCGGATGCGCCATAACGATATGACTCCGATGCGCTGTCGGCCGGCCGGGCTCACCCGATAAAATTGCGGTTTCGAACGCGCTCCTGGCGTCTCGCACAACTTCGCACCCCATGCTTCGACTGGCGCACGGTCTCGATTTCGCTGGCCTCTACTCGGTAGAGGGCGCCGAGGGTATCGATGCGCTTTTCGTCTCGCACGTCGCGCGCGCCGACTCGGCGCTTGCGGCGCGGTTGTCGCGAGCGCGTGCCGATCCTTCGTCGCTGACGGCGAAGGACGAGTCGACGCTGCTGATCGACCTTGCGCCGCATCTCGAGGATTTTCTCGCCGACCTCTTCGGCATCCGCGACGCGGTGAGCGCCCTGGAAGCGCGGCACCACGAGCTCGCACCCCTCTTCAGCGTCAAGCGGCAATTCGTGCAACGCAAGGCGATGAACGCGTACAAGGCCGACGTCGCGGCGACCTTCGATGGTCCGGGCTTGCGAAGCGAGCTCGATGCATTGGTTGGTACCGCCGGCGCCGACGTCGCGGCATTCGAGCTCGCGTTCGCGCAACGCGTCCTCGAGTGGCAACGTGACGAGGCGGCCGACGCGGCCGCGCTCGACACCGCGCAGCGCTACGCGGCGTGGGCTTCGCACACGCGCGAAGGAAGGGCTGCGCACCGCGGCGGCGTGCTGTTTCGCGCGCCGCACAAGCTCGACATGACAAGGCTCGTCCCGGTCGAAAACGTCGCGAATCGCGGCGTCGATGCGCTTCAGCGGCCACTCGACGAGGGCCTTCGTCGACGACAGGGATTCAAGCTCACCGATTCGGGCACCGATCTCGCGGGTGGCCTCGACCAGGCGCATTACTGCATCTGGTGCCACGAGCAGGGCAAGGATTCGTGCGCGAAGGGCTTGCTCGAGAAAGCGCCTCGACCCGAGGACCCGTTCAAGCGATCGGTGTTCGGCGTTACCCTCGCCGGGTGTCCGCTCGAGGAACGCATCTCCGAGTTCCACAAGCTTCGCGCGGAAGGCGTGCCGATCGGCGCACTCGCGATGATCTGCGTCGACAATCCGATGGCGGCCGCGACCGGGCATCGGATCTGCAACGACTGCATGAAGGCCTGCATCTACCAGAAGCAGGAACCGGTCGACATTCCGCAATCCGAAACGCGGATCCTGAAGGACGTGCTCGCATTGCCGTACGGGTTCGAGATCTATTCGCTGCTCACGCGCTGGAATCCGCTCGACCTTCGCCGTCCGACGCCGCGTCGTGCGAGCGGCAAGCGCGTGCTGATCGTCGGGCAGGGGCCGGCCGGCTTCACGCTCGCGCATCATCTGCTGAACGATGGTCACACGGTCGTAGCCATCGACGGCTTGAAGATCGAGCCGCTCGCACCCGAGCTTTCCGGCGTGCGCGCCAACGGCGAGCGCGTTCGGTTTCGCCCGATCGAGGATTTCGCGTCGCTTGCCGAGCCGCTCGACGATCGCGTCATGGCTGGGTTCGGCGGGGTCGCCGAATACGGCATCACCGTTCGCTGGGACAAGAATTTCCTGAAGGTGATCCGGCTGCTTTTGGAACGGCGTGCGAACTACGCGCTGTACGGCGGCGTGCGCTTCGGCGGCACGATCGATGCCGGCGACGCGTTCGCGATGGGCTTCGATCACATCGCGCTCGCGGCGGGTGCCGGGCGGCCGACCGTGCTCGATCTTCCGCACGGCCTCGCGCACGGCGTTCGCACCGCGTCCGACTTCCTGATGGCGCTGCAATTGACCGGCGCCGCGAAGCGCGATTCGATCGCGAACATGCAGGTGCGCTTGCCCGTCGTCGTGATCGGCGGTGGCCTGACCGCGATCGACACTGCAACGGAAGCGCTCGCGTACTACCCGGTGCAGGTCGAGAAGTTTCTGGCGCGCTACGAGGCGCTGGTCGCGGCAAGCGGACGGGCCGCGGTCGGGGCCGCATGGAGCCCGCACGAAGCGGCGATCGCGCACGAGTTCCTCTCGCACGCGCGCGCGATTCGCGATGAGCGCGCGAAGGCGGCTGCGGAGAATCGTCCTCCGGCAATCGTCGAGTTGTTGCGCGAATGGGGCGGCGCCACGATCGCCTATCGCAAACGGCTGATCGACAGCCCGTCATACACGCTCAATCACGAGGAGGTCGCGAAGGCATTCGAGGAAGGCATCCGCTTCGCCGAAGGGTTGACGCCGCTTGCTATCGAGGTCGACGAGGCAGGTCACGCGAGCGCGCTTTCCGTATCGGTGCAATCGCGAAGCGAAGAGGGCGTCTGGCTCGAAATCGGCCGCGCACGTTTGCCCGCGCGAACGATCCTGATCGCGGCGGGCACGCAACCGAATACCGTGCTCGCGCGCGAAGATCGCGGGCACTTCGCGCTCGACGGACGCTATTTTCAGCTATTGCACGAGGATGGCTCGCCGGCGAAGCCCGTTCCGGGCCTCGCGAAACCGCGCGAACCTGCGGTGCTCACGCACATTCGCGACGATGGTCGCGCGATCAGCTTCTTCGGCGACCTCCATCCGTCGTTCTACGGCAATGTCGTGAAGGCGATGGCGAGCGCGAAGCAGGGCTACCCGATCGTCTCGCGGATACTCGCGCGCTCACACGGCGCCGAGCGTCGCTCCGACGCGGAATTTTTCGCGATGCTGAACGACACATTCCGCGCCCGTGTCGAGCGCGTCGTTCGACTGACGCCGACGATCGTCGAGGTCGTCGTGCATGCCCCTGCAGCCGCGCGTCGATTCAGGCCCGGCCAGTTCTATCGGCTGCAGAATTTCGAGTCGCTCGCGCCACGCGCGCACGGGACGCGCCTCGCGATGGAGGGCCTGGCGCTGACCGGCGCGTGGGTCGATCGCGAGCGCGGGCTCGTCTCGGTGATCGTGCTCGAGATGGGCGGCTCGTCGGATCTCTGCGTCGCGCTCTCGCCCGGTGAGCCTGTCGTGCTGATGGGGCCGACGGGCACGCCGACCGAGATCGAGCGCGACAAGACCGTCGTGCTTGCGGGCGGCGGCCTCGGCAATGCGGTGCTGTTCTCGATCGGGCGCGCGTTTCGAGAGGCCGGATCGAAGGTTCTTTACTTCGCCGGCTATCGTCGACTCGAAGATCGCTACAAGGTCGACGACATCGAAGCTGCCGCCGACGCGGTCGTCTGGTGCTGCGATGAAGCGCCGGGCTTCGCGCCGACGCGTGCGCAGGATCGCGCGTTTGTCGGCAACATCGTCGAAGGCATGCGCGCGTATGCGAGCGGAAAGCTCGGCGTGCAACCGATCGCCTTCGGCGATTGCGACAGGATCATCGCGATCGGCTCGGACAAAATGATGGCGGCTGTCGCCGCCGCGCGCCACGCTTCGCTCGCGCCCTATCTCTCGCCACGGCACCGCGCCATCGGCTCGATCAATTCGCCGATGCAGTGCATGATGAAGGAGATTTGCGCGCAGTGCCTGCAGCCCCAGCGCGACCCGAAGACCGGCCGCACGCGCTACGTCTTCTCATGCTTCAATCAGGACCAGGCGCTCGACGACGTCGACTTCGACGCGCTCGATGCCCGACTGAATCAGAACGCCGTTCAGGAGAAGCTGACCGCGCGCTGGGTCGCGCGCGTGAGTACGCCGGCGGAAAGCAGTTGAATTTCATCCTTCGCGCCATCATCGCGGCGCTCGCGGGCCTCGCGTCATTTGTCGCGATCGCGCAAGAGACACCACCATCTCTTCGCCTTCCGTCGGGCGCCCGGCCGACGCAATACGCGCTTTCGTTGACGATCGTTCCGGGCGCTCCAGGCGCGCAGGGCGAAATTGCGATCGACGTCGCGCTCGACGCGGCGCATTCGGTCCTCTGGCTCAACGCCGTCGCTCTGACGATTTCGGGTGTCACGCTCGACGGCACACCGCGGCCGGCCCGGCTGCTGACCGGCGACGATCAGTTCGTCGGACTCGCGTTCGATCCGCCGCTTCCGGGAGGTCCGCACCATATCGCGCTGGCGTTCGAGGCAAAGCAGAATCGCGACTCCGCGCGCGGCATCTTCACCATGGACGACAACGGCGCGTCGTACACGATGACGCAGTTCGAGTCGACGAGCGCCCGCCGCGCGTTCCCGTGCTTCGACGAACCGGGCTTCAAGGTGCCGTGGCAGATCACGCTTCGCATACCCCGCAATCTCTCGGCCATTGCGAATACGCCGATCGTCTCGGAAACGCCTGCTGACCATGGAATGAAGGTCGTACGCTTTGCGCAGACCAGGCCGCTGCCATCGTACCTGGTCGCGTTCGCCGTCGGCCCATGGGAGATCGTGAATGCAGATCGCGTCGGTGATTCCCAGACACCGGTTCGCGTGATCGTCGGTCGCGGGCATCGGCGCGATCTCGCGTTCGCGGTCCACGCGCTTCCGCAGTTGCTCGCGCGCGAGGAGGACTGGTTCGGCATCGGCTTTCCCTACGAGAAGCTCGACCACGCCGCGATCCCGCTGACGGTTCGCTTCGCGATGGAGAACGCGGGGCTCATCACGTATGGCGCGCCGATCCTGCTTGCGCCCGGTTCGGCGAGCGCGCCCTATCGCCATGCGCTCGCAAATGTCGCCGCGCACGAGATCGCGCACCAGTGGTTCGGCAACCTCGTCACGATGGCATGGTGGGACGATATCTGGCTCAACGAGGCGTTCGCGACGTGGTTCGCGGACAAGACGGTCGACGCGTGGAATCCCGCGTACGAGCATGGCGCGGCCAGCGTCCGCGCACGCGCCAACGCGATCGAGGCCGATTCGCTTTCGTCGGCGCGAAGCATTCGTCAGCCGATCCTCGAGCGCGGCGATATCTACAACGCGTTCGATTCGATCACCTACCAGAAGGGTGCGACGGTCATCGGGATGTTCGAGGGCTGGCTCGGCCAGGACACATTTCGCCGCGGCGTTCGTGCGTATCTCGAACGGCATCGCGACGCCAATGCGACGGCCGACGATTTCCTTCACGCCCTCGCCGCATCGACGCCGCTGCCCCTCGCGCCGGCGTTTCGGACGTTTCTCGACCAGAACGGCGTGCCGGAAGTCGCGACGAAGCTCGACTGCACGGGTGCGCGACCGCGACTCGTACTCACACAACGTCGATACGAACCGTACGGCGCCGCCGTGCCAGGTGCGCAAACGTGGAACATTCCCGTGTGCGTCCGTTACGGCTCCGAGCACGAGACGCGTGAAGCGTGCACGCTGCTGGCCGATCGCCAGGCGACGATGGATCTCGGCGACGCGTGCCCGACGTTCGTCTTCGCGAATGCCGGCGGGCGAGGCTATTACGTTGCGTCGTACGACGAGCCCATGCGACGGATGCTCGCAACGCAGGAAGCTCGGCTCACGCCGGCTGAGCATGCCGGATTCGTCTTCGATTTGCGACCACTCCTGCGTGCTGGCGAGATCGATGCTGCAACCGTGCTCGACGCAATCCGAACGGCGGCTGCCTCGCGCGATCGTGCCGTGCTCGACGCGGCGATCGACGTCGCCGCGTTCGTTCGGGACGAAGCGATCGGCGAGGAAGCGCACGATCATTTCGCGGCGTTCGTCCAGCAGACGTTTGGACCGCGGGCTCGGGCGCTCGGCTTCATGCCGAAGCAGGGCGAGAGCGATGACGATCGCCTCGTGCGGCGCGCGCTGCTGCGCTTCGCCGGCCCCGACATGCCGTCGCTCGCGCGCGAGGCGCGATCGCTTGCCCGGCGCTGGCTACACGATCACACGGCCGTCGACCCCGATATCGCGGACACCGTGCTGCTCGTCGCCGCCGAATCGAGCGATCGTTCGCTCTTCGATGCGATGGAGCAGTCGCTGCGCGAGACGCGCAATCGGCTCGATCGGCGCAACCTCATGATCGCGCTCTTCTCGTTTCGCGATCCGATGCTCGCCAGGCGCGCGTTCGCGCTCCTGCTCGATTCGCACATCGACGTGCGCGAAGCGATGACCGCGCTCGGGCTTGCGGCCTATGGCTCACCGCCGCCCCGTCCCCGTTACGACTTCATCGCCGCGCATTTCGACGCACTCGCCTCGCGGGTCGATCGCGATGCGCCCGGCGGCTGGCCGGGCTACGCCGAAGGGCTGTGCAGCGAAGGAGATCGCGCCGCGGTCGCTTCGTTCTGGCGCGATCGCGCGACTCGGTATCCGGGTGCGCTGCACAACCTCGCGCAGGTCCTCGAATCGATCGAGGGATGTGCGCGGCTCCGAGCGCGCGAGGCGCGAAACGCCGACGCGTATCTCGCGCGCTTCCGGTGAACGTGTACGGGGAGATCGGGCGTCGCGCTCAGTGCATGCCGTTCATCCCACTCATCTTCGAGCTGAAGAACAGGAAGAAATTCGAGCCAACTTCCACTGCGCGACCGGCTGCTTCGGTCGCGTCCATGATCTTCGACGACGTGATGCCGCTGCTGGCATCCGGGGCGGGCCAGTCGGCAGGATCCATCACGAGCACCGGTCGCACCTCCCACCAGATCGGCTTCGCATTGACGCGCGAATTGTCGACGACGTGGCTGTGATTGGGCGTCGGCACGAAAATCGGTCCGGTTGGTGGATCGGGGACGCCTGGCATTCCCGCCAGCAATACCGAAAGATCGACCGACGATGCGTGCATCGTGCAGGTGCCCGGTACGTGGTTGTTCGGATCGGGACATTGCGTTTGCACGCTCGGCGTTTTTTTCCATGCTTCGGGAACGAACCCGAACAGGCCGATGAGCGCATTGCCGAGCGTGGTTCCGCAAAGCTCGCCCGGCCGGCCGCCATCGGGGCATTCCATCGCGTCGCCCGGGTCCTTGCTCGTTCCGAACATCGGCACTAGCACGTAGAGATGCGCGGTATGTAACAAATCGCCGCCGGAAGGATCGTGCCCCGGCTCGGTGACGACCTGGCAAATCGGCGTCTGCATCTCGTTCGGGTCCGATTGCGCCGGGATGTGATTGAAGTCGAGATCGAGTAGCGGTTCGTCGACGCAGTCGAAGTTTTGCAGATACGTGAAGGTAACCAGTCGGCCGTTGCCGAAGCCCTGCGTCTGGTTGGGCGCCAGTTGCGCTGATGCACTGCCGGCGAAGGCGAGCGACAACGCGAACGCGAACGGCGCCATTGCACGAGCGGTTCGCGTGCGCGGGCGCGCGAAAGAGATTTGCATGGACACGTGAGCTCCTTCCCGATGTATCGGGCGATATTGGCCCCGGGGATGCGACGTCCACGCCGAACGCGCCGGTCGCGCATCGGCAGTCGTCGTGCATCGGCGAACAGCCCGATGTATCGGCCCATTCCTCCGCGGATCTCCATCGAGCGTCGCCGCAGCGGTGGCATTTCAACGGAATGCACGGAACATCGCGACTGTTCGCGTCCGGATGCGCATCCATGGCAACGGATTGGTGCGGGTCGCGGCAAGGCTCGCGCTGGTCGTGCTCGCCATCGTTTCGGTCGATGCGTGCGCCGCGGTCGTCGACGCTCGCCTGACGAGGATCGGCGACGATGTCGTGATCGAGGCGAGCGCGACAGTCAATGCGGATGGGGCAACGGCGTGGCGCGTGCTCACCGATTACGCGCGTTACCGCAATTTCATCCCGGGCGTACGTGCGAGTCGCGTCCTCGCACGCCATGGATCGAGCGTCGTCGTCGAGCAGTCGGACGAGGTCGCGGTGTGGAGGGCACGCTTTCCGGTTCGCGTGACCTACGAGATCGCCGAGTTTCCTCCGCGCGAGCTTCGTTCGTTCGCGAAAGCACCTCCGCTTCCATCGCTTTCGAGCACGTTCGAGCTGACGAATACCGACACTGGTGTGCGGATCGATTACGTCGGGCGCGTGGAATCCACATTCGCGCCGCTTGGTCGCCTGCTGCAGCCGATCGTCGAGCAGACAGCGATTCGCGATCTCGAAGCACTCGCAGCGGAAATCGAGCGCCGCAGCGGAGCGCCCCGCGGCAACGGATGAAATGCCAATAGGCCGGCTCGTTGCGGTCGCTTTCGCGATCGCGCTTGCGGCATGCGCACCACAGGTCCGGCCGCCCGCGTCGCGCGCGGTGGCGCCCGAAGGGTTTCCCGCGCAGCTATATCGCGAGGCGGCTGCTCACGGCGATGCGATCTACGCCATCGATCCCCGCTCGTCGCTCGTGGTCATCGAAGTACGGCGCGCGGGGGCCCTCGCACGCCTTGGACACGATCATGTCGTCGCGAGCCGCGACATCGAAGGGTTCATATGGCCGGGCGCGGGACGCGCAGACCTCTACGCGCCGCTCGATCGATTGACAGTCGACGAGCCGGCGTTACGCGCCGAGGCACATTTCGATACGCATCCGTCCCCCGAGGATATTGCCGGCACGCGACGCAACATGCTGACGCGCGTGCTTGACACCGAGCGCTATCCGTTCGTGCGTATCCACGTTGAGGGTCCGGTCAGCGGCGATCCACCAACCCGGGTCGATGTCGAGGTCACCTTGCACGGCACGACGCGCAGCGTTTCGATGCCGATCGAGCTTTTGGTGCGCTCCACGGGCATTGACGCGTCGGGCCGCCTCGCGCTACGCCAGAACGACTTCGGCATCGAGCCGCTTTCGATCCTCGGCGGCGCGATCCAGGTGCAGGACGAGATTTCACTTCGCTTCCGGCTGCACGCGATCCGCATGCAGTAACATGGCGAGCCGCTCTCCATGCATGGCCAACAGGACAACACGATGAACCTTTCCCTGAGCTTTGCGCCGCTCGTCGCGCTGATCGCGGGCATCCTGATCCTGATCGTGCCGCGACTTCTCAACTACATCGTTGCGATTTACCTGATCCTGGTCGGCGTGATCGGCCTGTTCGGGACGGGCGCCGCGCACCTCTGATCGGCATTCCGGCAGGAGACTAAAAGCCGCTTTCCCGTGTGCGCGTTTCAGCGCACGTACCTGGCTGTACTCAGATCGGCTGCTCGCGATGGAGCATCGAAGGCGGGCGATGCTTCGGAACGATCTGGGGACGATGTTCGGGCCGATCGTGCCGATGGGTCTTGAAGGGCCGCTGGGGCGTGACGAAGAAATAGCCGGGATAGGAGGCCGCCGCTTCGTCCGCGCGCGCTTGCCGCTCTTCGTCACGCTGCGCCGCCTCGACTTCGCGTGCCCGCCCGATCTGCTCCCGCCGCGCGGCGGCATCGATCGCGTGCCGTTGCGCGGCGGCCTGGTCGAAGGCGGCGTCCTCGCGACGCAATCGCTCGATCGCCGCGGGATCCGCGGAATCGGGTTTTATGTCGACGACGACAGCACCCTTGCACGCGTAGTCCTGGTAGAGGACGGTGCCGTCCGCCTGGTGACACTTGTAGACCGGAGGCACCGGAGGACCGCTCCTCGGCGCGCCATTCGGCGAAGGCGCTTGCGCAAGTGCCGCCGGGGCGAGAACGATCCCCGCGATCGCGAGGGTAGCAATGGCGAGACAACGGCGCGAATTCGGGCTCATTGCGATTCGACCGGCGGGACGGCGCAAAAGTTGATCACGCGTAGAGCGTTAACATCGCTTCGCGCTTGGTAATCCCGCAACTTGTCGCTCGGTCGATCGAATGTCATCGTATGCATAGCTTATCGACGACGACACCGGCACGGGGGAGTGGTGGTCACGGTCCGTGCACTTTTTTAGCGGTGGTGCCGGTAGAGGGAGTCGAACCCCCGACCTTCGCATTACGAATGCGCTGCTCTACCAACTGAGCTACACCGGCATAGAACAGCGGATTATAGCGAAGGCGAGCAGCCCGCCGCCCATTGCCGATCGGCACGAAACCTGCTGCCCATCGCCTTCGTATCCATTCGAGCGACCCCATCATGGAGGACACGCTTCGGCTGCCAGGGAGGCTGCCGCGGTCGGTACCGGCAACGCCCGCATTCGTCTGGGCAGGCGTATTCGTGTCGTTCGCGTTGCTCTCCACGATCGCGGTGATCGCCTATCGAGGCATCGCCGCCTTCGAGGACAGTACACACTGGGTGGCGCATAGCGACGAGATCATCGCCGAACTGGGGCAGCTCGCCGGCGACGACGGGCGACTGCGGCTCGCGTGGCGACGATACCTCGCAAGGCAATCCCCCGACGCGCTCGACGACTACCGTACGAGCCGCGCGGAGGTCCAGAAGAGCGCCGCGAAGCTTGCCGAGCTCACGGTCGACAATCCCGATCAGCACGCCCGGATGGTCGCATTGGGTGACGCGATACGTCAGGATTTGCAGTCGATCGACGCGTCCATCGCGCAGCGGCCGGCTGCGGTGTCGCATGGCGAACCTCCGGCAGCGATCGAGACGGCCGAAACGTTGCCGACCGATGGCGAACGAATCTCGAACCTCGCCGATGCAGCCGAACAGGTCGAGCGTGGCCTTCTCGCCGCGCGCGAGCAGGCGACGTCGGCGGAGGCTTCACGCGCCAAGGCGTGGATCGTCGCGGGGAACGTTGCCAGCCTGCTCACGCTGGCCATCGTGTTCTTTGCGCTACGCGGCGAAGTGAACCGGCGATCGCGCGCACAGGCGCGCATCGAACGCTATGCGGGCGAAGTCGCCGCGCTCAACGCGCAGCTTCGCGCGTACTCCGAGCGCGTCGAAGCGAGCAATCGCGAGCTCGAATCGTTTTCGTATTCGGTCTCGCACGACCTGCGCGCGCCGCTTCGCGCCATCAACGGTTTCGCATCGATGCTCGCGGAGGACCACGCTGCAAACCTCGACACGGAGGGGCAGCGTCTCCTCGCGATCGTCCGCTCCAGCGCCGATGCGATGGGGCGGCTGATCGACGATTTGCTCGCGTTCTCGCGCCTTGGCAAGGTTGCTTTCGTGGCCGCTCCGGTCGACATGGTGGCGCTCGTCAATGAGGTGCTCGTCGAACACGGTGGCAAGCACGACATGATCGTCGTCGGGCCGCTGCCCGCCGCGCACGGCGATCGCTCGCTCGTGAAGCAAGTGTGGGCGAACCTGATCGACAACGCGGTGAAATACAGCGCCAAGGTCGCTCAACCACGCATTCGCATCGGCGGCGGCGTGAATGACGATGGCTTCACGCAATATCGGATCGAGGACAACGGCGCCGGCTTCGACATGCGCTATTACGAGAAGCTCTTCGGCGTGTTCCAGCGTCTCCATTCGGCGAGTGAATTCCCGGGGACCGGCGTGGGCCTCGCGATCGTGCAGCGGATCGTCGCGCGCCATGGCGGCCGCGTCTGGGGCGAGGGGCGTCCTGGCGAAGGCGCGACCTTTTACTTCACCTTGCCGGCGGGGAGGCCGAAATGAGTAGCAACTACGAGATGGTCGACATCCTGCTTGCAGAAGACAGCGATGCCGATGCCGAGATGACGCTTCGCGCGCTTCGCAAGAGCAACATCGGCAATGCGGTGCATCGCGTCCGCGATGGCCAGGAGGCGCTCGATTTTCTCAATCAAACGGGCCCCTACGAGGGTTGCACGCCGGCGCGCCTTCTGAAGCTCGTGCTGCTCGACCTCAAGATGCCGAAGATCGACGGCGTCGAGGTATTGCGAAAGCTTCGCGCAACGGAGGCGTCTCGCACGCTGCCGGTCGTTATCATGACGTCGTCGAACGAGGAGCGCGACGTGACCCAGAGCTATCTGCTCGGCGCGAACAGCTACGTCGTCAAGCCGATCGATTTCTCTCAATTCGCGAAGACCGTCGTCGAGGTTGGTCTTTACTGGATCGTCACCAATCGTGTCCCGGGCTGAGAACGCGGATCGCGAAGCGGCGGCGCCGCTACGTCTTCTGATCGTCGAGGACGTCGCGGCCGACGTCGAGCTCGAGATGTACGAGCTGCGCCGGGCAGGCGTGCACGCGATTTCACGCGTCGTCGAAACCGAGCCTGCAATGTTGACCGCGCTCGCCGAATTCGGGCCCGACGCGATCATCTCGGATTTCTCCATGCCGCACTTCGATGGTCTCGCCGCCCTCGATCTCACGCGTCGGGTGGCGCCCGAAGTTCCGTTCGTATTCGTGTCGGGCACCGTGGGCGAGGACGCCGCGATTCGCGCGCTTCGCGCCGGCGCGAGCGACTACGTGCTGAAGACCAACCTGCGCAGGCTTCCGTCGACGATCGAGCGATGCGTCAGGGAAGCGCGGCTTGGCGCGGACCGGCGGCGCACCGAGGCGGCGTTGACGCGGTTGCAGCGGCGGCTGCACGACGTCTCGACGACACTCCCCGACGTGCTGTGGTCGGCGACGCTGCCAGGCGAGCAAGTCGAGTTCATGAGCCAGGCATGCGAGAGCGTCTACGGCCGGCCCGCGTCGGATTTTCATGCGAGCCCCGGTCTTTGGAAGGATGCCATTCATCCGGAGGACCGCGCGCGCGCGCTCGATGCGTGGCAGCGTGCGTTGACCGGCACGGCATTCGACGTCGAGTACCGCATCGTCCGTCCTGATGGCACGCTCTGCTGGGTCCACCATCGCGGCCAGGTCGTCCCGGAAGGGAAGGGCGAGCGTTTCGACGGCATCGTGCGCGACATCACCACCGCGATGCGCGATCGGCAACGGCTTGCGCGTCTTGCCGGCGTCCACACGTGGCTTGCCAACATCAATGCGGCGATCGTTCGCATTCGCCGCGATCGTGATCTTCTTCAAGAGGCCGTGCGGCTCGCCGCGCGCGTCGGCGATATCGCCGGCGCGGTCGCGACGATTTTCGACGTCCAGCACATGAATGCGAGCTTCTCGGCGCGCGCGGGGGTGACACCGCGTGCCGGCGCGTCCGCCGTCTTTTCGCCAAGCGTGATGCCGGGGATGGGCGATGCCATTTCCGCGGGCGCTGCAGGCGCACGGGTCTGGAACGAGATCGCGGGCAGCGACGCGCCCGATCGCGATGAGCTGCTCGCGAAAGGCATACGCGCGGCCGCGGTATTTCCGCTCGCGATCGAGGGCAAAGGGGTCGGCGAGATTCGTCTGTACGCATGGCAGCCGGGCTTCTTCGAGGCGGCCGTCGCGCAGCTACTGCGCGAGGTCGCCGGCAATCTCTCGCTCGCGCTGCAGCTCCTGTCGAAGCAGAGCGAGGCCGATTACCTCGCGCTGTACGACCCGCTCACTGGGCTTCCGAACCGCAGGTTCCTGCAAAGCCGATTGCACGAGTTCGTCAACGCCGCACAGCGACATGGAGCGAAGCTCGCGCTCGTGCTGCTTTCGATCGAGCGCCTGCGCGACATCAACATGCTGGGCGGACAGCAGGCGGGCGACGATCTTCTGCGGTTGCTCGCGAATCGGCTCCGTGCCATCTCCGGCGACGAAGCACGGGTCGCGCGACTCGAAGGAGACCGCTTCGCGCTCGTCGCGAACGATCTCACCGACGCGGCGACGCTGCCCGGCATGCTGTTCGGCGAGGGGCCTTCGCTATCCAACGTGCGGCACGTCGTCAACGAGCGCGAGATTCAGATCACGCTACGCGCCGGCATCGCGGTTCATCCCGGCGACGGCGTCGACGCCGATACGCTGTTCCAAAGCGCGGAAAACGCGCTCGACGAGGCGCGCAGGACGCGCGTGCGCTACGCCTTCTGCTCGCCGCAGATGAAGACGGTCGTCGCCTCGCGGCTCGACATCGAGCACAAGATCGCCAGGGCGCTCGCGAACGACGGCTTCGTTCTCCACTATCAGCCGAAGGTCGACGTTCACAGCGGGCGCATTCTCGGCGCCGAGGCGCTCGTGCGCATCGACGATCCGGACGAAGGGCTCATCGGACCGCAGCGCTTCATCGGCGTGCTCGAGGAATCGCGGCGCATCGACCGGCTCGGCCGTTTCGTGATCGAGGAAGCGCTTCGTGCGCAGGCGCGGTTGCAGGCGCAAAGCGGCGCGCGCCCGCCGATTGCCGTCAACGTGTCGCCGGTGCAGCTCTTGCGCGACGGGTTCGTCGACATGATGAGCGACATCCTGATTCGCGCCGGAGCGAATGCACGAATCGAGCTCGAGATCACCGAATCGGTGCTCGTGCACGATCTCGACGCTTCGGTGCGCATCCTTCGGCGCCTGCGTGAGCTTGGCGTGACGATCGCGCTCGATGACTTCGGCACCGGCTATTCGTCGCTTCGCTACCTCTCGGCGATGCCGCTCGACACGGTGAAGATCGACCGCTCCTTCGTCAGCGGTCTGCCGGCGAGCACCGAGCATGTCAGCATTGCGAGTGCGATCCTCTCGCTTGCCAACGCGCTATCGCTCACTGTCGTTGCCGAAGGCGTCGAAACGCTGGCGCAGGCCAAGTGGCTGCGCGCGCACGGCTGCCGTGCCGCGCAGGGCTATCTGTTCGGCCGTCCCGAGCCCGAAGCGCGTTTCGCGGAGCTTTGGCACGCGAAGGCGATAAGCAGCGAATCAGTGTAGCCCGTAGGCGCGCGCAAGCGCCGACACGCCGTTCCAGAGGATCTGCACGCCGATGCAGAGCAGGATGAAGGCGGACAACCGTAGCAGCACCGCGGTGCCGGTCGCCCCAAATCGGCGCAGGATCGGTTCGGCATAGCGAAGCGTCACGAAGATCGCGATGGCCATCACGAGTGCGGTCGCAACGTGCGCAAGCGAATCGATGATCAGCGGGCGAAAGGCGTGCGCCTGGTTCGCGCCGATCGTGACCGCTACCGAAATCGAGCCGGGACCGACGATCAGCGGCATCGTCAGGGGATAGAACGCGCGCGCCCGAAGGTCCGGATGGCGAATCGGATTCGCGGCGTCGTGCGCCCATTCGAGCGGCTCGTCGGGCTGTTGCAGCAGCGACCACGCGAGCGAGCAGACGACGAGACCGCCGGCCACTTGCACGACCGGCACCGAGATGCCGAAGAAGTCGAGCACATAGGTTCCGACGAGAAGCGACGCGAGCAGAAGCACGAAACAGTTCGCGGCGACGCGGCGCGAGAGATAGGCGTGCTGTTGCGCGGTGAGATCGACGGTCTTGGCGAGATAGACGGGCGCGGCGCCGAGCGGATTGACGATCGGAAGCAGCGCGGCAAGCGCAAGCAGCGTCGATTCGGCGAACTGACGGAGGTCGTCGGCAATCACTTCTTCGGTAGCTTTCGTGGGCCGGCGGGGCGCGCGGCGCACGGATTCTGGCATACCCGCTGACCCCGACGTACGGCGGTAGAATGGCCGCCCCGCGCCATCCGGAATCGATGCGCTCGCATGCCGTGCCTGCTACGCGAACCCTGTTCGGTTTTCACGCCGTCACCGCGCGGTTGCGCCAGGACGCGTCCTCCGTACGCGCGGTGTACGTCGACGAAGCGCGGCACGATGCACGCATCCGCGAGCTCGTGGCGCGCGCGCGCGCAGGCAACGTGGCAATTCACGCGGTCGACGGGTCGCGGCTTTCGGCGCTCGCCGGGAGCGGCGCGCATCAGGGTGTCGTCGCGATCGTCGATGCCGTCGATGCGCGCGCCACGCTCGATGACGTTCTCTCGGATCTCGCCGAGCCGCCGCTTCTTCTGCTGCTCGACGGCGTCACCGATCCGCACAATCTCGGCGCCTGCCTGCGAAGCGCCGACGCGTTCGGCGCGCATGCGATCGTCGTGCCGAAGGATCGCGCAGTCGGCGTCAACGCGACGGTCGCGAAGGCTGCGAGCGGCGCCGCGGAAACGATTCCCGTGATCGCCGTCACGAACCTCGCGCGCACGATGCGCGAGCTGAAGGAGCGCGGCATCTGGCTGCTCGGCGCCGATCCGCAAGGCGAGAGCCTGTTCGATGCCGACGTGTCGGGTCCGATCGCGTGGGTGCTCGGCGCTGAAGGGCAGGGGTTGCGAAGGCTCGTACGCGAATCCTGCGATCTGCTTGTTGGCATCCCGATGCGCGGCAGCGTCGAAAGCCTCAACGTGTCGGTGACCGCCGGCATTTGTCTTTTCACTGCGCGAAAGGCGCGATCGAAACCGACATGAATGCCAATGCCAGAACGCTTGCCTGCGCGATGCTCGTCGCGCTTTTCGCCGGCGGCGCCGGCGCCAAGGGCACGCTCGTTTACTGTTCCGAAGGCAGTCCCGAAGGCTTCCAGCCGCAATTCTTCAGCACGGGGACGACCTTCGATGCGGTGTCCGTGCCGATGTTCAACCGCCTCGTCCAGTTCGAGATCGGCACGACGAACATCGTGCCGGCGCTCGCGCAATCGTGGACGATCGCGCCGGACGGCAAGCAATACACGTTCAAGCTGCGCGAGGGCGTGAAGTTCCACGGCAACGCCAACTTCAGACCGACGCGCGACTTCGACGCCGATGACGTGCTGTTCTCGTGGAACCGGATGGCCGACGAGAATCAGCCGTTCCACAAGCTCACGGCGGGCCAGACGTTCGCGTACTTCGATGACATGGGGATGAAGAACATCGTCGATCGCGTCGAGAAGCTCGACGATTACACGGTGCGCTTCGTGCTGAAACGTGCCGAGGCGCCGTTCCTCGCGGACATGGCGATGGATTTCGCGTCGATCCTGTCGAAGGAGTACTTCGATGCGATGATGAAGAAGGGCACGCCGAATGCCGCCGACGTGTACCCGATCGGCACCGGCCCGTTCGAGTTCGTGAGCTACCAGAAGGACGCGACGATCCGCTACAAGGCGTTCGACGGGTACTGGGGCGGGCGACCGAAGATCGACACCCTCATCTATTCGATCACGCGCGATGCGACGGCGCGCTACGCGAAGCTCAAGGCCGGCGAATGCCAGGTGATGGCGTTCCCAAAGCCGGCGGATCTCGACGCGATGCGTGCGGATCCGGCGCTCGCCGTGCAGCGCAAGGAAGGGCTCAACATCGGCTACATCGCGTTCAACGTCGAAAGGAAGCCATTCGACGACAAGCGCGTGCGGCAGGCATTGAACTACGCGACGAACAAGGAGGCGATCCTCAAGGCCGTCTACCAGGGCAATGGTCAAGTTGCGAAGAATCCGATTCCGCCGATCCTGTGGGGCTACAACGATGCGGTCAGGGATTACCCGTACGATCCGGCGAAGGCGAAGGGCCTTCTCTCGCAAGCGGGCCTTGCGAATGGATTGGACGTCGATCTCTGGTATTTGCCGGTGACGCGCCCGTACAACCCCGACGGCAAGCGGATGGCCGAATTGATCCAGGCGGACTGGGCGAAGGTTGGCGTGCGCGCGCGGCTCGTCACGTACGAGTGGGCCGAGTATCGAAAGCGCAGCAAGACCGGCGAGCAGACGGTGATGATGTTCGGCTGGTCGGGCGACAACGGCGATCCCGACAATTTCTTCGTGCCGTTATTGGGATGCGAGGCGGTAAAGGGCGGCGGCAACGTTTCGCGCTGGTGCAACAAGGCGTTCGAGGACCTCGTGATCAAGGCGGCGCAGACGCCGAAGCAGGCGGACCGCGCGAAACTCTACGAACAGGCACAGGTGATCGTCAAGGAAGAGGCGCCGTGGATCCCCATCGCGCATTCGCTGCGCTTCGACGCATTGCGCAAGGAGGTTCGTGGCTACAAGATGGACGCGACCGCGCATCACTATTTCGACCAGGTGGAATTCGCAGGTGATCGCGCAAGCGATGTGAAGTAATCGCGAAAGCTTCGCGCGAACGTTGTCTTCCCTCTCGTCCCGGACGATCGGCGCGCGCCTGACCGGTATCGCCGTCCGCGAGCGCGCGTTCCCATGGGCTGACGCGGGCACGCTCGCTGCGCTCGTCGCCGTTCAACTGCTCGTCATCGCAGTCGTCGCGCCCCGCGGCAACTTCGGCATCGATGATGATTGGACGTACGCGCACGGCGTGACATGGCTGTTGCGCGAGCACGTGCTTCGTTTGTCGCCGTGGGCGACCGCGAGCGTTTTGCCGCAGACGCTGCTCGGCGGCGCCGTTGCCGCGCTGTTCGGCGATTCCTTCGAGGTGCTGCGACATTTGACGCAGACGATCGCCGCCCTCGCCGCGTTCGCCGCCTACGCGTGCCTTCGTGTCGTTCGCGTGAGTCCGCGCGACGCGTTCGTCGGTGCGTTGACGCTTCTTTCCGTGCCAGTCTGGCCGATCCTCGCGAACTCGTTCATGTCGGACGTCTACGGCCTACTGTTCGCGCTCGGCGCGGTCGCGCTGATGCTGCGCCTCTTCGCATCGTTCTCGTGGCCGCTTTTGGTTGCGGCTGCGATCCTGTGCGCCCTCGGGGCGCTCGAACGGCAGATTGTCGTCGTCGTTCCTGTCGCATTCGCCATCGCATGGCTTTGGCGTCCTGCGCGGCTCGATTTGCGCAAATCGCTGGTCGCGCTGGCGCCATTGGCGCTGACGCTCGCAGCAATGGCGGCGTTCGAAGCGTATCTTGCGTACGGGCCAGGTGTGCCGGAGGGACAGCGGTACGTGAGCGAGCGCCTGACTGCGACGCTCGTCAGGCTCGCGCATGGCGATGGAAGCCTGTGGCGACAGGCCGGCGAGAATCTCGTTGGCATCGCCGGTTACCTCGGCTGGTTCACGTTCGGATGGTTCGCATGGCGCGGCCTTCCGGCGCACACCGGCGTGCGGCGCGTCGTGATCTGCGGCGCGGTTGCGCTGTCGATCGCGGCGCTGGCGATCGGCTGGCTGCCGCCGTATCGCGAACAATTCGTGATCGATCGCGCCGGGATCGGCCCGTTCACGCTCTACGATGCGCAACCGCGCGGGCTCGCTTCGTTCGATCGCAGCCCGGGCATTCTGTGGCGCATCGCGGGCGTCGGCGCCGCGTGCGGAGTCGCGGCGCTTGCCGGGCTCGCGCTGGCAACCGTGAAGCATTTCGCGTCGATGGGCTGGCGCTCGTCGCCCGAGCGCGTGTTCATCGCGGCAACGATCGCGGGCTACGTCGCGCCATTCGCGATCACCGACTATTTCGATCGGTACCTGATCTACGTCGTGCCGCTGCTGTTCGCGTTATGGGCAATGACGTGGCCGGCACAATCCAACGACGGACGATGGCGACGCGCGCTCGCCGGTGCATGGCTCCTTGCATCGCTTGCGTTCGGCGCGATGGCGACGCACGACTACTTCGCGTGGAATCGCGCACGATGGGACGCGATCCACTATGCGGAATCGCTCGGCGCCACTCTCGAAACGCTCGATGGCGGCTACGAATACAACGGCGATCGCCGCCTTGCGCACGGCATGGTGGAGCGCACGCAGGGGAAGAGCTGGTGGTGGGTGAAGGACGACCGATACGTCGTCGCGTTCGGGATGGTGCCCGGATACGACGAGGTGCGCGCGTTCCCGGTGGCCCGGTGGCTGCCGAGATCGCCTTTGGTCGTTCGGCTCCTCCTGCGACGCGCACCATGAAGTGCGAGCGTGAAAAAGGGGCCAGGGTCGAATTTCCCGAAATTCGACCCTGGCCCCTTTTTGTCTGCTACGTCCGCGACATGACGCGCTAGAGTCGCTCGCGTGCTCGCATTCCTGCTTCGTCGCGCCGCGCTCGTCGTGCCGACGTTCATCGGCGTGACGCTGCTCGCGTTCGCGCTGATTCACCTGATCCCCGGCGATCCGGTCGAAAACATTTCCGGCGAGCGCGGGATGGACCCGGTGCGTCGCGCGCGATTGCTCCACGAGTTCGGCCTCGATCGTCCGCTGCCCGTGCAGTATGCGGCGTACGTGAAGGACGTGCTGCGCGGTGACCTCGGCAATTCCCTCACGACGCATGACAGTGTCGCGCGCGAGTTCGCAACGCTGTTTCCCGCGACCGTCGAGCTCGCGTTCTTTGCGCTCGTGTTCGCGCTCGTCGTCGGCTTGCCCGCGGGGATCATCGCTGCGCTGAAGCACAACACCGTCGCGGATTACGCAGTGATGGGCGTCTCGCTCACCGGCTATTCGATGCCGATCTTCTGGTGGGCGCTGCTCCTGATCCTGTTCTTTTCGGTGCAACTCGGCTGGACGCCGGTCTCGGGACGCATCGCCGTCCAATACGACGTCCCCGCCGTGACCGGCTTCATGCTGATCGACACGCTGCTTGCGCGCGATCCCGGCGCCTTTCGCTCGGCGCTGTCGCATCTCGTGTTGCCGACGATCGTCCTCGGCACGGTTCCGCTGGCGGTGATTGCTAGGATGACGCGTTCCGCGATGCTCGAAGTGCTGCGCGAGGATTTCGTGCGCGCGGCGCGCGCGAAGGGTCTGCCGAGATGGCGCGTCGTGATCGTGCACGCGCTTCGCAATGCGCTGATCCCGGTCGTGACCGTCGTCGGCTTGCAGGTGGGCCTTCTGCTATCGGGCGCGATCCTGACCGAGACGATCTTCTCGTGGCCAGGCGTCGGCAACTGGCTGATCCACGGCGTGCAGTCGCGCGACTACCCGGTAGTCCAGGGCGGCATCCTGCTGATCGCGGCCATCGTGATCGCCGTGAACCTTGTCGTCGACGTGCTCTACGGCATCATCAATCCGCGGATTCGCCGTGCGTAGCGCGCAGGGCATTCCCCGCGAGGTCGAGCCGGCATCGCGCTTCGTCGAGCTTGCGCGCGCCTTTGCACAAGGTCGAGGCGCGCTCGTCGGCGTGGCGCTCGTCGCGGTGCTTGGTGCGCTCGCGATCGGCGCCGGTTTCATTGCGCCGCATTCGCCGATCGAGCAGTTCCGCGATTTCGAGCTCGCGCCGCCGGCGTGGCAGACGGGAGGAAGTGCGCGCTTTCTCCTCGGCACCGATGCTGTTGGTCGGGACATCCTGTCGCGACTCATCTACGGGACGCGGCTGTCGCTCGCGATCGGCGCGATCTCGGTGACGATCTCCCTGTCGATCGGCACGGCGCTCGGGCTTCTCGCCGGTTATTTCCGCGGCGTCGTCGACACGGCGATCATGCGACTCACCGACGTGACGCTCGCCTTGCCGAGTCTGCTGCTCGCGATCGCCGTCGTCGCGATCCTCGGCCCGGGACTGATCAACGCGATGTACGCAATCGCGATCGTGCTCGTGCCCCATTACGTACGCCTGGCGCGCGCGGCCGTGATCGCGGAGGCCGGTCGCGAATACGTCACGTCGTCGCGAATCGCAGGCGCCGGTGCGTTGCGGTTGATGTTCGCGACGATTCTTCCGAACTGCGTGGCGCCGCTGATCGTGCAGGCGACGCTCGGCTTTTCGAATGCAATCCTCGATGCCGCGGCGTTGGGATTCCTGGGCCTCGGTGCACAACCGCCGACGCCGGAGTGGGGCGCGATGCTGGCCTCGGCACTCGAATTCATTCAACGCGCACCATGGGTGGTGACATCGCCAGGCCTCGCGATCCTTGTCACCGTGCTTGCGTTCAACCTGACCGGCGACGGCCTGCGCGATGCGCTCGATCCGAAGCTCCGGTATACGCGAGCATGAGCGGAAGCAGCGTGCGAGATTCCATCGACGATCTCGTCGACATCGCCGGCCTGCACGTCGACTTCGGCACACCGTCGCGGCCGTTGCCGGCCGTCGAAGGCGTCGACCTGTCTATCGGCGCGGCGGAGATCGTCGGTCTGGTCGGCGAATCGGGCTCCGGCAAAACCATGACGGCGCTCGCGTTGCTCGATCTCGTCGATTTTCCCGGCCGCATTGTCGCGAAGCGCATGGCGTTCGCAGGCCGTGATCTCGTCCCGATGCGAGCCACCGATCGTCGCGCGTTGGCCGGCCGGGACATCGGCATGATCTTCCAGGATCCGCACGCGAGCCTCGATCCGTGCTACACGGTCGGCTACCAGCTCGACGAAGCAATTCGTTTGCACGGCAGCGCGCACGAGCGCTCGAATACCGGCATGCGCCGCGAACGCGCGCTGGCGCTGCTGCGCGATGTCGACGTGCCGGATCCGTCGGTGCGGCTTAGCGCCTATCCGCACCAGCTTTCAGGCGGCATGGCACAGCGTGTGATGATAGCGATCGCGATTGCCGGGCGTCCGCGGCTTCTGATCGCCGACGAGCCGACGACCGCGCTCGACGTGACGGTGCAGGCGCAAGTCCTGGCACTGCTGACGCGTCTTCGCGACGAGCTTCGCATGGCGATTCTGCTGATCACGCACGATCTCGCGGTGGTGGCCGAGGTCGCCGATCGCGTCGTCGTCATGTATGCCGGGCAGGTCGTGGAAACCGGCAACGTGCCGGCGCTCTTCGACGGGCCTCGCCATCCGTACACGCGCGCGCTGCTCGACGCGCTCGCGATCGACGAGCACGAACGCTTGCCGACGATCGCGGGCATTGTTCCCGCGCCGAACGAGCGCGCGCGCGGCTGCCTGTTCGCGCCACGATGCACGCGCGCCGCGCAACGCTGCGAGGACGAGCGGCCTGCGTTGGTTCGCGGGCAGGGCGGATCGGTGCGTTGCCACTTCCCGCTCCGCTCGGAATGAGTTCCCCGCTCCTCGAAGTCCGCGATCTGGCGCGCCACTATCGCGTCGGTGCCGGCTACTTCGCGAAAGGCACGCTCGTGCGCGCGCTCGACGGCGTGTCGTTCAGCCTCGACGCCGGTCGAACGCTTGGCGTCGTCGGCGAATCGGGATGCGGCAAGTCGACGCTCGCGCGCCAGGTGACGATGATCGAGACGCCGACGTCGGGATCGCTGATGTTCGACGGCCGCGACGTTGCCCGGGCCGAGAAAGGAACGCTTCGGATGTTGCGTCCGCAGGTCCAGATGGTGTTCCAGAATCCGTACGCATCGCTCGATCCGCGACGCACGATCGGCGCCATACTCGCGGAACCGCTTGCGATCCAGCGTCGCGGCAATGCGCGCGATCGACGCGACGCGGCGCTCGCGATGCTCGCCAGGGTCGGCCTGCGGGCCGAGCATTACCGCCGCTATCCGCACATGTTTTCCGGCGGACAGCGGCAGCGGATCGCGGTGGCGCGCGCGCTGATGCTCGCGCCGCGGCTGATCGTCGCCGACGAACCGATCGCGGCGCTCGACGTATCGACGCAGGCCCAGGTGCTGAACCTGTTGCTCGACATGCAGAAGGCGTTCGGCGTCGCGTATCTTTTCATCGCGCACGATCTTGCAGTCGTGCGTCGAATCGCCAGCGACGTGCTAGTGATGTACCTCGGCAAGGCGGTCGAGCAGGGGCCGGCGCGATCGGTCTTTGCGCAACCTCGCCATCCGTATACGCGCGCGCTGCTCGCCAGCACGCCGAGCTTGCGCAGACGTCGCGGGCAGGTGGCGATTGCCATGCGCGGCGAGGCGCCTTCTGCGCTTCCACGAACGGCAGGCTGTTCGTTCCGCTCGCGTTGCGCGCATGCGATCGGCCGCTGCGCCACCGAAACGCCGCCGATGCACTCTGTCGATGACGTGCGCGTCGCCTGTCACCGCGCGTATGAGCTGCCTGATACGATCGACTCATTTGACGCTGGCGTGCCGCTTCGGCACGATCGCGGCCCGACATCATGAAAAGCCACCCCGTCGACCACATTCGGCGCTGGTCCGACGATTTCACCCGCATTCGCCGCGACCTTCACGCCCATCCCGAGCTCGGCTTCGAGGAGCATCGCACGGCACGGCTCGTGTGCGACCACCTCACGGCGCTGCGCATCGAGCATCACGCCGGAATCGGCAAGACCGGCATCGTCGCGGTGATCGCGGGCGCGCGGGACACCTGCGGGCGGCGCATGGCGCTTCGTGCCGACATGGATGCGTTGCCGCTTCAGGAAGAGAACGACGTGTCCTACCGCTCGCGCTACGACGGGCGCATGCACGGCTGCGGCCACGACGGCCACACGACGATGCTGCTCGCGGCAGCGCGTTATTTGAGCGAGACGCGCAACTTCGACGGCATCGCGTACCTGATCTTCCAGCCGGGCGAGGAAGGCTACGCCGGCGCGAAAGCGATGATCGACGACGGCCTCTTCGAGCGCTTCCCCGCGGAGCGTGTGTTCGCGCTTCACAACTGGCCCGCGTTGCCGCCCGGTCGCATCGGCATCACGCCCGGGCCGGCGATGGCCGCGGCCGACCGCATCGAAATCATGATCGACGGGCGCGGCGGCCACGGCGCGCATCCGCATATCGCGGTCGATCCGGTGCTCGTCGCCGGCCACATCATCACCGCCGCGCAGTCGATCGTCAGCCGCAACGTGAGCCCGCTCGACACCGCGGTCGTAAGCCTTTGCGCGATGCAGGCGGGCAATCCGGCGGCGATGAGCGTCATTCCCGCGCACGCGAAGCTCGTCGGCACCGTTCGCACGTTTCGTCCGAAGACGCAGGACATGATCGAGACGCGCCTTCGCGAGCTCGTCTCGTCGATCGCGGCCGCGTTCGGTGCACGGGCGACGCTCTCCTATGAGCGTGTCTATCCGCCGACGGTCAATCACGAAGCCGAATCGATGTTCGCCGCCGCCGTCGCCGAATCGCTCGTCGGTTGCGAGAATGTCGTGCGCAACCTCGATCCGTCGATGGGCGCCGAGGATTTCTCGTTCATGCTGCAGGCGAAACCGGGCGCATTCGCTCGCCTCGGCCAGGGCGGTGCCGACACCGGCGGATTCCTGCACAGCAGCCGCTACGATTTCAACGACGCCGTGCTGCCGCTTGGGGCCGGCTACCTCGCGGCACTCGCCGAGCAGGCGATGCCGATCGCCGCGTAAGCCGTCGTTTCCTCTGGGTCAACGATGTTCGTCCGTCTCGGGTGAACGGGCAAGTGAAGGCGCGACTCGTCGCCACGGAGCTTCTCGCGCAATCCGTTCGTCGAACCCAGCGTAAGCGCCGCAGCTGCAATTCCATCGTTTTCACGCAGTCTCGGCCGACAGCGCCCATGCTTCGTCGGGAGACCCGTACTTCCGCTTGAAGATCCGACCTGGCCTTGTGGGCTCACACGAAGCTCGGCACGGGTTGCTCTGCCGGAGGCCCACAAGTGTCTGTTGCGATCGAGCCCGCTATCATGGGGCAAACCAGTCGCGTCGACGCCTGCCGGTGCATCCCAAGGTTGCCAAGCCGTTCTCCGAACACAATCCACTCGCGGAAGTGGCGCAATCGTACGGACGCGCGCTGCTGGCGGGCCGGCGCCTGCCTCCCGGTGATCTGGTCGATATTCTCGAACTGGAGCGCCGCACGCGTGCTGCGCTGCTGGACATCGCTGCCGAGCATGGCCCCGTGTTCAAAGGAATCATGCATCGGCGAATGGTAGTCTGCGTGGTCGGTCACGCGCTGGGGCGCCGGGTGCTGATTGAGCACGCGAAGTCGCTGCGTCCGCTGACGATCGAGATCGAATCGCTGGTTCCCAAGGGTTTCATGCGAGGGATGGCGGGTGAAACGCACCGCAATTACCGGCGCGCGCTCGTGCAAGCAATCTCCGCCCTCGATCCTCGCGCACTCGACGAAGACTTCGAGGCGATTGCGGGCCGGATCCTCGCACGCTATGCGGCGTCCACGCCCGGGGGCGGCTCGCCGGATGCCTGGTTGATAGCGCTCAACGAGATCGCGGCGAGTTGCCTGATCGTCCTGTTCTACGGTGCTCGTCCCGAAACCGACGCTCATGCACGTCTCGTCGCGGCGTACCAGGCCCTTGGTCCTCACGGAGTGGTCTGGAACATCACCGAACGACAGGCGAGCGCCTTCCGCGCGCTGTCGGGCGAGATCGATACGCTGGGGCAGAAAGCGGGCGGCATCCTGAAGACGCTGTCGACAATGGGCATGGCTGACGCGACGATGCTCGGCAACCTGATCTACATGGTCGAGATCGGTCGATATGACTTGCGCGGATTGCTAAGGTGGATATCGCGCTACGCCGCCGATGCGCCGGCCTGGCTCGAGCAGATCGCTTTCGAAACCAACACATCCCGCGGTGCAGGAGACAGGGCTGCACAAGCCTTCGTGCTGGAGACCTTGCGGATGAACCAGAGCGAGCGCGTGATGCGCGACGTCAGGAAGAATTTCATCTTCGAGGGCTGGCTGATACCCAAGGGCGGGCTGCTCCGGGTGTGCATGTGGGAGACCCACAAGGACGCCGATACGTTTCCGCGCCCGTTCGTTTTCGACCCGGCCCGCTTCTTCGAGAGCGCTCCTGCCGCAGAGCACTTCTCTCCCTTCGGCCTTGACCATCATCACTGCCCGCTGGCGGAACTCTCCGTTAGGATTTGCTCGGCATTTCTGCGCGCTCTCTCGACGGGCTACGACGTCGCGGGCCATTACCCCGAGCCGGCGATGCGCGGCCCGTACCACTTCGAGCCTTCGTCGAAGTTCTTCGTTGGCCTCGATGCCCGTCGGCGAAAGCGGCTCGGAGCGTAGGCATGAAGAGCGACTCCTTCTCGGTTTCGCTGCCTCCCGCGCCACGTGCCTCGGCGGGTTTGACGCAGACCGAGCATGCGATCGGGCGGATCTGGCAGCGCATGTTCGGGCTAAACATCGTCTCGCCGGCGGACCATTTCTTCGCGCTTGGCGGCGAGTCGGTCACCGCGGTGGCGATGATTGGAGAGGTCGAGGGACTGTTCGACCTCTCGCTTCCGACGTTTCTCGTCTTCGAGGCGCCTACGCTCGCCTCGTTGTCCGAACGTGTCGACCGTGCACGCCAGGAGACCGACCGGAAAGCGAGCCGGGGCATGGTTTTCGCGCTGGTCTCCTCGGGAACCGGGGTGCCGCTGTTCTTCAATGGTATCGACCGGATGCTTGCTGGGGGACTGCAGGGACTATGGACGGTTCCATGCCCGGTGTTCGCAATTGCGAATCGAGCCGCCGGTGGCGACTTCACGAATGCCAAGTCGCTGCAGTCACTGGCGACTTTCTACCTGGGTGCTATCCGGCGCATCCAGGCTGAAGGGCCCTATCGGCTAGGAGGCTTTTCGGCTGGCGCGATGATCGCGTTCGAGATGGCCCACCAACTGCGGGCTTTGGGCGAGGAGGTCGATCTGCTCTTTCTACTCGACCCGATGTTGGCCGACGATCTTCCTGCGTCAGGCTTCGACAACGGTGACCTGCACTGGAACGGTACCGTCGACCTGCTGTTCCCACCCGACCGCCAGGATGCGTTCTGGCTCGCGATGCTGCGTTTGCTGAAAGGGTACAGCCCAGGCCGCTACGATGGCCGGGCAGCGACCGTGTGGTCCAGAGATCATGGAAAGCCGAGCAAGATCGTTGGTCTTCTTCGCTCTGATGCACGTCAGTACGCGCTCGAGGCCACGCATCGAGAACTGTTCGAGCAACCGGCGCTCCATGCATGGATGAACCGGCTCGCGGAAAACTTGCCATCGCCGCACCCTTGAGTCGATCGACGCCTAATCGCTGATTGTCGTCGGCGCGTCTCCAGGCCGGGCTGTCGCTCTGAGCTACTGGGACTCAAGACTGGGCCCGAGAATTCCGACCGAAACCATGGGGTGGTTCAGCAGTGGTGAGCGCCAAGTGGTTGCTGAGCTGGGCAACCGTTGGAGCGTCGAACAGCGTCTTGATCGACAGGTCGATGCCAAGGATCTCGCGCAGGCGCGCGACGACGCGCATCGCCGACAACGAATGCCCGCCGAGATCGAAGAAATCATCTTGCATGCCGACGTGCGGGATCTGCAGCACCTCCGCCCAAGTATCGGCAACGACCTGCTCCATAGGAGTCAAAGGCAGTCGAAAACCGTCATCGTGGGTCACCGATCGCGGGGCTGGCAAGGCCCGGCGATCGATCTTGCCATTCGGCGTGAGATGAAGCGCGCGCAGATGAACGAACGTAGTTGGAATCATGTATTCCGGCAGCTTCCGTTTCAGCGTTGCGCGCAGCTCGGTATCCGGAGATGGATCTGGCATGACGATGTAAGCGCAGAGGCGGGGGTCGCCTGGCAGGTCCTCCCGAAGAAGTACAGCGGCATCGGTCACGCCCGGAAGCTCCATCAACGTCGACTCGATTTCGCCCAGCTCGATCCGGAATCCGCGCAGCTTCACCTGCTGGTCGCCGCGCCCGAGATACTCGATCTCTCCGTCACACAGGCGTCGTGCCAGATCGCCCGAGCGGTAGAGCGTCGCAGTCGACGCTTCGCGGAACGGATCGGGAATGAAACGCTCCGCCGTAAGGTCCGGGCGATTCACGTAGCCTCTCGCGACCCCTGTTCCGCCGACGACGATCTCGCCTGCCACGCCTACCGGCACCGGTTGCAGATGGCGGTCGACCAGATGAATGCGTACACCCGGGATCGGCCGCCCGATCAAGGACGGCGTAGCGGCAGACGCTTCGGACGCGCGCACCTCGCGATGCGTGACGTGAACCGTCGTCTCGGTGATCCCATACATGTTCACGAGTTTCGGCGTACGGTCGCCGTAGCGGTCGAACCAGGGTCGAAGCATCGCGAATTCCAGCGCTTCTCCGCCAAGAATCACCAAGCGCAGGGCGAGCCGTGGATCCGGAACTCGGGCATCGGCGGCGATCAATTGGCGAAACGCCGATGGCGTTTGGTTCAGCACTGTGACACGCTCGTCCCGGAGCAACGTGTGGAAGGCGTCCGGGTTGCGACTGACGCGGTGGGGCACGACGACGAGCCGGCTGCCGTGGATGAGCGCCCCCCAGATTTCCCAGACCGAGAAATCGAACGCGTACGAGTGAAAGCAAGTCCAGACATCGTCTGGACCGAACCCGAATCGCGAGCGCGTCGCCGAGAACAGGCGAGAGGCGTTTGCGCGCGATACCATGACACCCTTGGGCTTGCCGGTGGACCCCGAGGTATAGATGATGTAGGCAAGGTGCTCGGGCCCGGCAAGGGACGCCGGGTTGTCGGCGGGGAGCCCGCGCCAGGTCCCTGCATCCTCGTCGAGACATACGGTCTTGGCGCAACCGTCGATCAGCTTATCCCGTAGGCTGATCTGCGTTAGCACTACCTTCGCGCAGGTGTCCGCCAGGATGAACTCCAGCCTTCCGGTGGGGTAGCTCGGATCTAGCGGGACGTAAGCGCCGCCCGCTTTGAGAACGGCGAGCAGAGCGACGACGAGATCGATCGATCGCTCGAGGCAGACTCCGACCGGGACATCGGGGCCAACCCCGAGCGCGCGCAGATGGTGGGCCAGCGGATTGGCGCGCGCATTGAGCTCGCCGTAGGTCAACGACGAGAACTCGTACGTCAGCGCCACCGCGTTCGGCGTGCGAGCGGCGTGCTGCTCGACGAGCTGCGGCACGCAATCGTCGCGGCATTCGTCCACTACAGCATCGTTCCACTCTTCGAGCTGCTGTCGCTCCCGCTCGGTGAGCAGGCGCAGATGCCCGATCGGGGTGTCGGGGGACGCGACGATGTCTTCCAGCAGCAGCGTGAAGTGCCCGGCCATTCGTTCAATGGTCGCTGCATTGAAGAGATCGGTCGCGTATTCGATGCGGCCCTGCAGGGTCGCGTCTCGCTCGAATAGCGTAAGCGTCAGATCGAACTTGGCCGTGGGCTTCTGGATG
This sequence comes from Casimicrobiaceae bacterium, assembly GCA_035308425.1. Classification (GTDB taxonomy): domain Bacteria; phylum Pseudomonadota; class Gammaproteobacteria; order Burkholderiales; family Casimicrobiaceae; genus VBCG01. The sequence goes on along the minus strand of DATGGP010000018.1, from coordinate 37,187 downwards.
TTTTCTTCGGTGATTTCGATGCCGGGCAGCGCGAACGACGGCGCGGGGACGTTCTGCATCACGAACATCACCTGGATCAGCGGGCTGCGGCTGGTATCGCGCGGCGGATTCAGCTCTGCCACCAGCTTCTCGAATGGCAGCTCCTGATGTGCATATGCACCCAGTGCCCGCTCCCTTACGCGCCTCAGGAAGTTCCGGAACGGCGGGTTGCCCCTCAGATCGCCGCGAAGCACCAGCGTGTTCACGAAGAACCCGATGAGATCCTCGAACTCTCGCCGAGTCCGCCCAGCGATCGGGCTTCCCACTGCCACGTCGTCCTGTGCGCTATAGCGCCCGAGCAGCACCTGGAACGCCGCCAGCAGAAGCATGTACATGGTGACGTTTTCGCGCACGCAGAGTTGCTTGAGCGCCAACGTCAGCCCTGCCGACAGGACGATCGCCTGCGCCGCAGCCCGATGACTCTGCACCGGCGGACGCGGACGATCGGCCGGCAGCTGCAGCGGAGAGAGTCCGGCTAGCTGCTTGCGCCAGTAGCCCAGCTGCCGGTCTAGGCACTCGCCCTGCATCATCGAACGCTGCCATACCACGTAGTCGCTGTACTGCAGCGGCAATGCGGGCAGCGACGCCTCCTCGTCCGCGTAAAGCAGGCGGAGATCGCGCCACAGAACGCCCATCGACCAGCCGTCGGAGACAATGTGATGGATTACGAGTGCCAGCAAGGAGTCGGCATCTCCGACGCGATAGAGCGTCGCCCGCAGCAGCGGTGGCCAAGACAGATCGAAGCGTTGCTGGGGCGCTGCTTGGGCGGACGACAGAGCGTTTGCGCGCGCTCGCTCTGCGGGCCGTGCACGTAGGTCCACGACCTGCAACTCGATCGCCGATTGCTCCAGCATGCGCAGTCGAGGTACGCCGCCATCGTCCACCAGCGCTGTCCGGAGTACCTCGTGGCGTGCGACGAGAGCCTTCAAGGCCCGATCGAGGCGAGCTGTGTCCAGCGGACCGTGCAGCCACCATGCGGACGCAATGTTGTAGAGCGCGGGGGAATCTTCCCAGTGCTCCAGAAACCACAAGCGCTCCTGCGCGTATGACGCCGGATGTCCGTGATCGAACATCAGCTTGCTGCCGGTCGCACGATCAGAACAAAGAATCTCGCGGCGTCGTCATCACAGAACTGCGTCCAGTGGGGCAGCTCATGGTTCAGCACGGATTGTCCTAGGGAATCTTGGAGAGCGAGGAAGCACGGCCAGCGAACCGGTACTCTAGCCTACCAACGGACCCCCCGGCTCCGCCGGGGAGGCAGTCAAGGTTTGACATAAAAGGAAGTCCATCGAGGAAACTCCGAATCGTGAGCCACCAAGCACACGAAAAGGAGAATCCAGGATGGACGAGTACTACAGCCTAAAACGTCGGTACATTAGGGCCTGTCAACACGCCCTGGCCTGGGCACCCATTTCGGAGTCTCCTCGACATGCTCGACATTGCCGCCTGCTTCGCCGATTCGTACGAGGAAGCTCGCGCTAAATTCGTCGCAGCCGCAAAAGCGCGCGGCCTTGCGCTCGAGCGCCACGTGCACCCGAACGCGCTGGGTGCGCAAGGCGAGGCGCTGTCGATCGACGCAGCGGTTTTCGGGGCTGGCGACGCGTCGTCGCTGCTCGTGCTGCTGTCCGGCGTGCACGGCGTCGAAGGTTTCTGCGGATCGGGCTGCCAGGTGGCGCTTCTTAGCGACGACGCCGTGATCGCCGCGGTCGAGCGAACCGATGCCGACGTGCTCTTCGTCCATGCGGTGAACCCGTATGGCTTCTCGCATCTTCGACGCGTCAACGAAAGCAACATCGACCTCAATCGCAATTTTCGCGATTTCGCGAAACCATTGGCGCGAAACGACGCTTACGGCGCCGTTCACTCGATCGTCGTGCCGGACACATGGCCGCCGACGCCCGAAAATTCGGCCGCGATCGGCGCGTACATCGCCCGCCATGGCGCGCTCGCGCTGCAGGCGGCCGTGAGCAGTGGCCAGTGCGACTTTGCCGACGGCCTGTTCTACGCCGGGCGCGAAGCCGCGTGGAGCAACGTCGTTCTGCGCGACCTGCTCGCGCGCTACGGGAAGAACCGCACCCGTATCGGCTGGATCGACGTGCACACGGGCCTCGGACCCTGGGGTCACGGCGAGAAGATCTTCTGCGGGCCGGACGATTCGCTGATGATCGAGCGTGCGCGCGCATGGTTTGGTGCGGACGTCACGAGCTATTACGACGGCTCCTCGACCTCGGCGCTCCTCGATGGTGTGGCATTTCAGGCAGCGCTCGACGCCTGCCCGCATGTGCAATTCACCGGAATCGGGCTGGAATTCGGTACGCTTTCGTTCGCGCAGGTGTTCGAGGCTTTGCGCGCGGAGCAATGGCTTGCCAATCATCCGCATGTGGACGACGATATTCGCCGCACGATCAAGCGCCGGATGCGTGGGGCGTTCCACGACGAGCGCGACGTCTGGAAGGATCTCGTCTACGGACAGGCGCGCGTGGCCGTCTTGCAGGCGCTTCGCGCGTTGGGATCGTAAGAAGGCAGCGAACCCACGAAGGGAAAAAGCGATGCGAAATGCGAAGTGGTACGCGGCGGCGATCGTCACGATTACCCTGAGCGGTTGCCAGAGCTGGGGACCGACGTGGAGCGAATTGACCGGCGCTCGCTATACGGCGGTCGACCCCAATCGCGAGAACGCGATCCTGATTCGCGCGGGCGACCAGACCATCGGCCCGGGCATGCCTTTCAAGCTCGACCCCGGCAAGTACGAAATCCAGGTGCAATCGCCCGTGCACAATCGCTTCCCCGGTTCGATCAAGACGATGTCGCTCGAGGTCGAGCCATGTCGCCGCTACTACATCAACGCGCAATTCAAGGATCGCGTCGGGCCCGATTGGACGCCCGTCATCGACTACGTCGAAACGATTCCTGGTTGTCGCGCACCCGCGGGTTAGGCCCGCTATAATTCGCCGATTTTTTCGTCGTCCGCGCGCGATCCGCGAATCCGCGCGGTGCGCTTTCTCCCGTCTTTTCTCAGAAGTCCCTTGCGCCTTACCCAGATCAGGCTTTCCGGCTTCAAGTCTTTCGTCGATCCGACGTCGATCGCAACGCCCGGCCAGCTCGTCGGCATCGTCGGACCGAACGGCTGCGGCAAGTCGAACGTGATCGATGCCGTGCGCTGGGTGCTCGGCGAATCGAAGGCATCCGCGCTTCGCGGCGAATCGATGCAGGACGTGATCTTCAACGGCGCGGGCGACCGCAAGCCGGTCGGTCGCGCGTCGGTCGAGCTCCACTTCGACAACGATCAAGGCCGCGTCCGCGGTCAATGGGGCCAATACGCCGAGCTTTCGATCAAGCGGATGCTGACGCGCGACGGCGATTCGACGTACTACATCAATAACATCCCGGTGCGCCGGCGCGACATTCACGACCTCTTTCTCGGGACGGGCCTGGGACCCCGCGCTTACGCGATCATCGAGCAGGGAACGATCTCGCGCGTGATCGAAGCGAAGCCGGAGGAGCTTCGCGTGTTCCTCGAGGAAGCGGCCGGCGTATCGAAGTACAAGGAGCGTCGGCGCGAGACCGAGAGCCGCCTCGCGGATACGCGCGAGAACCTCGCGCGCGTCGAGGACATCCGTCACGAGCTCAAGAATCAGCTCGCGAAGCTCGACGAGCAGGCGAAGGTCGCCGCTTCTTACCACGAGTTGGAGGCGCGCCATCGGCAGGCGCAGCACCTGCTGTGGCACGCGAAAGCGCAGGAAGCGGCACGCGCGCGCGAGCGTGCGGCCACCGAGATCGCCGAGTTGACGGTCGGCCTCGAAGCGCTGCAGGCCGATGTCCGGCAGGTCGAAGCGCGGCTCGTGCAGTTGCGCGACCGGCATTTCGCCGCGGGCGACGCGTTGCATGAGCGGCAGGCTGCGTTCTATGCGGCGAATGCCGAGGTGACGCGTCTCGAGCAGCAGCTCGCGTTCGCGCGCGAAAACGAAAGCAGGATCACCGATCAGGTCGCGCAGTCGAGCGAAGCGATCGGCGCGCTGAACGCGCAGCGCGCCGCGCTCGATGCCGAGCAGTCGGATGCCGAGACCGCCCTCGACGATGCGCTTGCCGCGCGCGAGCGCAGCCTCGCCGAGGAAGCGCAAGCGCAGGCGGGCCTTCCCGGGCGCGAAGCGACGGTTGCCGAAGCGGCGCGTGCGCTTGCCGATCTTTCGCAGCAGATGGCGATGACAGAGCAGGAGATTCGCGTCGGCGAAGCGCGCCGCGACAGCGCGGCGCAGGCGCAGGCGCGCATCGCCGAGCGGCGAAGCAAGCTTGCGGCCGAACTCGCTGCGCTCGCGGTGAGCGACAGCGATCCCGTGCGCGATGTCGAAGAGCAGCTTGCGCAGGAAGGCGCCGAGCTTTCGGGCAAGCAGCAGCTCACGCAGGCGCTGCACGAGGCGGTGCAGGCGTTGCAGGAACGCCAGAAGGAAGCCGTGGACACATCGCAGCGCGAGAGCCATCGGCTGTCCGAATTGACCGCGCGCGCGGATGCGCTTTCCGCGCTGCAGGCGAAGATCGGCCACGGCAAGGACATCGACGAGTGGCTCGGCGCGCGGGGACTCGTCGATGCGCGGCGGCTTTGGCAGCGGATCGAGATCGAGACCGGGTGGGAGGATGCACTCGAAAGCGTGCTGCGCGAGCGGCTTGCGGCGCTCGAGCTCCCGCGGCTCGACGATGCGCTCGCGTGGATCGAGGATGGGCACCCGCCCGCGCGGCTTGCCGCTTATGCGACGCAGGCGAGCGATGCAAGCGAAGCGCCGAGCGGCGATGCATTGCTCGCCAAGCTGCATGCGAGCGATTCGGGCGTTGCGACGGTCCTCGCGGAAATCCTTCATGGCGTGCGCTGTCAGCCCGATCTGCGTTCGGCGCTCGCGTCGCGCGCGAATCTTCGCCGCGGCGAGACGTTCGTCACACCGGAAGGACATTGCGTCAGTGCGCAGGCGCTCGCGTTCTTCGCGCCCGACAGCGACTTGCACGGCGTGCTGGCGCGACGCCGCGAATTGACCGAGCTTGCCGCGATGATCGAGACGGCGAACAGCGCGGCGCAGGCGGCGAAGCAGGCGCTCGAAAGCGTCGAGCGCGATCTCGACCTGCAGCAAACGCGCTGGCACGAGGAGACCGCGGCGCACGCGTCACAGCAGCGGCGCTGCCACGCGCTCGAGCTCGAGCTCGTGCAGTTGCGCCAGGCCGCCGAGGTCGCCGCGCATCGGCGCTCGCAGATCGCGCAGGAGAGCGACGATCTAGGCGCGCAGCACGCACAAGGCAGCGGCGAGCATGCGGCGATCGAGCGGGAAATCGCGGATCGCCAGTCGCTGCTCCACGATCAGATGTGCAGGCGCGAGACAACACGGCATGCGCGAAACGAAGCCGAGGTCGCGCTCGCGCGAAGCCGCGAGCAGTTGCGACTTGCCGAGCGCGCGGCGCAGGAGGCGGGCTTCGCCGAGCGAAGCTGTCGTGATCGATTGGCCGATATCGGCAGGCGCCGCGAATCGCTCGAAGCGCAGATCGCGCAGCAGCAGGCGCTTCTTGCGCAATTGACGAGCGAACGCCAGTCGATCGACTGGACGCCCGTGGAGGAAGCGCTGCAACGACAGCTCACCTCGCGAGGCGAGGCGGAACAGGCGCTCGCGAGCGCGCGCGACCAGCAGGAGTCGCTCACGGCCGAGCTTCGCGCGGCCGACGAAGCGCGGCTTTCGGCCGAGCAGAAGCTCGATCCGGCGCGCGCGCGCATTCAGGAAATGCAACTCAGGGAGCAGGCGGCCACGCTCTCCGAGCAGCAGTTCGGCGAGCAACTCGCGGAGGCGAAGGCCGATGTTGCCGCGCTGCCCGAGGCCTTGAAGGCGTGGGGAAGCGCGCGGACGCTGCCGAGCGAAATCGAGCGCCTCAGGAATGCGATCGCGGAGCTCGGCGCGGTGAATCTGGCCGCGCTCGACGAGCTTGCGCAGGCGAGCGAGCGCAAGTCGTATCTCGATCGCCAGGCCGCCGACCTGACCGAGGCGATGACGACGCTCGAAGCGGCGATCCGGCAGATCGACCGCGAGTCGCGCGAGCTTCTGCAGCAGACATTCGACGCGGTGAGCGCGAATTTCGCGAAGCTCTTCCCCGTTCTTTTCGGCGGCGGGCAGGCGCGTCTGCTGCTCACCGGCGAGGAAATCCTCGATTCCGGTGTGTCCGTGATAGCGCACCCGCCCGGCAAGCGCAATTCGACGATCCATCAACTATCCGGTGGCGAGAAGGCGCTGACCGCGATCTCGCTCGTGTTCGCGTTGTTTCAGCTCAATCCGGCACCGTTCTGTTTGATGGACGAGGTCGACGCGCCGCTCGACGAATCGAATACGCACCGCTTCTGCCAGATGGTGAAGGAGATGTCGGGCGAGTCGCAGTTCCTGTTCATCTCGCACAACAAGGTCACGATGGAAATGGCGAACCAGTTGATCGGCATCACGATGCCCGATCCCGGCATCTCGCGTGTCGTCAGCGTCGATATCGCCGAAGCGCTCGAGCTCGCGAACGAGCCCCAGCTTGCGATCTAGCAAATACGTCACGCGCTATACTGGAAATTGGTGCCAGAGATGTATTTCCCGGCACGGCCGTCGTGAATCGTCGGGTTTGTTCGGGAAATACATCTCTGGCACCAATTTCGAAATCATCTCTGGCACCCATTTCGGATGAGCTCGCTCCAGCTCGGCCTCATCGTCGCCGGCGTCCTGCTCGTCGTCGCGGTGCTCGTCTACAACTTCTGGCAGGAACGGCGCCTTGCGCGGCGCATGGCCGATGCGCGAAGTGCGGCCGCGCGCTCCGATCTCGAAGCATCGCGGCGAAGTGCGGAACGGGTCGAGCCCACGCTCGGTTCGGCGCGCGCGGTATCGGCGGGCAGCGCGTCGCAGCCCGTATCGAGGACGGCGACGAGCGAATCGACGTTCGAGCTGCCGGTCGACGTGATCGCGCCGCCTGCTGAAGCGAATCGAGCAGACGAAGGTTCGGCAGAACAGCTCGCGGACGTGGACAGCGAACCGAGCGCCAAACGCGCATTCGCTACGCCGGGGACGATCGCGCGGAGCACCGGCGTCTCGCAGGTGAACGACGCGGCGCGTGGTGCGCCGCAACCCGATCACGAGATCGAGTGCCTGATTCCCTTGTCGCCGGCGGCACCGGTCACCGCCGGCGCGCTCGCAGCGGGTCTCCACGCAAGGATCGGGAAACCGGTGCGCTGGTTCGGGCGCACCAACGCGCGCTCCGATTGGCAGCTTCTTTCGAGCAACGCGCCCGGTCACTTCGGCGATATCGTCGCCTGCATGCTGCTCGCCGATCGCAACGGCGCCGCCTCCCGCGCGCAACTCGAGCAGTTCGCGCAGATCGTAGCCGACGTGGGGACGAGCATCGCGGCGACATCGACGGCGCCCGACCTCGCGCACGAAGCGGCGCGCGCGGAGTCGCTCGACCGACTGTGCGCCGAGCTCGACGTGCAGATCGGGCTCACCGTGCAGATGCCCGAGCCTGCATCGATTGCCGGGACACGGCTTCGCGGCGTCGCGGAAGCGGCGGGCTTCCACCTCGCGCCCGGCGGACGCTTCGAGTACGTCAACGAGGATACCGGCGCGGTGCTATACACGCTGCAGAATCTGCGTCCCGACGCGTTTTCGCCCGAGATGCTTCGCGTCACCGCGACCAACGGCGTCGTGTTCCTGCTCGACGTCGCGCGCCTGTCCGATCCCGCGCGCACGTTCGATCAGATGAAGCTCGCCGCGCGGCGGATGGCGCACACGCTCGGCGCGCAGCTCGTCGACGACAATCGCCGTCCGCTCGATGATGCGGCGCTCGCGACGATCCGCGAGCAGGTCGCGGACGCCGCCGAAGCGCTTCGCGCCGTGCACATCGAGCCTGGCAGTTCGCGCGCATCGGCGCTCTTCAGCGCGTAGCTTCCCGCGTGCCCGCGGCGAAGCGAAGCCAGGACGCACCGCAAGCCGCCGTGTCGCGCGCGGCAGCGCTACGCAAGGCGATCGCCGGGCACGACCATTCCTACTACGTGCTCGATCAGCCGACGATCAGCGACGCGGAATACGACGCGCTTTATCGCGAGCTGGTCGCGCTCGAGGCGCAATATCCGTCGCTCGTCACGCCCGATTCGCCCACGCAGCGCGTCGCCGGCGCGGTTCAGGGCGGCTTCGAACCGGTGCGCCACGCGGTGCGGATGCTGTCGATTCGCACCGAAACGAACACGACGCCTTCCGGCGCCGTCGATTTCGATGCGCGGATCCGTCGCGATCTCGGGCTTGGCGACGATGCTCCGCCGGTGCAATACATGGCGGAGCTCAAGTTCGACGGGCTCGCGATCAGCCTGCGCTACGAGAACGGAAGACTCGCGGTGGCGGCGACGCGCGGCGACGGCGATGTCGGCGAGGACGTGACGCGCAACATGGTGACGATCGACGCGATCCCGCGCAAGATCGCCACAACGAAGCCGCCCGCGGTCCTCGAAGTGCGCGGCGAGGTCTACATGAGGCGCGCCGACTTCGCCCGGCTGAACGAACGCCAGCGCGAGCTGGGGCTTCGTCCGTACATCAATCCACGCAATACCGCGGCGGGCGCTGTGCGGCAACTCGATCCGAAGATCACCGCGACTCGGCCGCTCGCGTTTTTTGCCTATGGGATTGGCGAGACGAGCGGATTCGATCTGCCGCAAACCCATTCCGCGCTGCTCGATACACTGGCGCGTTTCGGCCTGCCCGTCGACGATCACCGGCGGATTGCCCGCGGCGCGGACGAGCTCGTCGCGTTCTACGAGCACGTGAGCGCCGTCCGCGACAAGCTTCCGTTCGACATCGACGGCGTCGTCTACAAGGTCGACAGGCTGGCGTTGCAGCGCGAGCTCGGCTTCGTGAGCCGCGAACCGCGCTGGGCGGTTGCGCACAAGTTCCCGCCCGAGGAGATGACGACGAAGCTGCTCGACATCGGCGTGCAGGTCGGACGCACCGGCGCCATCACGCCGATCGCACGTCTCACGCCGGTGTTCGTCGGCGGCGTGACGGTCACCAACGCGACGCTGCACAACGAGGACGAGGTGCGGCGCAAGGACGTGCGCATCGGCGACACGGTTGTCGTGCGGCGTGCGGGCGACGTGATCCCCGAGATCGTGCGCGTGCTGATCGAAAAACGGCCGTCGGACACACGCGAGTTCATAATGCCGAAGAAGTGTCCCGAGTGCGGCTCGGCGGTCGAGCGGCTGCCTGGCGAGGCGATCGCGCGTTGCACCGGCGGTCTCGTCTGTCCCGCGCAGCGCAAGCAGGCGCTTCGCCATTTCGCGAGTCGTCAGGCAATGGACATCGAGGGGCTTGGCGAGAAGTTGATCGACCAGCTCGTCGACGGCGGCCGCGTGAAGACGCCGGCGGACATCTATCGGCTGACGGCCGCCGATCTCGTGTCGCTCGAACGGATGGCCGACAAGAGCGCGGCCAACGTCATCGCGGCGATTCGCAAGAGTCGTAACACGACGCTTTCACGCTTCGTTTTCGCGCTCGGCATCCGTCACGTCGGCGAGGCCACCGCGCGCGATCTCGCGGCGCATTTCGGCGCACTCGATCGGATCCTCGGCGCAAGCGAGGAAGAGCTGCTAGAGGTGCGCGATGTGGGTCCGGTGCTTGCCGAATCGATCCACGACTTCTTGATCGAGCCTCACAATCGGCGCGTGATCGCCGCGCTTCGCCAGGCGGGCGTGCGCTTTCCCGAGGGTTCACCCAGGCGCGCGGCGACCGGCCCGCTCGTCGGCAAGACATTCGTGCTGACAGGAACGCTGCCATCGCTTTCGCGCGATGATGCGAAGGCGCTGCTGGAGCGGGCGGGCGCCACCGTTTCTGGCAGCGTATCGAAACAGACCGACTACGTCGTCGCCGGCGCCGACGCGGGCGGCAAGCTCACGAAGGCGCAAACGCTCGGCATCGCAATCATCGACGAAGCGCGCATGCGGGCGCTGGTCGAACAACGATAGGCACGCGCATGAGAAAGATCACGAAGGCGGTGTTTCCGGTGGCGGGACTCGGCACGCGCTTCCTGCCGGTGACGAAGGCAAGCCCGAAGGAGATGCTTCCCGTCGTCGACAAGCCGCTCATCCAGTACGCGGTCGAGGAGGCCGCGGCGGCCGGCATCACCGACATGATCTTCATCACCGGCCGCAACAAGCGCGCGATCGAGGATCATTTCGACAAGGCGTACGAGCTCGAAACCGAGCTCGCGCTTCGCAACAAGAGCGAGCTGCTGGAACAGGTGCAGGCGGCGACGCCGCCAGGCATCAATTGCGTTTACATACGCCAGACGGAGGCGCTCGGGCTCGGTCACGCGGTGCTTTGCGCCGAGCCCGTCGTCGTCGACGAGCCGTTCGCCGTGCTGCTCGCCGACGACCTGATCTACGCCGAGACACCCGTCATGGCGCAGATGGTCGATCTCGCGTCGCGCGAGAACGCGTCGGTCATCGGCGTGATGCCGGTCGCGCCGGAGGCGACGGGCAGCTACGGCATCGTCGAAACCGAGGGCGCGCCCATGAAGGAACGCGTGCACCGGATCAGGCGGCTCATCGAAAAGCCGAAGCCCGGAACGACGACGTCGACGCTCGCCGTGGTCGGTCGTTATGTGCTGTCGCCACGCATCTTCCATCATCTGCGCACGATGCCACCGGGGGCGGGCGGTGAGATCCAGTTGACCGATGGCATCGCGAGATTGCTCGGCGAATCGCCCGTGCTCGCGTACGAATTCGAGGGCCGGCGCTACGACTGCGGCAGCAAGCTCGGTTACCTCGAGGCGACGGTGGACTACGGCCTTCGCCATGCTGAGGTCGGCGAGGCGTTCGGGCGGTACCTGCAGGATCGATGAGCAGCGAAGCGTCCCCTCACCCCGACCCTCTCCCCTTCGGGGAGAGGGAGCCGAGCGCAAGCGAGGTGGGTGAGGAGCTGCGCCGGCCGGGCGCGTGCGAGGTGCACCCTTGACGCTGAACGAGCTGCGCTACGTCGTCGCGGTCGCGCAGGAACGTAGCTTCGGGCGCGCGGCCGCGAAATGCTTCGTAAGCCAGCCGGCGCTGTCGGTCGCGATCCAGAAGCTCGAAGACGAGCTCGGCGCGCCGCTGTTCGAGCGCGGCAAGACTGACGTGACGATCACGCCGATTGGCGAGCGCATCGTCGAGCAGGCGCAGAAAGTGCTCGAAGAAGCCGCGCGCATCCGTGAGATTGCCATTGGCGGGCGCAATCAACTCGTCGGCGCGTTGCGCCTCGGCATCATCTACACGGTCGCGCCGTACCTGCTGCCCGATCTGATTCCGGAGCTGCATGAGGCGGCGCCGCAAATGCCGCTCGATATCGAGGAGACCTTGACCGAGCATCTCGAATCGGGCCTTCGCACGGGCCGCATCGACGCAGCGATCATCGCGCTGCCGTTCAATCCGCCGGGGGTGGTCACCGAGTTCCTGTACGAGGAGCCGTTCCAGGTCGTCGTGCCCCAGGGACACAAATGGGCAAAGCGGCGCTCGATCGCGCCCGACGAGCTTTCGAGCGAGCATACGATCCTCCTCAATGTCGGCCATTGCTTTCGCAACCAGGTGCTCGACGCGTGTCCCGAGCTCAACCAGTCCGACGCCCAGGTGACGCGGACCAATTCGCTCGAGACCGTGCGCAACATGGTCGCGTCGGGACTCGGTGTGTCGGTGTTGCCGCGCGACGCGCTCACGCCGCGCTATCACAGTCAGCTCGTGGTTCCGGTGCCGTTCACGCAGCCTGTGCCGTCGCGCCGCATCGCACTGGCCCATCGGCGAAGCTTTCCGCGGCCGGCCGCCATCGCGGCCATACGCGAAAGCGTCGCGCGCTGCCGGGCGAAGGCGCCGGCGAGGAAGAAAGCGTAATCAGGCCTGCCACAGCGCGGGGACGTTGGCAAGCGAACCAAAGATGTAGTCGGGCTCGGGCGCGTGTCGTTCGACGGGCAAACCGTTTCGGTTGATCCAGAACGTCGTCAGGCCGAACACCTTCGCCCCGGCGGCGTCCCAACCGTTGGACGAGACGAAGCCGATCTGCGCGGGCGGTAGTTGCAGCCGATCGACCGCAAGCCGGTAAACGGCGGGCGCCGGCTTGTAGATGTCGGCTGCATCGACGGACAGGATGGCGTCGATGTGCGGCGCGAGCGTCGAGTTGCGCACCAGCGGCTCGAGCATCGCGAGCGTGCCGTTCGACAGGATCAATCGCGGTGCAGGCGCGAGGCTTGCGAGCGCGTTGTGTGCGTCGGGAAACGGCGCGAGCGTTCGATAGGCGTCGAGCAAACGCTGCCGCTTTTCGTCAGCAAGGACGATGGTGAGCTGCGCGAGCGCGTAGTCGAGCGCACGCGCGGTCAGCGTCGCGAAATCTTCGCGCACGAAGCCGGGCGCGCGCATCAGCGACGAAAACCACGTGTACTCGAGCTGCTTCGTGCGCCAGATCCGCGACAGGACCGCGCCTTGCTTCGGTGCCAGCTCCTCGGCGAGCATCGCAACCGAATGCACGTCGAAGAGCGTGCCATAAGCGTCGAAAACGAATGCGTGAGGACGAGCGGGCATGGCGGTTGACGTAACGTCGAGACAAAAAAAGAGGGGTTACACTTTCGCGTAACCCCGCGGTTCATGTGGTGGGCGATACTGGGTTCGAACCAGTGACCCCTGCCGTGTGAAGGCAGTGCTCTGCCGCTGAGCTAACCGCCCCGCGAACCCAGACAGGAGCCGCGATTTAACCATAGGCGGGGGGTCAGTTCAAACCGATTTTGACAGCTTGTCATAGCTTGTCCAGGGCAAATCTGCACTATAATAGTGCGCGCGACACCACTGCCTGCCGGCTTCGCGCAACGTTGTTATGCAGGGCCCTCCCGGCATCTTTGTTTCGCCACGGCTTTTGCCTGCCGTCCCGGCTTGGGCAGGCTCCCGCGTCCGCTTTGCGGTCCCCCGGCTGTTCGTGTTGCGATTCTGCCGTTTCGCCAGGCGGCCGGCGCCCTGAGCGCGAGCGGCGCGCCACTGCCGACGCATTGCAGCCCTGCGTGCAACCCGCCTTGGGCGATTCGACGACGAAAGTGAGCCGATGACCTATTGCGTTGCCATGTCGCTCGACGCGGGAATGATCTTCGCGTCGGATTCGCGCACCAACGCGGGCGTCGATCACATCGCGCGGTTCTCGAAGATGCGCGTGTTCGCGCGCGATGCCGATCGCGTCGTCGTCATGCTGTCGTCCGGCAATCTGTCGGTGACGCAGAACGCGATCAATGTGCTCGAGCAGCAGACACGGGCCGGCGACAACGCGCTGCACGTCTGGAACGCCGCGTCGATGTTCGAGGTCGCGCGTCTGCTCGGCGATGCGCTGCGCGAGGTGCGCGCGCGCGACGGCCCCTACATGGTGCAAAACAACATCGACTCGTCCGCGAACTTCATCGTGGGTGGCCAGATTCACGGCGAGGCGCCGCGTCTCTTCGAGGTCTACAGCGAAGGCAACTTCATCGAGGCGACACCCGACACCTGCTACTTTCAGATCGGCGAATCGAAATACGGCAAGCCCGTGATCGACCGCGTGGTGCATCGCGGCACGTCGCTGCTCGACGCGACCAAGTGCACGATCGTGTCCTTCGACTCGACGATGCGATCGAACATCTCGGTTGGTTTGCCGATCGACCTGCTCGTCTACGAGACCGGACGCCTCGCGGTCAAGCTGCAGCGGCGCATCCAGGAATTCGATCCCTATTTCCAACTGGTGCATCATCAGTGGGGCGAGGGGCTGCGGCGCGTATTCGCCCAATTGCCCGACCCCGACTGGCTGTGATCCTTGCGGACGGCAATGGTGAACGCGGCTCGACGGCGCGGCACCGACTAATGCAAAGCGCGGTCGCGACTGACAACTGTCAACTGCCAACCGACTACTGAATGGTTCGCACCCGCTTCGCGCCGAGCCCCACCGGCTTCCTGCACCTCGGCAACATCCGCTCGGCACTCTTCGCCTGGGCGTTCGCGCGCCATCACAGGGGCGCGTTCATCCTGCGCATCGAGGACACCGACCAGGAGCGGTCGACGCCCGAAGCGACGCAGGCAATCGTCGACGCGATGCACTGGCTCGGCCTCGAATACGACGAGGGACCGTACCACCAGATGCAGCGGATGGCCCGCTACCGCGAAGTGCTCGACGAGATGCTCGCCCGCGGGCTCGCCTACCGCTGCTATACGACACCGGAGGAGCTCGACAAACTGCGTGTGGCGCAGATTGCGCGCGGTGACAAGCCGCGTTACGACGGTCGCTGGCGTCCGGAGAATGCGAAGGGGCGCGAGCCGCCGGCAGGCGTCTCACCCGTGTTTCGCTTCCGCAATCCCGACGACGGCGTGGTCGCATGGGACGATGCGGTCAAGGGGCGAATCGAGATTTCCAATCGCGAGCTCGACGACCTCGTCATCGCGCGCGCGGATTTCACGCCGACGTACAACTTCTGCGTCGTTGTCGACGACGTCGATATGCGAATCACGCACGTCATCCGCGGCGACGACCACGTGAACAACACGCCGCGCCAGATCAACATCATGCGCACGCTCGGCGCGACGCCGCCGATCTACGCGCACGTGCCGACGGTGCTCGCGCCGAACGGCGAACGCCTGTCGAAGCGCCATGGCGCCCGCGGCGTCCTGCAATATCGCGACGACGGCTACGTGCCCGAAGCGGTCGTCAACTATCTCGCGCGTCTCGGCTTCGCGCATGGCGATGCCGAGGTTTTCAGCGCCGAGCAGTTCGTCGCCTGGTTCGATCTTGCCGGCCTGACGCCGTCGCCGGCGCGCTTCGATCCCGAGAAGCTCGAATGGCTCGACCACGAGCACATCAAGCGTTTGCCGGAAGACGAGCTGGGGCGGCGCCTCGCGTCGTTTCTCGCGGCGGCGGGCCTCGACGTGTCGAAGGGACCTCGTGTCGAGCGTGTCGCGGCGCTCTTGCGCGATCGCAGCACCACGCTCGTGCACATGGCGGAGGCCGCGCGCTACTTCTATCGCGCGCCCGACGTCGACCCGTCGATGCTCGTAGCGCAGCTTGGCGATGCGAATCGGCCGGCGCTCTTCGAGCTCGAGCGTGAATTCGCGTCGATCCCGTGGGAGCGCGCATCGATCGGCGCGACGATCAAGGCAACGGCCGCGCGACATGCGCTGAAGCCTGGGCAGGTGATGATGCCGCTTCGCGCGCTCGTTGCCGGCACACCGGGAACGCCGGCGATCGACGCCGTGCTCGAGCTCGTCGGGCGCGACGCGACGCGCGCGCGCATGGCGCGCGGCCTATCCGCGACGAGCACGTTGTAGCGACGCTCGCCAACCGCGTCGCGCGCGAGTTTTTCGCCGCGTTGCGCGTATCCGTCGGCGCATGGTTCCGGTAGAATAGGAATTTCCCGGAACTGGCCAGCCGATGACCAAGTTCGTGTTCGTGACGGGGGGCGTCGTTTCCTCATTGGGGAAGGGCATCGCCGCCGCGTCGCTCGCCGCGATTCTCACCTCCCGCGGCGTCCGCGTCACCAATCTCAAGCTCGATCCGTACATCAACGTCGATCCCGGGACGATGTCGCCGTTCCAGCACGGCGAAGTGTTCGTCACGGACGATGGCGCCGAGACCGATCTCGATCTCGGCCATTACGAGCGCTTCACCGACGTGCGGACGACGAAGCGCAACAACTTCACCACCGGCCAGATCTACGAAAGCGTGATCCGCAAGGAGCGTCGCGGCGACTACCTCGGCGGCACGGTGCAGGTGATTCCGCACATCACCGATGAGATCAAGGGCTGGATTCAGAGCGGTGCGGGCCAGGCGGAAGTCGCGGTCGTCGAAGTCGGTGGCACCGTCGGCGACATCGAATCGCTTCCGTTCCTCGAAGCGATCCGCCAGATGGGCATCACGCTCGGCCGTGACAACGTCTGCTACATCCACTTGACGCTCGTGCCGTACATCCCGACCGCCGGCGAGATGAAGACGAAGCCGACGCAGCACTCCGTCAAGGAGCTGCGCGAGATCGGGATTCAGCCGGACATCGTGCTGTGCCGTGCCGACCGGCCGATACCCGAGGGCGATCGGCGCAAGATCGCGCTCTTCACGAACGTCGCGCCGGAAGCGGTGATCCCGGCGCTCGACACCGATTCGATCTACAAGATTCCGCTCGCGCTTTCCCGCGAGGGCCTCGACGTCATCGTCTGCCGGAAGCTCGCGATCGATCCGCCGCCCGCGAATCTCACCACCTGGGAACGACTCGTCGATTCGCTCGAGCATCCCGAGCGCGTGGTCAACATCGCGATGGTGGGCAAGTATGTCGATCTCACCGAGTCGTACAAATCGCTGTCCGAAGCGCTGACGCATGCCGGCATCCACACACGTTCGAGGGTGCAGATTCACTACGTCGACTCCGAGGCCATCGAACGCGACGGCACGGCGGCGCTCGAAAAGGTCGATGCGATTCTCGTCCCGGGCGGCTTCGGCAAGCGGGGGGTCGAAGGCAAGATCGCCGCGATCCGCTTTGCTCGTGAGCGCGGCGTGCCGTATCTCGGCATCTGCCTCGGGATGCAGCTCGCGGTGATCGAATTCGCGCGCCACGAAGCGCACCTCGCCGATGCGAACAGCACCGAGTTCGAGCCGACCACGCCGCATCCGGTGGTCGCGTTGATCACCGAATGGCAGAACCGCGACGGAACGGTCGAGAAGCGCGATGCGAGCTCCGATCTCGGCGGCACGATGCGCCTCGGCGCGCAACCGTGCGACGTCGTTGCGGGATCGCTTGCCCATCGGATCTACGGCGCCACGCGCGTTTCGGAGCGCCATCGGCATCGCTACGAGGTCAACAATCATTACCTGCCGCGCATCGAGGCAGCAGGATTGATCGTCGGCGCATGGGCGAAGAGCGAACGGGCCGGCGATCTGTGCGAGATGATCGAGCTGCCGCACCATCCGTGGTTTCTCGGATGTCAGTTTCACCCCGAGTTCACGTCGAATCCGCGGCGTGGCCATCCGCTGTTCGTGAGCTTCGTTCGCGCTGCGATCGAGCACCAAAAGCGCGCCCCGCAAAGCGCCGCCGGGCCGATGCCGCGCCTCGTCGCCTCGGCATGAAACTGTGTGGTTACGAGGTCGGGCTCGACAAGCCGCTGTTCCTGATCGCCGGACCCTGTGTCGTCGAGTCGCGGCAATTGCAGATGGATGTCGCCGGCGAGCTCAAGACGATCTGCGCCGAGCTCGGCATTCCGTTCGTCTTCAAGTCGTCGTACGACAAGGCGAACCGCAGCTCGCATGCCTCCTATCGCGGTCCGGGGATGGAAGCAGGCCTTCGCATTCTCGAAGACGTACGCAAGCATGTCGAGGTACCGGTGCTGACCGACGTGCACGGGGAGGACGAGATCGCGCAAGCGGCGCGCGTCGTCGACGTGCTGCAGACTCCCGCGTTCCTGTGCCGTCAGACCGATTTCATCCAGGCGGTCGCACGCGCCGGCAAGCCGGTCAACATCAAGAAGGGCCAGTTCCTCGCGCCCGACGACATGCGGCAGGTCGTCGCGAAGGCCAAGGCAGCGAGCCACGCCGACAACATTCTCGTGTGCGAGCGCGGCGCGTCGTTCGGTTATCACAATCTCGTTTCCGACATGCGCGCGCTCGCGATCATGCGCGACACCGGCTGTCCGGTCGTCTTCGACGCGACGCACTCGGTGCAATTGCCCGGCGGAAAGGGCACGTCGTCGGGCGGCGAGCGGCAATTCGTTCCCGTGCTCGCGCGCGCGGCGGTGGCCGCCGGCGTGTCGGGCCTGTTCATGGAAACGCATCCCAATCCGGACGAGGCGCTGTCCGATGGTCCCAACGCGTGGCCGCTCGGGCGAATGCGCGACCTGCTCGAAACCCTGAAGGAGATCGACGCGGTGGTGAAGGCCCACGGGTTCCCGGAACAAGGGTTGGCTTAGTGACGAGCACGCCAACAAATCTCGACACCGGCGTTTCCTCTGATTGCTGATTTGCTGAAAATGACCGCCATCGTCGACGTCATCGCGCGCGAAATCCTCGATTCGCGCGGCAATCCCACCATCGAGGCCGACGTCGTGCTCGAATCGGGCGTGTCGGGCCGCGCGGCGGTGCCGTCGGGCGCGTCGACCGGCTCGAAGGAAGCGATCGAATTGCGCGACGGCGACAAGGCGCGCTACTTCGGCAAGGGCGTCACGAAGGCGATCGAGAACGTCAACACCGAGATCTGCGAAGCGGTGCTGGGACTCGACGCCACCGAGCAGGGACTCATCGATCGCACGCTGATCGACCTCGACGGCACCGACAACAAGTCGCGGCTTGGCGCGAACGCGTTGCTTGCCGTGTCGTGCGCCGCGGCGAAGGCCGCGGCGGAGGAGTGCTCGCTGCCGCTGTATCGCTATCTCGGTGGTGCCGGCGAGATGCAGCTACCCGTGCCGCTGATGAACGTGATCAACGGCGGTGCGCACGCGAACAATCGCATCGACCTGCAGGAATTCATGCTCGTGCCGTATGGCGCACCGACGTTTCGTGAAGCGGTGCGTTACGGCGCCGAGGTCTTTCATACGCTCAAGAAGATGATCGACGAGCGCGGCATGCCGACGACGGTCGGCGACGAAGGCGGATTCGCCCCCGACCTCGCATCCAACGAGGCGGCGTTGCAGCTCCTGGTCGAGGCCATCGACAAGGCGGGCTACACGCCGGGAACCGACATCTCGCTGGCGCTCGATTGCGCCGCGAGCGAGTTCCACCGCGAAGGCCGGTACCGATTGGAGGCCGAGAACCGCTCGCTCACGTCGCGCGAATTTGCCGATGTGCTCGCCACGTGGTGCGGCAGGTATCCGATCATCAGCATCGAAGACGGCATGGCCGAGGACGACTGGGACGGCTGGAAGTATCTGACCGAGCGTCTAGGCAAGCGCGTGCAGCTCGTCGGCGACGACATCTTCGTCACCAACACGAAAATTCTGAAGGAAGGCATCGCGAAGGGCATCGCGAACTCGATTTTGATCAAGCTCAACCAGATCGGGACGCTGTCGGAGACCTTCGCCGCAATCACGATGGCGAACCGCGCAAGCTACACGGCAATCGTCTCGCATCGTTCGGGCGAGACGGAGGATTCGATCATCGCCGACATCGCCGTCGGCACGAACGCGGGCCAGATCAAGACCGGGTCGCTGTCGCGCTCGGATCGCATCGCGAAATACAACCAGCTCCTGCGCATCGAGGAGGAGCTGGGCGATGCCGCGTCGTGGCCCGGCCGCGGCGCGTTCTTCAATCTCCGCTGATTCGGCGGGCCGTTTCGTGGACATCGCCAATAACCGCGGAACGAGACACTAAAGATGCGCTGGCTCGCGCTCGCCTTCGTTGCGCTGATCCTCGCGCTGCAATACCCGATGTGGCTCGGCAAGGGCGGCTGGCTGCAGGTGCGCGAATACGACCGCGAGCTCGCCGCGCAACGCGCTACGAACGCGAAGCTCGAGGCGCGCAACAAGGCGCTCGACGCCGACGTTCGCGATCTCAAGACCGGCTTCGAAGCGATCGAGGAGCGCGCGCGCGCCGAGCTCGGCATGATCCGCCACGACGAGGTGCTGTTCCAGATTCAAGGCGGCGGCGCCGGCGCCAAGGCTGCGCCGAGCGAGCCCGCGCGCACAAGCCAAGCCGCGCATTGAGGCGCGTCGCAAGCCGCCACAACGAGCGCCTGCGCGACGTCGCGCGCCTGATCGCCTCGTCGCGCGAGCGCCGCAAAAGCGGACGCTGCGTGCTCGAAGGCGCGCACCTGATCGACGTTTACGTTGCGCGCATCGGTATGCCGCAGATCCTCGTCGTCGCGGACGACGCGCTCGTTCGTGCCGACGTCGCGGCGCTCGTCGGCGAAGTGCCGCAAGACCGCATCATCGTCGTGTCGCGCAAGCTGTTCGACGACGCGGCGTCGCTCCCGGCGGACATTGGCGTGCTGGCCGTAGTTCCCACGCCACGCGTCGAGCCGCAACGGCACGTGGACTTTTGCCTGCTGCTCGACGACGTGCAGGATCCCGGCAACGTCGGATCGATGATTCGAACGGCGGCGGCGGCTGGCGCCGAGCAGGTGATCCTGTCGCCGCGTTGCGCGTTCGCATGGGCGCCGAAAGTTCTGCGTGCCGCGCAGGGCGCCCATTTCCTGACCGCGATCGTCGAGGATGTCGACGTGGCCGCCTGGGCCACCTCGTTCAAGGACGCGCATGGAAGCATCGTCGCGATGGTCGCTGCCGGCGGCACGTCGCTTTATCGCGCCGATTTGCGCGAGCGTATCGCGATCGCGATTGGCAGTGAGGGGCGAGGGCTCTCGCGGGAACTCCTCGCCGTCGCCGATCGACGCGTCACGATTCCGATGGCAACGGGCAGCGAATCGATCAATGCCGCGGCCGCCGCGGCGATCGTCCTGTTCGAGGCGGTGCGCCAGCGGCGCCCTGCCTAATAGATATGCCGCTCGAGCTTCGCGCGATGCAGTATCGTCGTCGCGATCTCCTCGATCGACTTCGAGGTCGTGTCGAGCATCGGAATCGAGTGCTGCTGCATCAGATGCTCGGCCTCGCGCACCTCGTAGCGACAGTTCTCGAGTTGCGCATAGTGGCTGCGCGGCCGGCGCTCCTCGCGGATCTCGCGTAGCCGCTCCGGCTGGATCGTCAGGCCGAACAGCCGCTCGCGAAACGGCATCACCGACGCGGGCAGCCGGCGGTCGGCGAAGTCGTCCGGCGTGAGCGGGAAGTTCGCGGCGCGAATGCCGAATTGCAACGCGAGATAGAGCGATGTCGGCGTTTTGCCGCAACGTGACACGCCGACCAGAATCACCTGCGCCTTGTCGAGGTCGCGGGTCGCGGCGCCATCGTCGTACGCCTGCGTGAAGTTGATCGCCTCCATCCGCGCGAAGTATTCGTGGCTGTTCGCGATGCCGTGCGAGCGTCCTGCCGCGTGCGAGCTCTTCGCGCCGAGCTCGGACTCGAGCGGCTGGATGAAGATCTGGAACATGTCGAGCGTCAGGCCGTTGGTGTCGCGGCGGATCGCTTCGCTCATCGTCTCGTCGACAACCGAGCTCACGACGATCGGTCGCCGGCCTTCCGCAGCCGCCGTGGCATTCACCTGTCGGACGGCATCGGCCACTTTCTCCATCGAATCGACGAAGGGAATCGTGACGCGATGGAAATGGATGTCCTCGAACTGCGTGAGCAGGCTGTTGCCGAGCATCTCCGCGGTGATGCCCGTGCGATCCGAGATGAAGAACACCGTGCGGCGCTCGGACATCGTCCGCCGTCCGCTTTACCAGTCGCGCCAGACGGGCTCGACGCCGCCGGGCAGCGGCGGCAACTCGCCGAAATCGAAGCGGCTTTCGCCGGGTCCATGGAAATCGCTGCCGCACGAGCCCCTGAGTCCAAACGTGCGCGCAAGGCCTGCGAACGTGTCGTATTGCGCGGCCGTGTGTGACGGCGAGACGATTTCGACGCCATCGCCGCTCAGATCGCGGAACTCGCCGAGCAGTTCGCGCATGTCGCCGCCCCCGATCTTGTATCGCCCCGGATGCGCGATCACTGCCTGTCCGCCCGCGCCATGAATCCAGTCGACGGCCTGTGAAAGCGTCGGCCATGCATGGGCGACGTGCCCGGGCTTGCCCTTGGTCAGAAAGCGCTTGAATGCGTCGTTCATGTCGCGCGCGCGGCCGGTGTCGATCAGGTGCCGCGCGAAATGCGTCCGCGAGATCAGCCGTTCGCTTGTCACGTACGCGAGCGCCCCTTCCAAAGCGTCGGGGATACCTGCCTCGGCCAGCGACTGGCCAATCCTTCGTGCGCGGGCGTCGCGGCCGGTCCGCACTTCGCCAAGGCCGGTCGCGAGCGCGGCGCTGCCTGGATCGATGCCTAGCGCGACGACGTGCAGCGTCGTCTCATGCCAGGTGACCGACAGTTCGGACCCTTCGACGAATCGCATGCCTCTCTCGCGCGCCGCGTCGCGGGCTTCGTCGAGGCCGGCAAGCTCGTCGTGGTCGGTCAGGGCGATCACGTCGACGCCCCGTCCGGCGGCCCGCTTCATTACCTCCGAGGGCGATAAAAGGCCGTCGGATTTGGTCGAATGGCAGTGGAGGTCGTAGCGCGGCATGCGGCTTCCAAGCGAACGGCGGGCCAGGGCGGCGTCTGATTCGTCATTTTGCCCGAATCGCGAATCGACTCGAACGGGCAGAGTTGTTGCATCCATGCCGACGGAACGACCGCCGGTCGGCGCTCGACGACCTTGACGCGAAAGCGCGGCAATATGCCAATGGTATAGTAAGAATGCTTTCCAACTCTTTGACCAACGCGGAGTTTGCGTGAAATTTCTCGATCGTGTGCTGAACCCTCGCGAGATTCGTCGCCGCCTCGGCATGAATCAGGAGCAGTTCTGGACGCAGATCGGCGTCACGCAAAGCGGCGGGTCGCGTTACGAAAGCGGACGCGAGATGCCGCGCCCGGTGAAGGAATTGCTGCGTCTCGTGCACGTCGAGCAGATCGATCTTTCGCAGGTGAAGCGCATCGATTTCGAAATCATCAGTTATTTGAAGGAAGCGCATCCGGATCTCTATCGCAGCCTTCGCCGCGCCGCGCGAAATCGCGCAGGCGGGCAGGAGCCGGCGGCGCTCGCCGATCTCGCGGTTCCGCAGGGCGGCGAAGATTTCGCGCCGGCGACCGGATCGTCGCAGGTCGAAAGCAGCGAAGCGCGCAACGACTGAAGCGCTGCTGCTCGACTGTTCAAGCCCCCCGCGGTGGACAGTGAAGCTGCGAGCGTGGGCGGATCATAAGCCCGCGCGCCAAGCCGCCTGATAAAATCGAACCACCCATTCGCGGTCGCGCTCCATAGGCGAGGCGACTGTCGCGCCGCAATTCCATCACCGAGGCTTTCCCGCATGTCGGACCCCGTGCGTGTCATTCCCTTCGAACGCATCCGCATGCGCGATCTTCCGAAAGTCGGCGGGAAGAACGCGTCGCTCGGGGAGATGATCGGCGAACTGTCCGGAGTGGGCATTCGCGTGCCCGGCGGATTCGCGACGACGGCCGACGCATTTCGCGAATTCCTGGCGCAGGACAGCCTTGCATCGCGCATCGAAGCGAAGCTCGCATCGCTCGACGTCGCGAACGTGCGCGAGCTTGCGCGCGCCGGGGAAACGATTCGCGGCTGGGTCGAAAAGGCGCCGCTGCCGCCGGCGTTTCGCGCCGATATCGAGCGTGCGTACGAATTGCTGGCAAAGCGGGAAAGCGAGGCTTCCTTCGCGGTGCGATCGTCGGCGACCGCCGAAGACCTTCCCGACGCATCGTTCGCGGGTCAGCAAGATACTATATTGAATGTCAAAGGCTTGGATAATATAGTTCAAGCTATTTCGACTGTGTTCGCGTCGATCTACAACGACCGCGCGATTGCCTATCGCGTGCACCACGGATTCGCGCATCAAGACGTCGCGCTTTCTGTCGGCGTGCAGCAGATGGTGCGAAGCGACCGCGCCGCTGCAGGCGTCATGTTCACGCTGGACACGGAGTCGGGTTTCGACGATGTCGTGCTGATCACTTCGGCCTACGGCCTTGGCGAATCGGTCGTGCAGGGCTCGGTCAATCCCGACGAGATCTACGTCTATAAGCCCAACCTTTCTGCGGGCCGGCCGGCGATGCTGCGCAAGACGCTTGGCAGCAAGGCGACACGGATCGTGTATGCGGATGCGGCGTCGGCGAGTGCGTCGACACGCGTCGTCGACGTGCCGCCCGCGGAGCGCAGGCGCTTTTCGATCAGCGATCCGCAAGCCGAGGAGCTCGCGCGCCAGGCAGTCATCATCGAGAAGCATTACGGCCGCCCCATGGATATCGAGTGGGCGCTCGATGGCATCGACGGCAAGCTCTACATCCTGCAAGCGCGACCGGAGACGGTGAAATCGCGCGACGAGGCAAGCTCGCTTCGCCGTTATCGCCTGAAGTCGCGTGGCAAGGCGCTCGTCACCGGCCGCGCGATCGGCCAGAAGATCGGACAGGGCCCGGTCCGCCTCGTCCGCTCGTCGAGAGAAATGGATCGCGTGCAGCCGGGAGATGTGCTCGTCACCGAACTGACCGATCCCGATTGGGAGCCGGTGATGAAACGTGCCAGCGCGATCGTCACCAATCGCGGGGGACGGACGTGCCACGCGGCGATCATCGCGCGCGAGCTCGGCATTCCGGCCGTCGTCGGATGCGGTGACGCGACCCATGTTCTGCAGGATGCGAAGCCGGTCACCGTGAGTTGCGCCGAGGGCGACACCGGTCATGTATACGCCGGATTGCTCGACGTCGAGACTGTCGACCTGGCACTCGACCACATGCCCGAGTGCCCGACGAAGATCATGATGAACGTCGGCAATCCCGAGCTCGCGTTCGAGTTTCGCCAATTGCCGAACGAGGGCGTGGGGCTCGCACGCCTCGAGTTCATCATCAATCGCAACGTCGGCATTCATCCGAAGGCGCTGCTCGAATTCGACAAGCAATCCGCGGATGTGCGGCGCGAGATCGAGGAGCGCATCGGCGGCTATGCGAGTCCGACCGAGTTCTACGTCGCGAAGATCGCCGAAGGCGTCGCGACGATCGCGGCCGCGTTCAATCCGAAGCCCGTCATCGTGCGGCTGTCCGATTTCAAATCGAACGAATACTCGAACCTTATCGGCGGCGCGCGGTACGAGCCGCACGAGGAGAACCCGATGCTCGGGTTCCGGGGCGCCTCGCGCTACCTCACATCCGCGTTCTACGATTGCTTCGCGCTCGAATGCGAAGCGATGCGGCGCGTGCGCGACGTGCTGGGATTCACGAACGTCGAGCTGATGGTGCCGTTCGTGCGCACGACGCGCGAGGCGGAGGAAGTGCTCGCGCTGCTTGCGAAGAACGGTCTGTCGCGTGGCGCGAACGGGCTTCGCATCATCATGATGTGCGAGATTCCGTCGAACGCGCTTCTCGCCGATCGCTTCCTCGACTACTTCGACGGCTTTTCGATTGGCTCGAACGACATGACGCAATTGACGCTCGGCGTGGACCGTGACGCGAGTGGCGAGCTGGCGGCGACGTTCGACGAGCGCGACGATGCGGTGAAAGCGATGCTGCAGATGGCGATTTCCGCGTGCCGCGAGCGCGATCGCTACGTCGGCATCTGCGGGCAGGGTCCGTCCGACCATCCGGACCTCGCGAAGTGGCTCGTCGAGCAGGGGATCGAGAGCATCTCGCTCAATCCGGACACCGTCGTGTCGACATGGATGATGCTGGCGGGAGTTGCGTCGGAAGCGAAGTGAAGGCGCTCGGCGGCGCTCGTTCGTTTCCACCAACGGCATTCGTCGAGTAATACGGCCTCTCGGTCGTTTGGCCGAATGCGCGACGGCGCAAGGTGCGCTTTCATGCGCCAATGCGCTGGCCGCCTCCCGTTCGCGTTTCGCTCGCACCGTCGATCGCCGCGTCGCTTCTGATCGCGGCGCTCGCGCTTGCCACTTGCGTCGTGCTCGGCACGCTTCCCCTCGATCGGCCGATCATCGAGCTCGCGGTGATTGCCGTCATCGGTTGGGCCTTCGAGCGAATTTTCGTCGTCGCGCTTCGTTGCGGGGGAAGGGCGGTTCGCGGCCTGGAGCTTCGCGGCGATCTGACGATCGTGGTTTTGAACGGAGACGGCACCGCGTGCGCGGGGCGCGTGCATCGCGACAGCTATGTCGGCGCGCGCTTGTCGACGATCGTCTGGCGACCGTTCGGACGCTGGCGCACGCGCGCCATTCTGCTGCTGCCCGACATGTTGCCGGCGTCCGATTTCCGGCGGCTTCGCATCCTCTTGCGTTACGGACGAAGCGATGTGGCGCAAGGCGAGCCCGCGAGCCAGGCCTGAGCGTCGATCAGCATTTCGCTGTCTTCCTTGCGCTGCCCCGCGATCAGATGCAGGTACAGCGGCACCAGCGTTTCCGCGGCAGGCAGGCGCGAGGGATCTTCGCCCGGATGGGTCTGGTTGCGAAGTGGCGAGCGGATCGGCCCCGGCACGAGCGCATTGACGCGCATGTTCGCGCGATTCTCCCATTCGTCGGCGATCTCGCGCGCGAGGGCCGCGATCGCGGCCTTCGTGACCGCGTAGCCGCCCCAATACGCGCGCGGCTCCTGGCCACGGTTGTCGAGCGTGAATACGACGCTCGCGTCGGGCGCGCGCGCAAGAAGCGATGCGAGCACGCGCGTCAATCCCATGGGCGAGGCGACATTGACGCGCAGGAGCGCGAGCCACGTCTCGAACGATTGATGCTCGAGCGGCCCGAGCGATCCGAGCATCGCCGCCGTATGAACGAGCGCGTCGAGACGTCCGAACTGCACTTCAAGCGCGCTGCCGACGTTCGCGAAATCGGATGCTTCGGCGCGCGCGAGATCGAGCGGCAGGATCACCGGCTCGGGGAGCGCGGCCGCAACGATCTCGTCGTAGAGGGCTTCGAGCTTGCGCACGATGCGGCCGTGGAGCACGACGGTTGCACCTGCCCGCGCGCATGCGAGGGCCAACGGACGGCCAATGCCGCCGCTCGCGCCGGTGACGAGGATGACGCGACCATCCATTGATGATTGCGCAAGTGCGTTGCCGGCGGGAAGTGTTTGGGGTGGTTTCGACATCCGCCGATCATAGCGTTCGCTGCCGCGTGCAGCGCCCGTTGCCGGCGCGACGCATGCCTCGGCTATAATTTCGCGTTCGCCGTGGGGGTATAGCTCAGCTGGGAGAGCGCTTGCATGGCATGCAAGAGGTCAGCGGTTCGATCCCGCTTACCTCCACCACCGACCTCGTCGCAGTCCGGCCGCTGCGATCACCCTAAAGGTCCCCATCGTCTAGAGGCCCAGGACATCGCCCTTTCACGGCGGTAACACCGGTTCGAATCCGGTTGGGGACGCCAATACATCAAGTAATTGCCGAGTAAACCGGTAGTGATTCATGATGCGTGTCTGCCACATGTCCGCACGGTGTGGCAGCCGACGAGCGGACAGTGACGTTCAACCCACCGCTAACTCGATGCGCCGCGCCTTCGCGCACCACACCACTTAGCGTCGCAAGAACGGGCAAACCGCATCCTGGCTGTCGACGGACCCCGCCATTGGTGTCGCGATGATTTACGCATAGGAGTTCGCTGACGTTCCAGCCACGCGCGGGCGCCGTAGCATCCTGCCCGAGGACGAATCCAAATTGAACAGATGCCCTTGTTCGACAGCTTTGAGCAGGTACGCCGTGCAGCCGAAGCCGAACGCTTGCGCGCGGGGCACATGTCGGCGTTTCGGTTCGACGACGGCAGCAGCGTACCCGCCAAGGCCGTGCTAGGCGCGATTGCAAGCGACGATAGCGAACGCGCTGATTCGGCGCGGCTCGCCTTCGAAAAAATGATGGCGCTCTATGCGTTGTTCAACGCCGATCAGCGGACGCAATTCGACCAGCGCATTATCCAGGCACTACGCGATTCGCTCGGGGACCATCCCTGGCTACCGGAAAAGCGATGAGTCGCTGGTGGTCAAGAAGAACGCCTCAGCGCGGGGCAGAGTAGGGGAGTGTATAGGGCCGAAAGGCCAAAAGAGCCGACAGGCGAACTTATGCCCGTCCTTGGGCCGGTGTTGAACTCCCACGCCGTGAGGCCGCTTGTGGGAGCGCGCCATGATTACTTGCCCGACGCCCGGTTGTGATGGCGTACTGAGGAAGGTGGAGGGCTTTCACAGTCCGGGCGATGCGAACGTTGTCTTTGGCCCAGGCCGCGACGAGGTGCACGTGCTTTGTCCGAAGTGCCGAAAACTGATTCGCTGGCCGATCCCGCAGCCGCCCGGGAAAGCGGCGTAACAAAGCCATCGTGCAAAACCAACAGGCGCATAGAAGCGTGATAGCTGGAACGGGTCGTAGCTACCTGCTTCTTGGGTGCTCGGATTACTTAGGGAAAGTCTGAACAAGTCACGCGCGGCTAAATCTCGATGGTGACTTGTATTGCTCGAGTGGATAGAACGACGCCGGATCGCCGATTTCGAATCGTGTGCGTAGTTTCAGGTGCATGCTTCCCCTCATTTCGTGAACTGCGGACGCAATGCTCCCATCTTCGCCAATAACCGTCGTCGCGCCATCCACAGATTCGACAACGCGAACAGCGTGATCGCGTGCGCCGTGTTCTTCGCTAGCCGGCGGAAGCGCACCTTGATTAGACCGAACTGCCGCTTGATCACGCGGAACGGATGCTCGACCTTCGCCCGGATGCTGGCCTTGCGTTTCTCGATTCGCTCGAGCACGCGCTTCTTGCGACTGTTCTTCAGCGCCTTGATCCTGCCGCGCTTGGCCGCGATCTCCCAGCGCACGCCTTGCCGCGCAATGCGGGTTTGCGCACCGGTGTAACCGGCGTCGGCATGGACCACCGCTTCCTTACCGTGCGCTCACCCTCCGCGTTCTTGGTCGAACTCGGCGCCGCAATGATCGTAGCGTCCACAATGCTGCCGCGCTTGAGCAGCAGGCCCTTGCGCGCCAAGTACGCCTTGACTCGGCTCAGGATCTCCGGCGCCAGTTCATTGGTCTCCAGCAGATGCCGAAAATTGAGGATCGTGGTCTTGTCCGGGATCGGCTCGGTCAACGACAGCCGCGCGAACGCACGCATCGGCGTAATCTCGTACAGCGCTTCTTCCATCGCCGGGTCGCTCATCCCGAACCAGTTCTGCATCAGGTGAACTCGCAGCATCGTGTCCAGCGGGTAGGGATGACGACCGCGACCCGCGATCGGATAGAACGGCTCGATCAGCTTCAGCAGCACTTTCACGGCACTACCTGTTCCATCTCGCTGAGAAATACTTCACGGCGCGTCTGCTTGCGCTTACCCGCATACTCCGCATCGCCAAAACTGATCTGACTCA
This sequence comes from Casimicrobiaceae bacterium, assembly GCA_035308425.1. Taxonomy (GTDB): domain Bacteria; phylum Pseudomonadota; class Gammaproteobacteria; order Burkholderiales; family Casimicrobiaceae; genus VBCG01. The sequence continues at coordinate 8,257 of DATGGP010000018.1, read as the reverse complement.
TCGCTCGATTCGCCTTGTCACGGGTCGACGATCCGACCACAATTCACACGACTTGATCAGACTTTCCTTAGCGGGCATCGCCGCGTGAAGGGTCAGCCGTATGCGCCTTCGCACCAGCCTGTCACTGCTCGCCTTCGCCACGGCGATCCCGCTGATCGCTTTCGCTCTGCTTGCAGCGGACCTTGTCGTCAAGCAGGAGAACGAAAGCCTCCTGAATGCGGCGAAGGCACGAAATCGCGCCTTGATGAGCGCTGCCGATGGGATCGTAACCGATGCGATCGATACGTTGCAGGCCTTATCCACGACGAGCGAGCTGGAAAAAGACGATCTTCGGACCTTCCATGCGCTCGCCCAGCGCGTGCTCGCCACGCAGGCGACGTGGAATAACCTCCTCTTGCACGATGCCGAAGGCCGGCAACTCGTCAATGCCAGCCTCCCGTGGGGTACTGCACTGCTTCCGAAGCCCGTCTCTCCGGAGTCGATTGCGAGGGCGATATCAACAGGTCGACCCACCGTCGAGGACCTAACGGTTGCGCCACTTCTGCATAACCGTCTAAGCCTTCCGGTTCGCGTTCCGGTCATTCGCGACGGCAAGGTGGCGTACGTGCTGACGGCCGCACTCGACCCGGCGGCGTTTCAGCGCCTTCTCGGCGCACAGGACGTCCCTTTCGGTTGGGTCAGCGGCCTCGTCGACGGCCGGGGACGCTACATCGCCCGCACACCTTTCAAGAACCCCGGGAGCATGGCGGGGAAGGAGTACATCGACCACGTACGAAGCGGCCCGCGCGAAGGTTGGTATCACGGTACGACGCTCGATGGCTATGACACTTACTCCGCATATTTTCGTTCGGATCTGACCGGGTGGTCGATCGGCTATGCGCTGCCTACCACACTCATTACGGGTGGATCGCAGCGCGCGGCGTGGTTGATGATCTTCGGTGCCATCTCGTCACTCGCTGCTGCTCTGGGCATCGGCGTTTGGCTGGTCCGTCGGATTGCGAATCCGATGTCGGAGCTAGCGGCAGCGGCTGAGACAATGGGCGAGTTTCCGGCGTCACTGCGTGTCGCGTCGACGATCGATGAAGTGTCCAAGCTGTCGACCGCGTTGAACCGGGCGTCAATCGGGCTGGCTGAACGCGATCGGGAGTTACGACAGTCCCGTGAAGAGTTGCGTGAGCAGGCGGCCGAGCTTCTCCGCGAGAACGCCAACAAGAGCCGCTTCCTTGCGTTGCTGTCGCACGAGCTGCGCAACCCACTCGCACCGTTGCGTATCGGTCTCGCGGTTCTCGCCCGACAGTCGGATCGGAAGAGAGCTGAAGACACGCGAGCCATGATGGAGCGACAAGTGGCGCACCTGGTTCGCTTGATCGACGACCTCCTCGACATGAGCCGGATCGACCGTGGTGTCCTCGAACTTCGCCGCGAGCGCGTTTCGGTCGATTCGGTGGTGGCGAACGCCGTGGAGATGGTCAAGCCCGAGATCGAGAAGAAGCAGCAGCAAGTCACCGTTTGTGGGGACGAGGCGAGCGCATTATTCGTCGATGGCGACCCGGTGCGTTTATGCCAGATTCTGTCGAATCTGCTGAGCAACGCCTGCAAGTTCACACCGATCGGCGGCCATGTCGAGTTGATGGTGCGAGCGGAAGGTGATGACGTCCTCATCGCGGTGAGCGACGAGGGCATCGGCTTCGAGGCGAAGGACAGCTCGCGCATCTTCGAAATGTTCGTCCAGTTGGAGGAGAGCAAGACGCAGTCGACAACTGGTCTCGGCGTCGGTCTCCCGATCGCACGATCGCTGGTAGAGATGCACGGCGGACGCTTGACGGCTGAAAGCCCCGGACTAGGACACGGAGCGACCTTTACCGTTCGGTTGCCGACGGCGCCGGCTCCAAAAGGAGTGGCCCTTCGTATCGTCGCAGAGTCGAGCGAGCACGGCAAGGGCCGTGTCCTCGTGGTCGACGACAACCTCGACGCTGCCGATTCACTCGGCGAGTTGCTGCGATTGAACGATTTCGAGGTTCGCGTTAGCTATGACGCTGCCGAAGCGCTCGAAGTGGCAGCCTCGTTCCGTCCCGACGTCGCCTTCATCGACCTGAATATGCCGAAGATGGGAGGCATCGATCTCGCCAAGAGCTTGCAATCGGAAACGTGGGCGCAACGTCTGGTGCTGATTGCCCTGACCGGCATGGGTCAGCAGAAGGATCTCGATTTGACGCGCACCGCCGGGTTCCGCGCGCACCTGGTTAAGCCGGCGAAGCTCGACGATATTGTCCGACTCGCATCCGGCGATACACCAAGTAACATCGTGCCGATCCGAGCGGAGCAGAAGGGCGACGAGTCACGCGCCTCATGAAGGCCCGGTCGTAACGCACCTTACCGTTCTTGCCACTCAACGGCGCTGCGCCGCGAATACTCCTTGTTTTGATTCGGTGTCTGATCTCATCGACTTGCTGTCCGGTCTAAAAGCGTCCATGCGGAATGACAAGCGCGCGCGTTAAAACTCGACCGTGGGCGGTCAATACGTCGAGGCCGTTCACCACTTCTTTCGCAAGCCACCGAATGCGACCGATATAATGAGAGCGTCGCCCGCTCGGGCTCGGGGAGGAATGATGAAAAGGGTTTTGTTGGCCTTGGCGACTGCAGCGGTTGCCGGAGGCACGCTTGCAGCGGACAAAAGTATCACGGTCATTTCGTTCGGACGCGCGGACCAAGCGGCGCTTCGTGAAGCGTATTTTCATCCGTTCACGACTACGAAACACATTGACGTGAAGTCTCTTTCTTACGACGGCCAGACGACTGAGCTCAAGCAGATGGCGAAGACCGGCACCGCCAGCTGGGACGTCATCCAGGTCGAGTCGAGGACACTCAAGCTCGGATGCGAGAGCGGCCTTTTCGAGAAGCTGGACCTCAACCGACTCGAGGTTCCTCGCGACGATTTCGTTCCTGGCGCCCTGTCTGAGTGCGGCGCCGGCATCTTCTCGTGGGGCGTGGCGCTTGCCTACAACGGCGATAAGCTTGCCGTATCGCCGCGCTCATGGGCCGACTTCTGGAACGTCGAGGAATTTCCCGGCAAGCGTGGGCTGCGGCGCAGCGCGAAATATACATTGGAAATCGCGCTACTCGCCGACGGCGTGCGTCCCGAAGACGTCTACAAGGTCCTTTCGACCAAGGCGGGCGTCGACCGCGCGTTTCGCAAGCTTGATCGTATCAAAGATCACGTCATCTGGTGGACGGCTGCCCCGGATCCGCAGCTCTATCTCGCGGACGGTCGACTCGTGATGACTACGGCCTACACGCTTTGGCTGACGCGCGACCTGCCAATCCATCCGAACCTGCGCATCGCATGGCAACAGAGCCTCTACGACATCGACAGCTGGGCGATCCCCAAGAATACGCCCAAGGTTGCGGACGCCTACGCGTTCATCTCGTTCGCTAGCAGGCCCGAGAACCAGGAGAGGCTTTCCGAGCAGATCGCCTACGGTCCGACGAACAAGGCAACCGTCGCCATGCTCAGGAAGGAAACTCTCGCAGCGTTGCCTGCAGGCGAAAACCTGAAGACCGCGCTCAAGATCGACGCCGATTTCTGGATTCGCAACGCCGAGACGCTGGAAAAGCGCTTTGACGCATGGGCTCCCCTATTGTGCGCACAGCAGACTGACGAAGACGAGGACGCCGTCGACTACAAGGGACGCGCCGTTTGTCAGGACAACCGCGGCAATATGCGTCCGGTATCCGCTGATGCGGTGTCTGCTACACCTGGTCATCACGCGCACTCGCATTGACGCCGCAACTCGAGCGTTCCCAAGAAAGAACGGCTCGGCCTCTTTCCTGGCCGAGCCGTTTCGTTGCTTGAAGAACGATCGATAACGACGACGTGATCTCGATGGCTCAGTGGTTCCTGACGTTGCCTTTGATGCCGCCGATCTGTGCCGCTTCGCCGGTCAATTGCACTATGTCGAGCCCGCTGCCCACGCGGTCCCCACAGTAAAGCAGGCCGTCGTCGTCGACGTACGTATTGTCGCAGGAAACGTCCTTCGACGTATACGTCACGCCATCGATCGTCGCTGAGCTTGGCTGCGTGTTCGCATTGACCGGCGGAATGAAGTACGCCACCTCAACCGGATGATACGGGTCGCGAATGTCGGTGACGCGGATGCCGGCATCGAACCACGCGCTTACCATCAATTTACCGTAGTACGGATCGTTGAAATTCTCGTTCATCGAGTGCACGCCGAAACGCGTCCCGCGCGAACAAAAGTTTGGCCGTTGCGAGAAATCATCAACGGTGACCGTCGAAATCGGCCACGGATGCTGTTCGGCGCTGGTGTTGCCGCCTTTTCCGATGGTCTGCGTAATGTCCAGCAGATACAGCAAGTGTGGTGAGCCCGTACAGCGGTTGTCCGTTTCCTCAGATGACACCGCCAGGATGTCGCGAACGTTGTTGTCCGTGAAGTTCGCATACTGCGCCAGCGGAATCCCGTAATATGGATACGACGAGTGCCCGCCCTCGGCGCCCGGCATGTAGATCACGCCGATCTGGCCCTGCAGCAACTCCGCGTCCGTCGGCCTTTCCGGATTCACGTAATGCCCGGTGCCCGCGCCGGGGTATACATTCCCAGACAGCGTCGTCGGGGGCAGCACCTTCGTCAGGTCGTCGATCTGGATGATGCCGTCGGAACCGACGCCGTACGGCATGTAGAGCCGATTGATCGCCTTGCCGCCCGCGACCGCATTGCCATTGAACGTCGATACGACGATTGGACCGTGGACGCCGGGTGGCACTGTCCTAGTCGTGTTCTCCGTCCCCGGCATGACGAACGTCGAGCCGGGGTTTTGACCCGGGTATCCGAAGTCCATGATCTTGTCGGGGTGCGTGGGGTCGCTAAGGTCAAAGATCTTCAAATGCTGGTTCGGGCTGCTTTTGGCATTCCAGCCGTCCGACGGATTCGATTTGGTCGCGCCGCCGACGATATAGGCGACGCCGGTCCTGCAATCCCACCAGCTTCTATGGGTGACGTCGAGTCCGGTGACAGGTGTCGACACGAGCGTCGAATGGACGGGATCGGTCACGTCCCAGACCTCGTGCGAAACGGCGCCGTTCTCGCGAAGCAAATAGACGTGCCCGGCGATACCGTGCGGAAGCACGCTGCCGTCGCAGAGCATGTTCATCCGCGCGCCACCCTTGTCCGCTGGGATGTGCTGCAGGTAAACCGGATTTCTCGGGTCGGTCACATCGACGAGAGACGTTCCGTTACGTTCGGGGTTCCCTGTAAGCGGGTTCACCATGAACGGCTTTGCGTCGAAATGTCCCGCAAACGCGATGACGCGGCCGTTCGGGTACGTGTGAACGGTTGTTTGATAGACCACGCGCCCCTGTAGGTCGTTATGGCCCAACCATTTCGTGTTATGAACTGCGGCAGCGTTCGAGTCGAACCCCGCCTTGACCATGGGTGTGTCGAGATCATTGGCCGACCACGCGTTTACGCTGAATGCTCCAATACCAATCGCGCAGGCGACAGCAGCGGCGCAGTGGGTACGGCGGTAGGGAATGCTTGTACGTTGTTGCTTCATGATTCCTCCAGTTGATCCGAGTTCGCCGTATCGACCCGGCCTCGGCGCCGGTCTTGCCGAATTTTCCACCGTCTCCCCCCCAGGAGACAGGGGCAGCAATTCGTTGACTTACCTCCCGTTCGAGTTACGTTCGATAGCGACCGCGCGTCCTTGCAGATCGAAGTGCACGGACCGTGAGCCATCATAGTTCCAAATCTCGACGCGGCCATCGACGAGTTCGTCGGAATACGTGCTCGTCGGCTCGCCCCAGATGGCTTTCACCTCATCTGCCGTCATGCCGATGCGTGGTTCGCCCGACGCGTCGTGACCGCGCGCCGTGGCAGTGTTGGCGGCTACCGGCATCACGCCCGCAGAAGACTTTGCGGCATGGGCCGGCGGTTGAGGCTGTGTCGTCGTCTTCGGGCCGGAAGCGCCAATCGAGTCGAGTTCGCAACTGAAGTTCTGGTAGACGGGCATTCCTGATTTGCCGGTGCAGACGTAAATGTCAGCGCGCGTCGCGGCGCTAGGAAGGACGAGCAGCGTAGCCAGAGCAAAGCGGGAGAGAATCATGGAGGGTCGGGGGAATGCAGATCGAGAAGCAGTGGTTGCGAGGCAGCCGTGTGACCGTAGAACTTTGGGAACGCCGAATCATACTGCTTTCAGATCTGCTTCCTGAATAATTTTTCGTCGTACTTGTGCACCACGATCCCGGCTTCGTGCCTACCGGGCAATACCACGTGGTATGCAGACGGTCGACGGTGACCGGATCGCGAGCCGAGGCGGACTTCCGTCTATATGCTGAGGTCTCTGGTAACCGCAGGTCTTCCAGTCTCGCGGCGTTTTCGGGACCAACGATGAATCGGAACTGACGCTTCAGACCTGCGCCGGCACGTTAAGGCACATTTCGTAACACTTTGTGTCAAGACCACGCGGCGTCGCAAGTTTGGCGCGCCTAGTCTGTTAGGAAACTATCGGTCCTCGGGAAGTGTGACCGCGCTCGGATGGCACGCGTCGTATCCGCCGATACCTTCGGCGGCAAGAGCAGCAGGGGATATATCGGTGAAAAAAAGCAGGATTAGAAAGCGCTCGAACGCGTAAATGTCGGGTGGTGATTAGAGATGGCGATTTACCGCCGGGGCTACCTCGGATCGACCTTACGTGAGAGACGTTAAGGCGTTATACGGTGTCGCATTCAACCGTGCGCGCGCGGAATCGGCCTAATAGGCGCCACGTCCATATCCGACCGCCGCCAGCTCACGAATAGCGTCTGCGCGCGATCCGCGCCGGCTCTGGCTGCAGCCTCATCGTCGCTCTCGCCTTCGTTCACCCGTACGATGCGCACGCGAACGCCTTGCGGGTCAATCCGCTGTCCAGCTTCTTCAGTCGTTGATCGTATCGGGTCATCGCTCATGCCTCATCTGGTTATAGGTTCAACCCTTCCCATGCTTCACCTCTAACGCGGCGAGCCGCTTTTCGATCTCGTCGCCTTCCACGATCCGCGCCTGAGCCGCGATGCCTTGCAGGATCGCCGTAGCAACATCCGGTGCGATCGTTCCCTCGCCAAGTGCCGCAAGCACGGCTTGCCCCTGCTCGGCAAGCGACCCATTGCCAAGTGGCAACGTGACCGATTCCTCGCGCACCTTGGCCGGCGGGATCAGGCGATCGATGCAGATACGTAGAGCGGTCGTGTCACCAGTCAAGGCCAACTCCACGGCCTTGGCGATCAGCTCGGAGGCGTGCGGCTCCAGTAGCTCGCGCATGGCAGTGCGCTTATCCCTGGCACCGACGGGTCGGCCGGCCGGGTTGCCGCTCTCGCCCCTAACTAACCTAACCCAACCCATTTTGCTGTTCTCCGCCTGTTGACATCAATTCCTCCTCATATGCGGCGCGGCAGAGCTCCCACTCCTCGTCGGAGAGACCCGCCGTCTTTGATCCGCCCCTTAGCCGCTGGTGCTAAACCGCCGCCCGCATCTGTTTCACCTGGTCCTCGTTGAAATGGAAGCGCTGCTGGCCTTGTTCGAGGCGCCGTAGTCGGGAATCGTAGGTCGTCATTGCCAGAATTGCGGCATGTCGAGCCACGGCGCGAGGCCGTATTGGCGACGCAGAGTATCCAGGCCGTTGTAGATGCCGCTCGTCGCCATGAAGTCGAGTGCACTCTGAGCAAGCGGCGCGTCAGGAGCCAGCAGTCCGGCCGCCGCACCCAACGGCGCCGTGCGTCCCAACATCCGCCATATGTCGTCCTTCGGCGTTTGTTGCGCGACCCGTATGGGCTCGCCATTGAGCAGCGTCCCGATCTGTACCGGCTGGTATCCCTGCGGATCGCCAGCAACGATTTCCAGCTCGCCGACCGCGACGTTCCGAATCGCGACCGTGACGTGTGCGGGGCTGCCTGCCTCTGCCACGACGGCGATTCGCCGATCCTGCCGATCATCGAGAATCGCGAGCGCCTGGTTCCGACGGCGTACTATTGTAAGAGGTGGCTCCACGCAGTTGGACAGCTTTTCGGGTTTCTTAAGTGGGAGCGCTGCGGGTTAACAATTCGTTGAAATTCGCTCCGGTTCGCCGCTTGTCCGGATAGACCGCCGGGCCGGTTTCGTTGTCTTGCGGGCGTTGCTCGCGGTCGGCCGTCGCTTCTTTTGGCCGGCGACGAGTGGCTTGATCGACAGATGGAGCCCGCTAGCCGCGAGAATCGCCCGCAAACTGGATA
>DATGGP010000017.1:0-69796 GCA_035308425.1 Casimicrobiaceae bacterium | reverse complement strand
GAAGCACATCACGCCGAGGTGCATCGGGATGTCGCGTCCCTGCGCGATCATCTCGCCGTTCGCGTCCGTCAATGCCGAAGAGAGATCGCCCGCCTCGCGCAACAGCGGCGAGCGCGCCGAGCGCATCACGACGAGCGACATCTCCTCCGCGGCCGCGGTGAGCGCGCTGCGGATGACTTCGAGCGTGACGGGATCGATCGCTTCGCGCTGCGATTGCGCGGCTTCGTGCTCGAGGGTCTCGGTGCCGGCGATCATTGGAGCGTCGCGAACGTCAGTTCAAGATGCCCGCCGTCGGTGCAAGCGAGCTTTGCGCCCGGCGGCACGAGCACGGTCGACCACGCATCCTCGACGATCCCCGGCCCGTCGATGTGCGCATCGGGCGGCAACGCGTCGCGGCGATAGCGCGGGGTTTCGATCGGCTTTGCAGCATCGAACCAGCAACGGCTGATCGACGCCGGCGAAGCTCGTCCGCGATGCGACGAACGTGGCGGCCTTACGTCAAGCGGTTTCGTACACGATGTCGCCGTGACGCGAATCGATTCGATCTCCCACGGCTCGTCGGTGGCAAAGCCGTAGAGCTGCGCATGCAACGCGCGGAAGTCGCGGGCCAGCGTCTCGACATCGACCGGAAAGTCGTACGGCACCTCGACCGAATAGCTCTGCCCCGCGTACCGTACGAGCGCGACGTCGTCGACCTCGCGCTCGTCGCCGTCGAGTGGCATCTCGCGCAAAAGCGCATCGCGTGCGTCCGCGAGACGTTCGGCCGACCATGCGCGGCTTGCCATCCGAAGCGTGCGCTGCCGCGTATGGCTTGCGCGCGCGGCCGCGCAGCCAAGCGCCGAATACGCGCTGGAATACGCGGGCACGACCACTTTCGCGATGCCGAATTCGCGCGCGAGCGCCGCGGCGTGCATCGGCCCCGCGCCGCCGAACGCGACAAGTGTGCAGCGACGCCCGTCGATCCCGCGATCGATCGTCACGTTGCGAAGCGCGCGCAGCATGTTCGCGTTCGCGACACGCACGATGCCAAGCGCAGTTTCGATCGTCGACATGCGAAGCTCGCGGCCGATGTCGTCGATCGCGCGCGCAGCGAGTGCAACGTCGACGCGCACGTCGTCGGCAAGCGCTTTCATGTGATCGAGATAGCCGAGCGCGAGATTCGCGTCCGTCACCGTCGCCGCCGTGCCGCCGCTGCCGTAGCATGCCGGTCCCGGCATCGCGCCCGCGCTTTGCGGACCGACGCGAAGCATTCCTGCCGCAACGTGCGCGATCGAGCCGCCGCCTGCGCCGATCGAATGCACGGCCACCATCGGCTGGCGCAGCGGTCGATCGGCGAGCGTCGCCTCGCGCCTGATCTCGGGCCTGCCGTCGCGAATCAGGCATACGTCGGTCGTTGTGCCGCCCATGTCGAGCGTCAGCACGTTGTCGAGCGCCATCTCCCGCGCGACCTGCCGCGCCGCGGATACGCCTGCCGCGGGTCCCGACAGCGCGAGCACGAGCGGCCGCTCGCGCACCGTCAACGTCGACGCCATGCCGCCGGCAGAATGGAAGAGGTGCAGGCGCGTGCGCTTCGGCAATGTGCGGCCGAGGTCGTCGAGATGCTTGCAGGCGATCGGCATCAATGCGGCGTTCAGCACCGTCGCACTCGTTCGCTCGTATTCGCGCTCCTCGGGGTTCACGATATGCGAAAGCGACACGAACGGCGCGACATCGGCGAGCGTACCGCCGACGATCGTCTCGTGCGCCGGGTTCGCGTACGCGTGCAGCAGCGATACGGCGACCGATTCGACGCCCGCGCCACGGATCGCGTCCGCGACGCGCGCGAGATCGTCATGATCGAGCGGCGTGCGGACCGCGCCATCGGGTCCGATGCGCTCACGCACCTCGAAGCGTCGCGCTTGCGGCACCAGCGGTGCGAGTTTGGGCGGCAGCGCCAGCGAATAGAGCGCGCGGCGATTCTGGCGGCCGATCTCGAGGATGTCCGCGAAGCCTTCGGTCGCGACGAGCGCCACGGGCGCGAGCCTGTCCTCGACGATCGCGTTGGTGACGAGCGTCGTGCCGTGCACGATGGTGTCGACGTCGTCGAATCCGAGGTCGAGCGCGTCGATCGCAGCGCGCAAGCTGGCCGTCGGGCTGTCTTGTCGCGTGCGGACCTTGGCGGTGCGCGTTGCGCCGCTGGCCGCTTCCACGGCGACCACGTCGGTGAAGGTGCCGCCGATGTCCACACCCACCCGCCAGTTGCGCCCGGTCATCGGCGTTCATCCGGGCACGAGTCTCGCCCGCGCCTTTACTGTTTTCGTTTTTCGAAATAGTATTTCGTTTGCCGGATGCTACCGACGCAACCGAGCCGTGTCAAGCGGAAACGGGCGTGCACGCGCGAAACCGAAAAATGTTTTCACAAACTGGAATGGCAGCATCGACGAACGAGCGTGATCATCCGCGCGGCGTGCTGGCGCGCTATGCATTGATCCTCGAGATCGTCGGCGCGAGCCGCACCGGCATGTCGCTGACGGAGATCATGCGCGCCACCGGGCTTTCGAGCGGCACGATGCATCGGCTGCTGAATTCGCTGCTCGACGTTGGTTACCTCGCGCAGCAGGACGGAAAGAAGATCTATCGGCTCGGGCCGCGGCTGATTCGACTGTTCCATCTCGCGCACTCGCGCGCGACGGTCTCGGCGCTCGTGCAGCCGGTTTTGCAGGAGCTCGTGTCGCGCTTCAACGAAACGGCATTCGTCGCGAAGCTCAACGCGACCGGCGTCGAATCGATGGCGTCCGCGATGCCCGAGAATCATCATCAAGCGTATGTGCAACCGGGGCGGATCATGCCGATCAACGCAGCCGCATCGGCGAAGGCGATCTTCGCGTTTCAGCCGAAGAAGGCGATCGCCGAACAGCTTGCGATGCCGCTTCGCAAATACACCGACAAGACGATCGTCGATGCAGCGCAATTGCGCCGCGACCTCGAGCAGGTGCGAACGCAGGGATACGCGATCTGCGCCGACGAGCTCGATCCCGGCGTGCTGAGCTACGCGTGTCCGATCGACCTTTCGGGCGTCGGCGTTCTGTACAGCGTCGGCATCGTGGCGCTCAAGCGACGGCTGATGCGCTTCGACAAGCGCGAGGTGATCGCAGCGCTCGAAGGCGCGGCGCGGCTGATCGCCGCGCGCCTCGAGGCAGAGCTCAAGTCGACGGAGGAGACGGCGGCTGCGGCGTGAAAATCAGTGCCGGAGATGTATTTCTAAATGATCTCTGGCACCAATTGGAAATGCATCTCTGGCACTGATTTCACGCCTTGTGCCGCAGCGCCGCGACAACCTTCTCCGGCGTGATCGGAAGCTCGGCAATGCGCACGCCGATCGCATCAGCGACGGCATTCGCGATCGCGGGCGCCACCGGCGTCAATGCGGCCTCGCCGATGCCCTTTGCGCCGAACGGCCCGAGACCGCTCCGCGATTCGAGGATGATGCTCTGCACGATGGGGACGTCCATCGTCGTCGGGATCAGGTATTCGCTGAACGACGGGGTCATCAAGCGCCCTTCCCTGTAGATCATCTCCTCCGAGAGCGCGTAGCCCTGCCCCTGCGTTGCGCCGCCCTCGATCTGGCCCTCGACGGCGGCAGGATTGATCGCGCGTCCGACGTCGTGCGCGCCGACGCTTTTGAGCACGGTGATCTCGCCGGTCTCGGTATCGACCGCGACTTCGATCGCGTGCGCGCCGAACGCGTAGTCGGGGTGCACCTGTCCCTGTCCCGTTTCGGGATCGACCTTGTCGGTGAACGGCGCGCGAAAGATCGCGAGCTCGGAGCGATGAATGCCTTCCGCCGCGCTGATGCGCGCAAGCTCGGCGAGCGACATCGACTGCGTCGGGTCGTCGGCGACGAAAACGTTGCCAAACGCCATGTCGACGGTCGATGCATCAACGCCGAACTTCGTCGCGGCGCGTGCAACGAGCCGCCTGCGCACCGCTTCCGCGGCGAGGCGACACGCATTGCCGGTCATGTACAGCGCGCGCGTCGCCGTCGTCGTGCCCGCGAGCGGCGTCACCGCCGAATCGCTGTTGTAGACGACGACGTCCTGCATCTCGACGCCGAGCACTTCGGCGGCGATTTGCGCGAGCGCCGAAACCTGTCCCGCGCCGATGTCCGTGACGCCCGATCTGACGACGACGGTTCCGTCGACCTCGACGCCGACCCAGCACTCCGACGTGTCGTGCAGCGCAGTGATTCGACCGTAGCTTTGCAAGTACGCCGCAAGCCCGCGTCCGACCTTCACCGCACCCGACGACTCGGTCGGCTCGCCGAGCGCGACCCACGCGCGATCGGCGCAGCGCTCGGTCCAGATGTTGCTCGGCGGAACGAAGCCGGTGCCCATCGTCTCGCCGTCGTGCAAATAATTTCGGCGGCGAAATTTGAGCGGGTCCATGCCGATCGCCTTCGCGACCTCGTCCATCTGCTGCTCGTACGCGACACATGCCTGCGCGGCGCCGAAGCCGCGAAACGCGCTCGTGTACATGTTGTTCGTCGCGACCGCCTTCGCATCGACGCGCAGGTTATCGATTCGGTACGGTCCTGGTGCGGCGACGACCGAATAGAGCAGCACGTACGGGCTCAAAAAAACGTACGCGCCTGCGTCGGCGAGGAAATCGCATTGGAGCGCGGTGATGCGGCCATCCTTCGTGACACCCGTCCGATACTTCATCACGAACGGATGGCGCTTGCCGTGACCGACGAGCGAATCCTCGCGCGTGAACTCGAGGCGCACCGGCCGTTGGGTTGCCTTCGCGAGCAGCGCGAGGTAGACCTCGACGGTGATGTCTTCCTTGCCGCCGAAGCCGCCGCCGACGAGCGCGCCCTGGATGCGCACGCGATTGTGCGGCACGCCGACCGCGTCGGCGACGAAGCGGAAATGCTCGATCACCTGCGTCGACACGCGGATGTTGATGACGCCATCCTGGTCGACCCATGCAAGCCCGACTTCGGGCTCGAGAAACGCGTGCTCGATGAACTGCGTCCGATATGTGTTCTCGACGACGACATCGGCGCTCGCGAAGCCACGCTCGACGTCGCCCTTGCGCACCTTCTGCATCGCAACGATGTTGTCGGCGCCGTATAAGAGCGGCGCCCCCGGCTCGAGCGCGTCGATCGGGTCGTAGACGCCGGGATAAGGCTCGAGCTCCGCCTCGACGAGGGTCGCCGCACGCTCGGCGATGTCGCGCGTCTCGGCGGCGATCAGTGCAAGCGGCTCGCCGAAATAGCGAACGCGCTCGCCGACGAGGATCTGGTGATCGGTCTTCCGACGCTGCTGCCCGGTCTGGCCCGGCATGTCCGTCGCGGCCATCCGATCGGGAAGATCGGCGCCGGTCAGGATGCAGACGACGCCCGGCAGCGCGCGCGCCTTGCTCATATCGAGCCTGCGCAGCGTCGCACTCGCGATGTTGGTGCGCACGACCTTCGCGTGCAGCACGTTCGGCATCGTGAAGTCGCCCGCATAACGCGTCGCGCCGATCGCCTTCGCTCTCGCGTCAGTGCGTTCGAGCGGACGCCCGACTTGCCGTTCCTCGACGTCGATCTTCGTGGGCGTTTCAACAATTTCGCTCATGTCCGTGCTCCCGCGTCCATTGCGGTTGCAGCTTCGCTCACTGCCTCGAAGATCTTGCGGTAACCGGTGCAGCGACAGAGGTTGCCGCCGAGGCCGAAGCGAATGTCGTCCTCGGTCGGATTCGGGGTCTCGCGCAGAAGCGATGCGGCCGCGATAATGAAGCCCGGCGTGCAGTAGCCGCATTGCACGCCGCCGTTGCGCGCGAGCGCGTCCTGCAGCGGATGCGGCTTCTCCGCGCTGCCGAGCCCTGCGACGGTGGTGATCGCGCGTCCCTCGGCCGTCCATGCGAGCGTCAGGCAACTGTCGACCGCTTCGCCATCGAGAAGCACTGCGCACGCGCCACAATCGCCTTTCTCGCAGCCGCACTTGACGTCGAGGCAGCCCAATTCGCGCAGCGCTTCGAGAAGCGTTCGGTGGGAGGGCACGGCGATCTCGCGCACGCGTCCGTTCACGTCGAGCGAGATGGTCCTGTGTCGATTCATGACATCCCTTGTTCGAGCTTCGTCCATGCTTCGCCCACCAGCCGTCGCGTCAGCACATGAACGCCATGGCGGCGATAGTCGGCCGATGCGCGGATGTCGTCGATCGGGCTCGATTCTTCGACCGCCTGCCTGGCCGCATCTTCGACGAGCGCCGGCGTCAATCGCTTGCCTTCGAGCAGCGCTTCGGCACGTCGCGCGCGAACCGGATACGGCGTGACGGCGCCGAGCGCGATGCGCGCCTTGGTGCATACGCCGTTGCCGGCTGCGATCGTGATGGCCACGCCGACGACGGTGATCGCATCGCCCTTGCGCCGCGCGAGCTTGTAGAAGCGATTGACGCTGTGCCGTTCCGCTGCGGGCCACGAAATACCCGTGATCAACTCGTCGTGACGCCGCACGTCCTTCTTGTAGCCGGTGAAGTAATCGCACAACGCGACATCGCGCGTGCCCGATGCGCCTTTCAGCGCGACGACCGCGTCGAGCGCGAGCAGCGGCGGCACCAGATCCGCGGCCGGCGATCCGCACGCGATGTTGCCGGCGACGGTCGCGGTATTGCGCACCATCTGTCCGGCGAAAACGCGCGCGGAATCCACGAGCGACGCGGCGTGCGCCGCGACGTCGGGAGAACGGACGAGATCGGTCACCGTCGTTCGTCCGCCGATCGTGATGCGGCCGTTCGAACGATCGATGCCGCGCAAGACATGAATGCGGTCGAGGCTGACGAGCCGTGACGGCGACACGCGGCGCGCGCGGATGTCGACGATCACGTTCGTGCCGCCGGCGAGGGGCATCGTCGTCGCGCCGTTGCCGTTCGCGAGGAGCCGCACGGCGTCGTCGAGGCCGTCCGGCATCTCGAGATCGAACTGCGCAAACATCGCTCCTCCGGGTTCGCCGCTTTCAGTCTTTATCGCCGGGCGCGCTGTCGATCGCGGTCAGGCGCGCTTCGTATTTTTGTTTCCGCAAATCGGAAAGTATCTCTGCGATCCGGAATTATTCGCAGCGCGTTCGGGGTTGTCAAGCAAGAGAAGGCGATGCGCAGTTGTTCCAATAGCGCGGCTCATACCGCTGCAAGCCGCTGCACCGTATCCGGAAAATGCTTCACCAGGCTGATGAGAAGCGCTGCTCGAGCATTCGGTTTGGCCCGTCCGTGCTCCCAATTTCCGAGGGTGCGAACGTTGGTGCGCAGGTAAGCGGCAAATAGAGCACGCGATATGTTGAGCTTTTGGCGCACGTGAACGAGTTCCCGCGGTGTAACCGTAGGTGCTGGCCTGAACTCGACTGCATGACTTCGAAGCGCCCGCTTTCCTTCCCGGTTCTCGGCCAACGCCGCCATGCCTTCAGTCAACTCCGCAAACACATCCCGCATGCCCTTGGGCTTGGCGTGACGTTTCTCAATCCCTTTCATGCCTTTCTCCTTGCTTCCAGTTCTACCTCGAGCGCTGCCTTTGGAGAACTTGTGCTCCTTGGCCGACAGGTCTTGCCGCGCCTAATGTCGGCGAAACGAAGTTTGCGCAAGGCCGCCAGTACCTTCGATCATGTCTCCAGCCTCCGGGCTCTTCATGAACGTGGCCTGGAGCATTCTGAACGCCTCTTCGCTGAAATACTCGTCGCGGTGGCGGTTGAAGGCCGGCAGTTCGACGAATATCGCTCTCACTCTGCCATTATGTTCGGTGCAATCGGGAATCCTCTTCGCGCGGCGCGTATTGGCGGCGCCGCCGAACGATGGCGGGAGGAGATTGGTTGTCCACTGACGCCAGTCGAGCGGTTGCGTCACGACCGGCATATGACCGCGGCCCGCGCCGCCGCCATGGGGAGATGACGCTGCATTCAACCGGGCGTGGCAGGAGGGGCGCGCCATATCGCTCGAGCAAGCGATCGAAATTTCATTGAAAGCGGTCGGTCGTGAATGAGGAATCGATTGAATTCTGCTGCATTGTGCGCGCGTCGGCTTGGAACGCGCGCACACCCGCGCCTTCACTCGAACGGCTCGAACAACCCGTCCCGCCAGCGCAGCGCCGCGGAAAGACCCTCGGCACGCCGCAGGCGATCGAACTCGCGCGCTTCCGGTGAGCCGATCGCGTCCATCAGTGTGCACGCTTCCGACGCGTAACGGATCGCCGCCCGCATGCCCATCGTCTCGAACGTCTGGTTGATCGCGCGCTTGTTGAAGCGCAGGCAATCGAGCGCGACGCGCGACATGCGCTTCGCGATCCGAAGCGTCTCGGCCATCAAGTCGCGCTTGGGAAACACGCGATCGACCAGACCGAGCCGATACGCTTCGTCCGCGCCGAACATGTCGCCTGTGTAGATCAGCTCGCGGCAGCGATTGCCGATGATCCACGGCATGATCATCGTCGCGACGCCGTTGCCGAAGCGCGTCTCGACGACGCCGAAGCGCGCGTCGTCGGCGCAATAGCGGATGTCGCAGCACTGCGCGAATTCGAGCGCGCCCGCGAGGCAGAAGCCGTTGATCGCGCAGATTACCGGCTTTTCGCAATCCCAGGGGGCGTACGTGAATGCGAGGTCCTTCTGCATTCGCGCACGCCATTCCGCGAGCGTCCGCTGCGGTATCTCGGCCGACTCCCTGATGTCGTAGCCGACCGAGAACGCCTTGTCGCCGGCGCCGGTGACGACGATCACGCGCACGTCGTCATCGCGATCGGCAGCACGGATCGCCTCGACGATCTCGCCGACGAGACGCTTGCCGAGCGCATTCAGGCGGTCGGGACGATCGAGCGTCAGGATCGCGACGCGATCGTCGACTTCGTAACGAAGGTCCTGATAGGTCATCGTCTCTCGCCTCATTCGACCGCGACGCCCTGCTCCCACGCCGAGCGCCGCACGAGCACGTCGACGCCGAACGCGCCGTGCTCGAGCACGACGAGCGGATTGATCTCGATGCTTTCGATCGACCGCGACATCGCGCATGCAAATCGCGAAAGCGCGACGATCGCAGCGGCGGCCGCGTCGACATCGTATGCCGGATGGCCGCGAAAGCCCGCGAGAAGCGCGGCCGCCTTCGTCTCGCCGAGCATCGCATGCGCTTCTTCGTCGTCGATCGGACCAAGCCGCACGGCAGCGGAATCGACGAGCTCGACCAGCACGCCGCCCGGCCCGACGACGACGATCGTGCCGAATGCCGAATCGTTGCGAATTCCGACGATCAGCTCGACGCCGTCGCGAAGCATCGGCTGCAGAATGATCTCGGCCTGCGCATCGGCGTTCGCGAGCCTTTGCAATCGCCGATCGAGCTCATCGTACGCCGCGCGAACCGCGTCGCGGGAATCGAGGTCGACGAAGACGAGACGGTGCTCGGTCTTGTGCGGCAGACTCTCAGCGCGAGCCTTGAGCACGACCGGATAGCCGGCGGCATCGGCAATCTCGATCGCATGCAGGGCGGACGAGACGACGTGCGTCTGCACCATCGGCACACCGGCCTGCGCGAGCAGGCGATCCCAATCCGATCCGGCGACCGGCAGGCTCCTGGTTGTCGCCGGCACCCGCTCGACCTTCGGCTCGCGAAGCTCGAGCCACTTCGCGATTGCCCAAAGCGACGTCCGCATGCCGGAAAGGTACGGAATGCCGGCCGCCCGCAACGCAACACGGACATCTTCGTTCGGACCCCTGCCCGTCGCGTTGTTGAAGAAGATCACCTGCTTGCCGCGCGCGACAACGCGCGTCGCATGCGGCACCATCGCAAGCGCATACGCCGTGTCGGCGCCGCCCGCGGCCGGTGCGTCGATCGCGATGCCGATCGCGCCGATCGATGGGTCGTGCCCGAGCGCATCGAGCATCTGCCCGAATCGCTGCGCGTCGAAACCGAGTCCCCACGCATCA
Source organism: Casimicrobiaceae bacterium (assembly GCA_035308425.1). Lineage (GTDB taxonomy): Bacteria > Pseudomonadota > Gammaproteobacteria > Burkholderiales > Casimicrobiaceae > VBCG01. The sequence continues at coordinate 59,877 of DATGGP010000017.1, read as the reverse complement.
AGCGGATTGTCGGGATGCGCGAACGGCGGAAACGCGGGCCGAAGCCGCTCGATCGTCGAAGCATCGAGCGATGGAAGCGCAAGGTTGAAGTCGCTTGCGATGTCGGCGATGAGCGCCGCTTCGCCGCCGGAGAGCGTGACGGCGACGAAGCCGCGCGTGCGCGGCGGATTCGGATACGACGTCACGAGCACCGCCATTTCCGTGGCCTCGTCCAGATCACGAACGCGGATCACGCCGTGCTCCCGAAAGAACGCGTCGTACACGTCGTCGTCGCCTGCGAGGCTATCGGTGTGCGCCGCGACGAGCGCGCGTGCGCGCACGCTCGCTCCGGACTTGATCGCGATGATCCGTTTGCCGAGATCGTGCGCGCGGCGCGCTGCGGATGCGAAAGCCGCCGGACCGCGAATCGATTCGAGGAACAGCACGATCGTCCGCACGCGATCGTCGCCGGCTGCGAAGTCGACATAGTCGGCCACGGACAAGACCGCTTCGTTGCCGGCCGTGACGACGTACGCCAGGCCGAGCTTGCGCTCGTCCTGCGCGAGCGCGAGCGCCATCGACCCGCTCTGGGAGATGACCGCGATCGGGCCCGGGCGCATCTCGCCCATCCGAAGCTGCGTCCAGATGGCGACGCGGTCGTGCACGTTGACGAGGCCCATGTTGTTCGGCCCGCACAGCGCGATCCCGTGCGCGAGCGCGACCGAGCGCAATCGCTGCTGCAATGCGCGTCCTTCGTCGCCGCCGTCGGCGTAACCGCTCGCGTTGACGAACGCCGTCTCGATGCCGCGGCGTCCGACCGCTTCGAGCGTCTCGGGTCCTTGCGCGGCGGGCAGCGCGATGAACGCGCTGTCCACGTCGATCGGGAGCGCACCGACGTTGGGCAAACATGCAAGGCCCGCGACTTCGCGATAGCGCGGGTTGATCGGAAAGATCGCGCCGTCGAAGCCGATCCGCTGCAGATTGCGAATGACGCGAAAGCCGATCGCGTCCTCGCGCGTCGACGCGCCGACGACGGCGATGGAGCGCGGGCGGAAGAGCTTCGCGAGCGCGTCGTGCCCGAACAAGGCGTTCGTCGTCACGGCGCCGCGGGCTCGGGGATTATCCACGCATCAGCCGGCATCCACGTCACACTGACGCGGCTGCCGGGCGCGATCAGCGCCTCACCGACGTTCGGCCGCACAGCGATCAGCGTGTCGCCGACGTCAAGCGCGACCTGGAACCGTTGCGTCTCGCCGCAGTACGCGCTGTCGACGACGCGCGCCGCGTGCCATTCGCCGGCGCCCGTGCGATGCGCGTCGATGCGAATGCGCTCCGGCCGGATCGCAACGGTCACCGGATCGCCGACTGTCGTATGCGCGACACCCGCCACCCGCATCGCCAGCCCGTGCGGCGTGCAAAGAAGCGCCGGTTCGCCCGCCACCGTGACCTTCGCTTCGAGAAAGTTCGATGCACCAAGAAAATCCGCGACGAAGCGCGTGCGTGGCCGCTCGTAGAGCTCGCCGGGACTTCCGATCTGCTCGACCCGTCCGCCGCGCATGACGACGATTCGATCCGACATCGTCATCGCCTCGTGCTGGTCGTGCGTGACGTAGATCACGGTACTGCGAATCTCGCGCTGGATGCGCTTGATCTCGACGCAAAGCTCCTCGCGAAGCTTCTTGTCGAGCGCGCCGAGCGGCTCGTCCATCAAAAGCAGCGGCGGCTCGAAGACCAGCGCGCGGGCGAGCGCGACGCGCTGCTGCTGCCCCCCGCTCAACTGGTTGGGGAGGCGCTCGTCGAGGCCTTCGAGGCGCACGAGCGCCAGCGCACGCGCGACGAGACGCGCGATGTCGGCGCGCGGCACGCCGCGCATCCGCAGCGGAAACGCGATGTTCCTTGCGACGCTCATGTGCGGAAACAGCGCGTAGTTCTGATACACCATGCCGATGTTGCGCCGATACGGCGGCCGCCGCGTGATGTCGTCGCCGGCGAGCGTGATCGTGCCGCGATCGGGTATCACGAAACCGGCGACGATCAGAAGCGTCGTCGTCTTTCCCGAACCGCTCGGGCCGAGAAAGCTCACGAACTCCCCCGCGGCGATGTCGAGCGTCAGGTCGTCGACAGCCGTGAGCGCGTCGTAACGCTTGACGATGTTGCGAAATGCGATCGGCGAGCCGCGCGGCGCAGGCGAGCGCGCCGATGCATCGACGGTCGATTCGTCCGCCACGCTCGCCGGATCCGCGGGCCGCACCGTCGACGGCGCCGCCGTGACGAATGACCCCTTCATCCCAACCCGCTTGTCCGGCGCAAGTGCCGCCGCAGCAGCTCGCTCGCGATCATGACGAGCGTCGACAGCGCGATCAGGATCGTCGAGACGGCGGCGATCGTCGGACTCAGCTCGAAGCGGATGCCGTTCCAGATGCGCCTCGGCAGCGTCATCGTCTCCGCGCTAGTGACGAAGATCGCGATCACCACCTCGTCGAACGAAATCAGGAAGCCGAAGAGCGCGGCGACGACGAGCCCCGGGCGGATCAGCGGCAGCGTGACCTCGACGAACGCGCGCGGCCGGATTGCGCCTAAGCCCACCGCGGCGTTCTCGAGCCGCGGATCGACTTCGAGCAGCGCCGCCGAGATGACGACGGTCGCGTACGGAAACGTGACGACGCTATGGCCGATCACGAGGCCCGTGAACGTGCCGTTCAATCCGACCCTCAGGTAGACGTAGTAAAGGCCGACGGCGATGACGATCACCGGCACGACGAGCGGCGCCATCACGAGCGCGCGCACGAAGTTGCGGCCGACGAACGAATGGCGCGTCAGCAGGAGCGCCGTGGTCAGTCCGAGGAACGTCGACACGCCGGAGACGACGAGCGCCACCTTGAAGCTCAGGATCGTCGCGTCGATCCAGCTCGAGCTGTCGAGGTAATCGCGGAACCAGCGCAGCGACCACGCGCGCGGCGGAAAGCTCAGAATGCTCGAATCGTTGAACGCCGCCGGAATGACGATGAGCAGCGGCGCAGCGAGAAACAGCAGCACGAGGCTGGCGAAGAGCCACGGCACGAAGCGCGCGGCGGCGAAAACGTCGAACTTCTCTCTCATCGTGGCATCGCCGGCGACTGCCGGCGCTGAAATGCGAAATAGAACGACAGCCCGACGAGCGAGGTTACCAGCAATACCGTCGCGAGCGCCGAGCCGAAGCCCCAGTTCATCACGTCCGAGAAATACGTGCTGACAAGCATCGCGACGGTGATTTCACGGCGTCCGCCGAGCAGCGCCGGCGTCACGAAGAAACCGAGCGAAATCACGAACACGAGCGTCGCCGCCGCGCGCACGCCTGCCATGCTGAGCGGCACGAATACGCCGATGAAGGCACGCAGCGGATTGGCGCCAAGGCCCTTCGCCGCCTGCACGAGCCGCATGTCGATCCCCTTCATCACGCTGTAGAGGACCAGGATGTTGATCGGGATCAGGTAGTGAACCATGCCGACGATCACGCCGGTCATGTTGAAGACGAGCGCGGCGGGCACCGTCAGCACGTGCAGCCAGTTGACGAGCAGTTGATTGACGACGCCGGTCGTCTGCAACAAAAGCATCCACGCGTAGCAGCGAATCAAAAGGTTCGTCCAGAATGGCAGCAGGATCGTCGCGAGCATCAACGCGCGCACCGGCGGGCGCGCGACGACGAGCAGGTAGGCGACCGGGTAGCTCGCCACCATGCTGATCACGCTCGTCAGAAACGCGATCTCGAAACTGATCCCGAAGACCGTCAGGTATTCCGGCGCGGAAAAGAGTCGCCGGTAATACGCGAGCGTGAGCCCCGGACCGAGCACGCTTTGCACGAGGATCAGCGCGACCGGCACGACGAAAGCCAGCACGATGAAGGCGATGCCGGGCGCCGCCAGCATCGCGGGACCGTAGCGACTCAGCAGGCGATCGACGGTGTCGGCGCGAGGCATGGCGTCGCTTGCCGCCAGTGCAGGGTCAGAGACGAGACTCGGCAAACGGTCGGTGATCCGCGGCGCGATTCCGAGTCTCTTCTCTGACCCTGCATTGGTTGCGGCCCGCGCGCGACGCCGGGCGCGGGCCGCGAAGGTTTCACGCGCGTGCGCGTCTCACTTCTCGAGCTTCCACTGGTTCCATCGCTCGGTCACCTTGTCGAGGTTTGCTGCCCACCACGTGCTGTCGACCGCAACGAGCTCGCCCTTCTGGTAGTGATAACTCGGCAATAGCTCCTTCGTCTTCTGATCGACGAGGTCGAGGGCCTTGATGTTCGACGGGCCGACTGCCGTGTCCTTCGCATATGCGGCTTGCCGCTTCGGGTCGAGCATCCATGCGATGAGCTTCATCGCGTTCTCCTTGTGCTTCGTTCCGCGCGGCACGGCGAGGAAGTCCGTCGTCATGATCCCGCCCTTCCACACCAGCGCAACGGGCGCGTTCTTCTCGGTCTGAAGCAGACCGAGGATGCGCGCCTGCGACGAGAGCGTCATCGCGAGCTCACCCGAGGCGAGCAGGCTCGGCGATTGCGGCCATTGCTCCCAGAACAGCGTGTCGTTCTTGATCGCATCCCACTTCTTGAGCGAGGCGTCGACGTTGATCGGATAGAGCTTGTTCATCGGCACGCCTTCGGCCATCAGCGCCATTTCGAGCGAGTAACGGGGCTGATTCAGCGTCCCGCGCTTGCCGGGAAACTTCTTCACGTCCCAGAAGTCGGCCCACGATTTCGGTTCCTTGCCGGCCGGATAGTCCTTCGTGTTGTACGCGAGAATCTGCGCGAACGTCGCGATGCCGACCGCGTGCGGATCGACGAGATCCTTGGGCACGCCGGCCGTCGAGACGATCTTGTAGTCGAGCGGCTCCCAAAGCTCGCCCGAGCTCGCCTCGAGCGGGACCCACATGCCGAGCGCCTGCACGACGTCCCACTCGACGTTGTTCGCATCGACCATCGTCTTGATCTTGGTCAGATTGACGTCGGGCACGTCGATGACCTTGATGCCGGTCGCCTTCTCGAAGCTGTCGAAATAGAAAGTCCTTTCGGCCTTCTGCCAACTGCCGCCCCAGCCGGCGAAAACGACGACGTTGTCGTCCGCATGCGCGGTTGCCGACAACCCGAACCAGCCCGCGGCGGCGATGCAAACAGCCGACGTGAGGCGAAGTGCTGTTGCGAAAGTCGTCCCGCTCATGATGTCCTCCTTCAAGCGAACCCTGACCAAATGAACCCGCAACTACATCGCGTGCGCGCTTTCCGGCGCGCCTTCGCGATCGATATGCGCGAGCACCGCCTCGCAGCCGACGACATGACGCGACAAGCCCAGTCGTTCGGGCGCCAGGCCGAGCGCCAGACCGACGAGCTGCGACACGTGCAGCACCGGCACGTCGTAGCGGCTTTTGAGCTCGCGCTCGATGCTCGGCTGATACGCGTCGAACACGGTATGGCACAGCGGGCACGGCGTCACGATGCATTGCGCGCCGTTGCCCTTGGCGTTCGTCAGGTGCGAGCCGCTCATGCGAAGCGCGATCTTCTCCTGCACGTTCACGACGTGGAAGCCGCAGCACTTGCTCGCGCCTTCGTACTGCACGATCTCGGCGCCGAGCGCGCGGCACAGACGATCGAGCGCCGGCGCATCATTGCCGTTGCCCGGGGCTGCCGCGCGCACGCTCGACGGGCGCTGAATGTGGCAGCCGTAGAACGGCGCGACGCGAAGGCCGCGCAACGGTCGCGCAACGCGCTCGCGCAGGCGCTCTTCGCCGAGGTCGTCGGTCAGCACCCACAGGAAGTGCTTCACGTCGATGATGCCGCGATACGCAAGCCCCTCCTGTGCTAGCGCAGCGTTGACGCGCTCGCGCGCGGCCGCGTCGGACTTGAGCCGACCGTTGGTCTCGACGAGATTGAGCAGGCATGTGTCGCACACGGCCACCAGATCGCGGCCAGCGCGCTCGGCCAGTGCCAGGATGCGACCGTTCGCGGTGAGGTGCAGTTGCTCGCTGATCGCGCGGAACTCGCGCGCGCCCGTGCACCCGGGATTTTCGAGCTCCTGCAGCTCGATGTCGAACAGCGCGGCGACCGCATGCGTGCTCACGTCGAGCTCGCGGCACGTCCCCTTCGCCGAGCACCCGGGAAAATAGGCGTAGACGCGCTTCACGGCAACTCCTCCGCCGACCCGTACGTCTTCGCGATGCCTTCCGCGCCCGACGGCTTCCGCTCCAGAAATGCCTGGCCGAGGTCGACCTTGCCGCGCGGGATCATCCGCATCGCCATTCGTAGCGTATCGGCGTTGACGCCCCTGGTCTTCAACGCAAGGACCGTTGGATTCAGGTAACCGCGCGTCTTCACGACGTCGAGGAATGCCTTCGCGTGCTCTGCTCCTTCGCCTTCGCCCGCGCGGTAGGCGATGCGCTTCAGCGGCTCGATCGCCTCACCGACGATCGGAATTTCGGCGGGACACGCGCGCTCGCATTCGTAGCAGGAGACGCAGTCGAAGACGTGCGCGACGTCGGCGGCGATATGCGCGCGATCGGCGCCGTCACGCGGGTCCTGCGCGAGCTCGGAAAGCGCGACAAGCAGCGCGGGTCCTGCGAACGCGCTCCCTCCCTGTGCGATGACCGGACATACCGACTGGCAGGCGAGGCACTGCAGGCAATCGCGCAGATGCTCCATTGGCGCGAACTGCGTCGACGTGAGCGGCTCCGGAAAACCCGCGTACTCCTCCTTGCGCACGAGCATCGGCGAAAGCTTCGCGAGCGATGCTTCGAAGCCGTCGCGCGAAGTCACGAGGTCGCGAATCACTTCCATGTTCGGGAGCGGCTCGATCGTCATCTCCGCTTCGGCCTCGTCCCAGCACGCGAGCTTCGGCGAACCGTTGACGTTGATAGCGCACGTGCCGCACTTTCGCGTGCCGCAAAGCCATCGGTAGCCGAAATCGACCGCGAGCTCCTCGTGGATGTAATCGAGCACGTCCATCACGCGCATGCGCGGCACGCAGGGCACTTCGTACGATTCGTAGCGCGGCGCAGCGTCGACCGACGGATCGAAACGATAGAGCCGAACCCGAACGATGTCGGACTCAGTAGTCGGCTTCGAAGAAGGGCTCACGCTGTTTGTCCGGTGCGAGATGAAGCGCGGGAATCGGCTCGACGCGCGCGCGCCATTCGCCGTTCGCGCGGCTGATGATGTTGCGGCACATCCAGTGCTCGTTGTCGACGTACGGGTAGTCCTCGCGGTAGAACGGGCCGCGGCTCTCCTTGCGGTTGAGGCCCGAGCGTACCGTCACTTCGCAGGCATCGAGCATCGCGCACACGTCGATCGCATCCATCCAGCCGGTGTTCCAGTTGCGCGTCGTGCTTTGCAATGCAAGGCGCGGCACCACGTCGCGGCGGACTTCGTCGAGCGCGTCGAGCGCGGCTTCGAGCTTGCGCTCGTTCTTGATGTAACCCAGCTCCCACATGATCGCGCGGATGCGTCGCTTCGCCTCGATCGGCCGCACGCCGTCGCCCGCGCGCAGGAAGCCGAACACCCTGCGCTCCTCGGCCGCAATCGCATCCTCGGCCGGCCGCGTGGCCTTGCGTGTCGTCGCGTCGTCCGCGGCCGCGTGGCCCGACACCTTGCCGTCGTAGCTCACCGCGCCGATGCCGCCCAGGAAATGGCAGCCGATCGCACCGGCGACGTAGAGGCCTGGCAGGTTCGTCTCCATCCGCTTCGTGTCGGCGTTGATCCCGCCCTGTCGCATGTGCCACGTGATGCCGCACTCGATCCGGTCCTTGCCGATGTCGAGGCCGAGCTTCGTCCACACCTTCGCCTGGTGCTGGCCTGTGCTCGTGATCTCGCGCGGGATGTGGTCGTAGCCCGACCAGTAGCCGCCGTCCCAGCGCGCCTTGCCCGCGACGACCTCGCGCGAGAGCCGCCGGATCTGCTCGGTGTACGGCGCCGACACGCCGGGACTGTGCGTCTTCTGCTCGAAGAACATCTCGCCCTCCGAGTTGTACAGGCGCGACGTCTCCGACGTGCCGATGAGCGGGTTCGGATACAGGTGAAACCGCATCCACGACTTCGGCCATCCGACGTCGCTCACGTGCCACCACTGAATTTCGAGGTTCGCGAGCTCGACGCCGGCCCGTAGCGCCATCGCCACGCCGTCGGCCGATTGCTCGCGCGTGCCGGTCGAGCGGCTCGCGAGATAGTCGGAATGGCCGGTTGCCAGAATCACCGACTTCGCGGCGATGACGAAGAAGCGCCCGCGGCGATAGTCGAGCACGGTTGCGCCGACGACGCGCTCGCCGTCGGTCAGAAGCGATGTCGCTGCGCATTCCTCGTACACCGGAATGCCGCGGCGGAAGATCTCGCGCCGCCGCTTGTCGAGGATCGCCGGCCCAGTCGCACCCTGCTTGTGCGCGATCACGTTGGGCGTGCGCCGGCTTCCGGTCGGGTGGATCTTTCCTTGCTCGTTGCGGCGCCAGTAGGCGCCAAGCCGCTCGAGATCGCCGAAGAATTCGTCGCGCAGATACGCTTCGAGTCGCTTGCAATACGCCTGGTCCGCGAGGTAGTGGTTGTAATAGCGGACCATGAAGATCAGCCGATGACGGTCGCGCTCCTCGGCGCTCATGTCGTCGACGAGCCAGTGCTGCGTCGGGGTGCCGAAAGGGATCGTGCTCGCGAAGATCGAGCAGCCGCTCTTTCCTACGAGGCCCTTGACGGCCATCGTCACTTTCGCACCGCGATCGTCGGCGGCAAGGACTGCGCTCGTGCCGCCCGCGCCTCCACCGATGACGAGAACATCGGTGTCGATCACATCGGCCATCCCGCTCCTCCTGCGACCGGTCCCGGGTCAGACACCATACTCGTTGACTGTCGCGGGCATTCGCGACAATGCATCGTGAGCGTGGTGTCTAACCCCGGACCGGGACTCGCGGCGTCGCGAGCTTCTGCAGTGATTTTCCGTATTGCGGAAATTATATTTGCGAATCGAAATTATCACCCCCCCTTCGAGCGTGTCAAGGCTTCGCAGCGGCAATGAATCTCGCTACAGTCGGCGGCCAATTTCTTGCAGATTGGAGAGCGTGCGTGACGGCCAGTCTTGACGAGCATCTGCGCAATCTCGAGCGGCGCGGGCAATTGCTGACGGTGCGCAGGCAAGTCGATCCGAAGTTCGAACTGAACGCGGTCGTGCGCAAGGTGCAGGCGGGACCGAACCTGCCGCTGCTGTTCACGAACGTGCGCGGCTCGCCCTATCCGGTCGCGAGCAACCTCTTCGGTAACTATCGGCTGATCGCCGAACTGCTCGGCTGCGACATTGGCGGTGTCGCCGCGCGCTGGGCGGAACTGACGGGATCGTCGGCGCCGATCGCCGACGTGCATTCGGCCGGCAGCGCCGAATACGAATCCATCGCGCTCGCCGACATCCCGCACCTTACGTTCTCCGAAAAGGACGCCGGCCCGTACATCACCGCGGGCGTGATCATCGCGCGCGATCCCGACACGTCGGTCGTGAACCTGTCGTATCACCGAATGCAGATCGTCGACGACGCCGAATTGCGCTGCCGGCTTTCGACATCGGGCGATCTCTACCGGATTCAGCAGAAGATGGAGAAGCGCAACGAGCCGACGCCCGCCGTCGTCGCGATCGGCATGCCGCCGGCGGTGATGCTTGCCGGCTCGGCAACGATCGGCCCGATGAACAGCGAATACGACTTCGCGGCCCGAATTTCGGGCAAGCGATTTCCGACGCGTGCATCGTCGATTGCCGGACTGCCGATCCCGGCGCAGACCGAGTTCCTGATCGAAGGCGAGATCCTGCCGGGCGTTCGGCGTCGCGAGGGACCGTTCGGCGAATGGATGGACTACTATGTGCCGCCGAGCGACAACCACGTCTTCTCGGTCAAGCGCGTGCTCGCAAAGCGCAACGCAACTTTCTACGCCATCAGCTCGGGCTCCGCCGAGGAGCTCGCGATGACGGCCGTGCCGCTCGCCGGCGGCATCTACAACGGGATTCGCACATGGGTATCGGGACTGCTCGACGTCACGTGCTTTCCGCTGCTGCAATTCTGCGCGATCAAGCTGATCAAAACCGCCGACGGCCAGCCGCAGCGCGCGATGATGGCCGCGTTCGGCGCCGAGATGAATCGCGTGCTGTATTGCATCGTGGTCGACGACGACGTCGACATCCATAATTGGTCGGACGTGCTGTGGGCGATGGGCACGCGTTGCAGGCCCGATCGCGACATCATGCAGATCCCCGGCGTGCCGTCGTTCGCGCGGGACCCGCATCGCCAGCATTGGGGCCGCATCGGCATCGATGCGACGAAGCCGCTCGAGCACGCGGCCGACTTCGAGCGCAAGAAGACACCGGGACTCGATACGTTGCGGCTCGAGGATTACATTTCGGAGAGCACTGGAGGAGAACGATCATGATCTCGAACGTTTGGCGTCGTGCAACCTGCTTCGCGCTGGCGCTTGCCGCGGGGCTGGCCACCCTTCCCGCCTTCGGCGAGGAATCGGTCAACCTCGCGCTCGACTGGGTCGTGAACGGCACGCACGCGGGCTACTACGTCGCGCGCGAGAAAGGCTTCTACAAGGACGCGGGCCTCGACGTAGCGATCTCGCGCGGCTTCGGTTCCGGCGACACGATCAAGCGCGTTGCCTCGAAGTCGGCGCAGTTCGGCATCGCGGACACGGGCGCGGTCATTGCCGCGCGCGCGAACGACGATTTGCCGGTGCGCATCGTCGCAATGATCTACGACCGCGCGACGCTCGGTCTCATCTACCTCGCCGAATCGGGAATCAGGAAGCCGAAGGACATCGAGGGACGCGCGATCGGGCGCACGGCGTCGGGCGCTTCGGTCAACATGTTTCCCGGATTCCTCAAGGCGAACGGCATCGATCGAAGCAAGATCCGCGAAGTGGTTGTCGACGGCGCGACGTTCGCGCCGCTTTTGTTGTCCGGCAAGGTCGACGCGGTGCTCGAGCAGAGCATCAACATCGGCAAGTTCCGCCGCGCCGCCGCCGAGCAGGGCAAGCACGCGCTTGCGATGAGTTACGCGGACTATGGGCTCACCGCATACGGCAACGCGGTCGTCGTCAATCCCGACATGCTGCGCGACAAACCGGACGTGGTACGAGGCTTCGTCGCCGCCTCGCTCAAGGGAATGGCGTACGCGTTCGCGCATCCGGACGAGGCGATCGCCATACTGCGCAAGAGCAATCCCGAAGTCGGCGCGGACACCGCGATGGACGAGCTCGTCACCCTCAAGGAAATGGAAACGACGCCGGCGCTTCAGAAGGCCGGCCTCGGGACGATCGACGTCGCTCGCCTCGAGAAGACGCGCGACATCGTCACCGAAGCGCTGTCGCTCAGGCACAAGGTGTCGGTCGAGGATCTCTACGCACCCGGCTTTCTTCCGAAGACGCCGGTGCTTCCCTGATCGGCTCGTCACGTCGAACGGACCTGGCACGCGTGTGGCGAGCGCCGCCGCACCGGTGATTTCGGCCGATCCCTCCACGCGACCTGCCGGCGGCGGGATATCTGCGACTGCACCACAGCCGCTGGTGTCGATCGAAGGGGTCACGCGCCGCTTCGTGACGCGCGCAGGCACCGAAGTCAGCGCGCTCGACAACGTTACGCTCGCGATCGAGCGCGATCAGTTCGTCACCGTCGTCGGCCCGAGCGGCTGCGGCAAAACGACGCTGATGAAGCTCGTCGGCGGGATCATTCAGCCCACGCGCGGACTCGTGCGATTGAACGGCGCGCCGCTTACGCGTCCATCACGCAGGATCGGCATGGTTTTCCAGCGTCCGATCCTGCTGCCGTGGTGCTCGGTGCTCGACAACGTGCTGTTTCCGCTGCGCATGCTGGGCTGGCCGATCGCGCCGCGCATGGCGCAGGCGCGAAAGCTGATCGAGCTCGTCGGCCTGCGCGGCTTCGAGAACGCACTGCCGATGGAGCTGTCCGGCGGCATGCAGCAACGCGTGTCGATCTGCCGCGCGCTGATCTACGACCCGGAAGTGCTGCTGATGGACGAGCCGTTCGCGGCGCTCGACGCGATGATGCGCGAAGAGTTGGGCTTCGAGCTTTTGCGCATCTGGAACGAGCAACGCAAGACTGTCGTGTTCATTACCCACAGCATCAGCGAAGCGGTGATGCTCGCCGACCGCGTCATCGTGATGACGGCGCGCCCCGGCCGCATCGTGATGGACGTCGCGATCACGCTGCCGCGCCCGCGAACGCCGGACACCGAATTCAGCGACGGATTCAAGCAATTCGTGAAGACCATCAAATCAGCGGTCTACGCCGAGGCGAAATCGCATTGAGGCACGTTGCGTGAAGCCGCTGCTTCGTCGAACATTGGCCGAATACGCGCGCGGGGCGCTCGCGGTGGTCGCGATTCTCGTCGCGTGGGAGGTGTTGTGCCGCGTCTTCGCGATCCCGAAATGGCTGTTTCCGGCGCCGAGCCGAATCGTCGAGGAGACCTGGGCGATACGCGGCGTCCTGCCGATGCATTTCGCCGCCACGCTTTCGACCGTGCTCGGCGGCTTCGCGCTCGCGGTCGTCGCCGGCATTCCAATCGCCGTGCTCGTCGTCTATTCGCCGTTCCTGCGACGCGTGATCTTTCCGTTCCTGCTCACCCTGCAATCGGTGCCCAAGGTCGCGCTCGCGCCGCTGCTGTTGCTCTGGGTCGGTTACGGGCAGTTCTCGAACATCATCATCGCGGCGACCGTCGCATTCTTTCCAATCGTCATCAACACGGCAACCGGCCTCGAATCGGTCGACAAGGAGCTCCTCGAGCTCACGACGTCGCTCGACGCCGGTACGGCGCGCGTCTTCTGGCGCGTGCGGCTGCCATGGGCGTTGCCGTACATCTTCAGCAGCTTCAAGGTCGCGATCACCCTTGCGGTGATCGGCGCCGTTGTCGCCGAGTTCGTCGGCTCCGACAAGGGGCTCGGCTACCTGATCCTCACGAGCTCAGGGGCGATGAAAACCTCGGTGATGTTCGGCGTGCTCGTGCTGCTGTCGCTCCTCGGCATCGCGAGCTTCTATGCGGTGGCATGGATAGAGCGGCGGCTTTGTCCGTGGTACATGCCAACAGGCGCGGAGACGCAGGCGACGTGACGCGAAATCGCACGAGGTCATACGAACCATGAATGAAACGATCGTCCCGCAACTGAACGACATCCCGCTTTATCGGCCGCGCAAGCCGCCGCTGACGTTCTTCGAAAGCGACTACCTCGCCGAGCTCTCGGGGACATGGCGGCGTTCCTGGGGAAGTCAATCGAGCTACGCCAAGCTTCGCGCCGTGATCGTTCATCGTCCCGGATCGGAAGCAGCCTTTGGCGACGAGGATCCGGATTTCGTCAATTTGCCGACGGGGCTTCCGGACCTTGCGAGAATGCAGGCGCAGCATGATGCGTTCGTCGATGTGCTCGTCGAAAACGGCGTCGAGGTCATCCGGCTCGACGCGCCCTCGCCGCCGATCGGCACCTACGGAATACCGCTGCGCAGCGCTACCTATACGCACGAGACGCTGATGGTGAGAGGCGGCGCGATCATCTGTCGCTGTGCGCCCGCATACAAGCGCGGCCTCGAATACTTCCAGTCGCGAACGATCGGCACGCTTGGCTGCCCGATCCTCTACACCGTGCACGGCAAGGGATTCTTCGAGTCGAGCAATGCGGTGTGGCTCGACAAGCGCAGTCTTCCACTCGCGATCGGACAGCGCGCGAACGCGGAGGGCGTTCGACAGGTAAGCGCAGTGCTGCAGGACTTCGGCGTCGACGACATCCATGTCGTCCACCTGCCAGGTCCCCTCAACACGCGCAACGTACAGACCGGCGGCAGCGGCGGCACGTTCCATCTCGACATGGTGTTCGGTGTCGCGGCGCCGCGCATCGCGGCGATCTACCCGGCGTGCGTCGGCTACGAATTCATCGACTACCTCCTGCACGCGAAGGGCTTCGACCTGATCGAGATCCCCGAATCGGAGGTCAACGGTTGCCCGTCGAACTTTCTCGCCATCGAGCCGGGGAAGGTCGTGATGCCTGCGGGGAATCCGATTGTGACGGCGGAGCTGCGAAAGCGTGGCATCACCGTCATCGAGATCGAGCTCGGCGAATTCACCAAGGCGGGCGGCGGTCCGACGTGCATGACGATGCCGCTGATACGGGACGAGGAGAAGGAGTGAGCTGACCGGACGATTTCAAGGCCGGTGTCCGCTTGTGCGTTGAACCGTGTTCACCGATAAGGGGCTGCTACGGGCCATCTGAGATTCAACCAAAACACCGTCCCAGAAGCTTCCGCGCACGCTCCAGCGCCGCCTCCGGCAGCGTGTGCCGCGGCGGAAAATCGCCGCCCGGCCGCGTTGCATCGACGATCATCTTCGCGGTCATGCCGGCGTGATTGGACGGATCGAGGATCGCGCCCATCGCGTTGCGGATAACGTCGATGTCGTCGTCGGCCTGCATCCGCGTCGCCATCGCCCACAACACGTCGCGATCATCGAGGATGTTTACGTCGTCGTCGACGACGACGACGAGCTTGAGGCTCAGATCGTCGCCGAGCGCGACGGCAGCAGCGTTTCGCGCCTGTCCCGGCGCCGGATCGCGCAGCGCTATATACGCATGCAGCCGGCATGTACCCGACTTCGGATACGAGACGGCGGTCGCGTTCGGAAAATGCTGGCGCAACGTGCGCAGAAGACGCGCCTCGGACGGCACGGCGAGCAGGCTCGTATGTTCGTCCGAGATGCCGGGCACGATGTCCTGATAGAGCGCGTCACGGCGATGCGTGATCGCCGAAACCTCGAACACGTGCTCGGTCGAGCGCGCCGACGCGTAGCCTGTGAACTCGGCGAACGGACCTTCGGGCTCCCTCGCCTTGCACAGGATCCGGCCTTCGAGCACGATTTCCGCGTCGATCGGCACCTCGATGGGCACCGTCGCGCAACGCGTGATCTCGAGCGGCTTGCCCATCATGGCGCCGACCACCGCGTATTCGTCCGTAGTAATCGGACCCTTCCACAAACCGCCGAACGTGAACAGGGGATGCGCGCCGATGACGACCGCGATCGGCACGTCCTGTTCGCGCTTCTCGGCGCGCTGCACGTAGTTCCACAAATGCCGCCTGCTGTGCAGACTCGTGCCGATGCGATTGCGACCCTTCACCTGCATCCGGTGAAAACTGGCGTTGCGTACGCCGCTGTCCGGATCCTTCGCGATGACGATCGCGTTGGTGATGTAGGGCCCCGCGTCTTCGGTGAAATGACGCATGATCGGCAGATAGCCGAGATCGACTTCGTCGCCACGTTGCACGACGTCGTGTATCGGGCCGCCATCGCGAACGACGGGCTCCAGCGTGCGGTCGTTCCGCGACGCCCATTCCTCGATCAGTCGCTCCTCCGGCACACCGAGTGCGAGTGCGTAACGCCGCCTCGCGCCGAACACGTTCGTGGCGACGGGAAAGCGCGATTCGCGGACGTTCTCGAACCACACGACCGGCGAGCGGCCGGTCTTCTCCATCTCCATCACGAACGCGCTGATGTCGTAGTCGAGGTTCACCTGGTCGCGGACGCGCAAAAGATCGCGGGGATCGTTTGCTTCGACACGGGCGAGGAAGCTTCGCAGCGTGAACGGCGATGCGTCTTCGGTCATGAGGCTTCGTGCTCCTTCGTTGTCGCCCACGGGCGATGCGCTCGTCACAGAATTTTCGAGAGAAACGACACGAGGCGCGGGTCGGTGGTGTTGGAAAAAAAGCGCGCGGGCGGCGCCTCGACCGCGATCGTCCCGCTTTCCATGAAGACGATCCGATCGGCCGCTTCGCGCGCGAAGCCCAGCTCGTGCGTCACGATGACCATCGTCATGCCGGTCCCGACCAGCTCGCGAATCACCTGCAACACCTCGTTCACCATTTCCGCATCGAGCGCGGACGTCGGCTCGTCGAACAGCATCACACGCGGTTCCATCGCCAGCGCACGGGCGATCGCGACGCGCTGCTGCTGGCCGCCCGAGAGCTGCTCGGGATACTTGTCGATCTGATCCCCGATGCCCACGCGCGAAAGCAGGCGCTCGGCGCGGGCGTCCGCCTCCTCGCGGCTCACGCCGCGTGCGCGCATCGGTGCGAGCACGACGTTTCGGCGCACCGTCATGTGCGGAAACAGGTTGAAGCTTTGGAACACCATGCCGACTTCACGGCGGATTCGCGTAACATCGGCGCGGCTGCCCGGAAGCCGGATGCCGTCCACGGTGATCGATCCTTCGTCGATCGACTCGAGCCCGTTGATCGTGCGAAGGAGCGTGGACTTGCCGCCACCCGATGGCCCGACGACGCAGACGACTTCGCCGCGGCGCACGCGGAAGTCGATTCCGCGAAGCGCTGCGAACGCCCCGTAGCGACGCGTCAGTGATTCACAGCGAATGATGTCTTCGACCGGCGATTGGCGCGTTGCCGCCTCGGCTTTCGCCGAATCGAGCATCGCTTCAGTATCCCCGCTCATCGTGTCTTTCTCGCGAGCACGCGCTCGTAGCGCTGCGCGAGCAGGCTCAGCGGAAAGATCAGCGCGAAATAGAAGATGCCCACCGCGGTGAAAAGCTCGAAGTAGCGATAGCTCTGGCCGCTCACGATGTTCGCCTCGTAAACGAGCTCGGCGACGCCGATGGCGGATGCGAGCCCCGACACCTTGACGATCAGCGTCACGACGCCGATGAACGCGGGAATCATCGTGCGCAGCGCCTGCGGCAGCACAACCTCGGCCCACGTGAAGACCTCCGGAATGCCGAGCGCTCGCGCGGCCTCCGTCTGCCCGCGCGGAACCGCAAGGATGCCTGCGCGAAAGATCTCGGCGAGAAATGCACCTGCATAAAGCGACATCGAGCTCGCGGCTGCGGCGAACGACGACAACTTCGCGCCCAGGATGAGCGGCCCGCAATAGTAGATCCAGAACATGACGACCATCTCGGGAATCCCGCGCATCACCGTGACGTAGGTCGACGCGATCCAGCACAGCGGCCCGCGCTGCAAAAGCTTGCCGAGGCACGCGATCATGCCGAGCACGATGCCTGCTGCGAGCGCTACGAGGACGAGAAGCAGCGTGAGCCTGAGGCCCGAAAGAAGCTCCGGCAGGTGCCGAACGATGACGGTCGTGTCGAAATGCATCGGATCGAAGCGGCGCTATCGCGGGATGCGCGTCGCGATCTCGACCCATCGCGCAAAGCGCGCAACGATCAGGTTGAGCAGCAGATAGACGACGCCGACCGCCGTCATCACCTCGATCGGCTTGAATGTGTAATCGCTGATCTTCGCGGCCACGGTCATCAACTCGCCTACCTGGATCAGCCCGAGCAACGCGCTGCCGTTTAAGAAAGAGAGCGCGAGATTCGCGAACGCCGGGATCATGATCTTGAGCGCCTGCGGCAGGATCACTTCGAGCCACAGTGACCACGCCGGCAGTCCGAGCGCGCGCGCTGCCTGCCACTGCCCGCGCGGCACCGCTTGGATACCGGCGCGCGCGATGTCGGCGAGATAGGCGCTCGATTGAAGCGTCAATGCGATGAAGCCGCTTTCGAGCGCCGTCGTCGAAATGCCGGTAAGAACCGGCAAACCGAAATGCACCCAGAAGAGCTGGACGATCAGCGGCGTGTTCCGCCAGAGCTCGACGTACGCGACGATCAGCCAGCGAATCGGACCAATCGGCATTTGCAACAGGACCGCGATCACGACACCGACGCTCAGTCCAACGGCGAGCGAGGTGGCCGTGATCGCCAGCGTCATCGCCGCGCCGCGCGCAAGCGGCCGCCAATATTCGACGAGAACGTGAAAGTCGAGCGTCGCGACGAACTTCCAGTCGACGGCGGCGGCGATCGCCCAGACGATGCCGATGCCCGCGACGAGCGAGATCGCGCTCTGCAGATCGAAACGGAATCGGGCGCCGGAACGAACCGCGGAAGCGCCGAGTGCGGTGTTCGTCACGCTCGTCGCCTGTGCTTTGCGGCGCTCGTATCGCTAATGCGGCAGGCGGCGGCGCGTCGATCCGGCCGCCGCCTGGTGCGTCACTTCAGACTCGACATCCACTTGTCGGTGATCGCCTTGAGCTTGCCGGTGCGTTCGAGGTCGTCGAAGACGACGTCGAGATACTGCTGGAAATGGTATTCGCCGCGCGGCAGCATGAACGCAAATGGCGTCGGGTCGAGCAGCTTGTCGCCGAGTGGGCGCAGCTTGAGATTCGGGTTCTGCTTTAAAAAAATCAGGCTCCCGACGTAGCCCGCGAACGCGGCGTCCGCCCGACCCGCGGCGACCTCGAGCAGATGCGGCTGCGTCGCGTCGGAGGTGAGGAGCTTGACCGTCGCGTGCTTGAAGAATCGCTTGGCGTAGGTTTCCTCGGCGGTGCCGGAACGCGTGACGATCGTGACGCCCGGCTTGTCGATGTCCTCGTACGTTTTCGCCGTCGAGTTCACCGGCACGAAGATGGTCTTCGTCTCCGCCGCGTAGGCTCGCGTGAACAGCACCTGCTCGGCGCGCGCCGGTGTGATGTACGTCGCGGCCGAGGACAGATCGCATTTGTGCGTGTTGATGCTCGGAATGAGGCCGGCGAAGCTCGTGTCGACGCGCTCGATCTTCACGCCGAGGTCCTTCGCGATCTCGGCCTCGATGTCGACGTCCAGTCCTTCCCATTCGCCGCTCTTCGGGTTCTTGACGTTGTACGGCGGATAGGCCGCCTCGCAGATCATGATCGAGCCGCGTTGCTTGATCTGCGAAAGCAGCGAATCGGGCTCGGCCGCCACCGCGGCGCCCGCGATCAGGACGCCGATGACGACCGCGCCGAATGTCCACTTGCTCATATTGCGTCTCCTCCTTCGGAATCCTTGTCTTCGCACGTGCCGGGAGCGGCGCATGTTGTCGTTTCTCCGCGACCGCGCGTGGAGCTCGGTCAACGGCTTGCTCAGTGACCTTGGAATTTCCGATTAACGGAAAGGATATCTGGGTTCCGGAATTATTATGAGCGACCGATGCATTGTCAAACGAGCGAGTTCGCGCTTCGATGGCGCAGGCGCCTCGCGATCGCCGTCCGCATTTTTCCATTTTCACGCAGGCCGATTTCCATATAATGGAACGCCGCGCCGCCACGCGCAACGCAGCCATCCACGAAAAGGAGAGCACGCCCGATGGAAGAGAAGACGTTTAGGTTTTCGCGGATGCACGCCGATTTCCAGACGCGCGACGCGCAGTCGGTGTTCGGGTGGCGCTTCACGCCGCGGATCATTTTCAAGGCGGGCAAGGGAACGAAGCTCGTCGACGTGGATGGCAACGAGTATTACGACCTGACGTCGGGGATGATGTGCATGATCCTCGGCCATTCCCATCCCGAATTGACCGAGGTGATGCGCGATATGGCGGGCCAGGTCGTTCACATGTCGTCCTGGTACTCGAATCCGTGGATCGTCGAGTTTGCCGAGCTTCTCGGCAGCACGCTCCCCGGCAATCTCAAGGTCGTCAACTTCGCGGTCACCGGTTCCGAGGCGAACGAGGTCGCGATGCGCATGGCGCTTGCGGCGACCGGCAAGTACGACATCGTCTCGATGATCCGCGGCCTGCATGGCGGGTCGCTTGCCGTCGAAGCGCTGACCACCGTCGGCGGCAACCGCCGCAAAAGCCTCGGCCCCCTGATGTTTCCCGCGAAGTCGAACGCGATCCTGCCGCCGTTCTGCTATCGCTGCCCGGTCAACAGGACATATCCCGGGTGCGACATCGCCTGCCTCGAGCAGAGCGAGGAGATGCTCGAGTTCGTCACCAGCCAGAACATCGCGGCGATCCTGCAGGAGACGATTCCGGTGTCCGGCGGCATGATCGTTCCGCCTGCCGAATGGCTGCCGCGCCTTGCCCAAATGGCAAAGCGATGGGGCGCGCTGCTGATTCTCGACGAGGCGCAACTCGCGCCTGCGCGCACCGGCAGGATGTGGGGGCTCGAGCACTATGGCGTGACGCCCGACATCGTCACGTTCGGCAAAGGTCTCTCGGCCGGTCTCGCGGTGTGCGGCACCATCACCACGCCTGAGATCGCGGAGAAGGTGCGCGGCGACGCCGGCCTGCCCTGGGCGGGCACGTATTCGGGCGATCCGTTCACCGCGGCGGTGGCGCTCAAGCAACTGGAGATCGTGATTCGCGACAACCTTGCGGAACGTGCGCAGCGGCTCGGTGAGCTCGCGATCCGCGAGCTCGATGTGCTCAAAGCGAAATACCCGGTCATTGGCGACATTCGCGGCAAGGGGCTCTACCGGATGCTGGACATCGTCAAGGATCCGCAAAGCCGCACGCCGGACCCGCTCATGGCCGAGCGCATTCGCTACAACGCGCTGCTCGAAGGCGTGGCGACGATCGCCGTCAAGCATTACGTGCGCTTCTGCCCGCCGCTCATCGTCACCGAAAGCGAGATCAAGGACATCGTCGGGCGGCTCGAGATCGCGGTCAAGCGCGCGATGGACGGATTTCCGAAGGACGTCGACTTCCGCCGCTCGGGTTCGCTGGCGGTTGGCAATCGCCCCGTCGACGAGGAGGTCGAAACGACGGCGTGATGTTGCCAGGGATTCGAAGACACATACGAACGGAGGAGAGAATGGGCTCGAGGAGGGAATTCATCGCCAAGGCAACGGGCACGATCGCAGGCGCCGGAATTGTCGTCGCGCAGAACGCGACCGCAGCCGCGCCGGAATCGCCGGCAAGCGCGAGCGGAAAATCGAAGCTCGACGAGGTGCTGGCGCGCGGCAAGGTGATCGTCGGCGTGACGAGCGAAGCGCCGCCTTTCGGCTTCGTCGACGACAAGGGCCAGCTCGTCGGGTTCGACATCGACATCGCGAAGCTCATCGCCAAGCAGATCTTCGGCGACGAATCGAAGATCGAGCTCTTCAAGCAGGGCTTCGCCGCGCGCTGGCCGAACGTCGAGAACGGCACGATTGATTTTGGTGCGCAGGTGACGACGGTCTATCCCGACCGCGCGCTGCGCGTCGCATTCACGCGTCCCTACATCGACAGCGGCATCGTGCTCGTCGTCAAGAAGGACAGTGCGATCAAGTCGGTTTCCGATCTCGATTCGGCGTCGAACACCGTCGCGCACCTCACCGCACCTGTGCAGGAGGAGCGCGGCAAGCGGCTCTATCCGAAAGCGAAGTTCCTGACGTTCGACTCGATCTCGGCGCAGTTCAACGCGGTCAAGCTCGGGCGCGCCACCGCGGCGCAGCTCGACGCGCCGGTCGCGCTCTGGTACGTCAAGGACAATCCGGACATCCGCATCCTCGATCAGTGGCTCACCGATGTCACCGGCAACGCGGTCTTCCTGCGTCCGAACGACTTCAAGTGGTGGCTGTTCCTCGATACAGTCGTCGCCGAAATGACCGGCGGCAGCCGCTACAGCGACTACAAGGCGATCTACAGGAAGTGGTTCGGCGTCGACCCGCGCAGCACGCGCGTGGCGCAGTCGGGACGCTGACGCGGATTTCCGCGGGACGGGCGCGCCAACCCGGACGCGCCTTGGCCGGTCGCCTCGCGCGACCCTACATCGCGAGAAACTCTCGCGTAACCTCGCACATCCGCCCCACCGCGTTCGATGGATTACGCCGCGCAGACCGCGCTGTTCCTGATCGCGCAGTTCCCGAAGCTCTTTGCCGGCTTTCTGATCACGCTCGGAATCGCGGCAGCCGCGATTCCGCTCGCGCTCGTACTCGGCCTGTTGCTGCTCGCGCCGCGGATGTCGCGCAACCGCATCGCGCGCGGCGGCGCGATCGGCTACGTCGACTTGATGCGCAATACGCCGCTCCTCGTGCAGATCTATCTCATCTACTTCGGACTGCCGGTCCTCGGCTTCTATCCGTCCGAATTCACCTGCGGTGTGGTCGGCATCGCGCTCCAGCACGGCGCTTTCCTGGTCGAGACGTATCGCGCGGGCATCGAGTCGATCAGCGATCGCCAATGGGACGCCGCGAAAGCGATCGGCATGGGACGGTTCAAGGCATTTCGCGTCGCGATCCTGCCGCAGGCGCTCGTGCGCATCCTCGGGCCGCTCGGAAACCAGCTCATCGTGCTCGTCAAGGACACCTCGCTCGTGTCGGCCATCGGCGTTGCCGAGCTCACGATGACCGGCAAGGTGATCATCGAGCGCAGCGCGGCGTCGGTCGAGATCTTCGTGGCTGTCGCGCTCTTCTATCTGGTGCTCACGACGATCCTCGGCGCGCTGTTTCGCGTTGCCGAGTACCGCATGGCCGAAAGACTCGGATGAGGATCCTCGTCGGAAATCTGCCCTACCTGCTGCAAGGCGCGCTCGTCACGCTGCTGCTTTCGATCGCCGTCGTTGTCCTCGGCACGCTCCTCGGCGTCGCCCTCGGCATCGCTGCAACCACGCGATCGCGCTTGGCACGCGTGCTCGTTGCCGCTTATGTCTTCGTGCTGCGCGGCATCCCGGTGCTCGTCGTGATGTTCGTCGGCTACTACGCGTTTCCGGCCGCGGGACTCCGCGTCAGCGCGTACGTCGCCGTCGGACTGGCGCAGATCGTCTACGTCGCGGCGTTCGTCGCCGAGATCGCGCGAAGCGCGATCCTCTCGGTTCCCGAAGGCCAGATCGCCGCCGCGCGAAGCCTCGGCATGCGGCGGCGCGCGATCCTGCGGCAGGTCATCCTGCCGCAGGCGACGCGGATCGCCGTTCCGCCGCTTCTGAACAGTGCGCTCACCGCAGTCAAGCAGACATCGTATGCGTCGGTCGTCGGCGTGTGGGAGCTCACGTACGCCGCGCGCGAGATCGTCGAGCGCACGCTCGCAGCATTCCAGATCTTCCTCGGCGTCATGGCCATCTACTTCCTGATCTGCTATCCGCTGTCGCTCGCTGCGCGCTGGAGCGAGCGCCGCTTCGCGTTCGTTCATTGAGCGCGGCAACGATGGCCGCCATCCCGCACACGCCGATGATCGAAGTACGCGATCTACGCAAGACGTACGGAGCGCTCGAGGTGCTCAAAGGCGTGAGCTTCGACGTCGCCAGAGGCGAGGTCGTCGTCGTGCTCGGGCCGAGCGGCTCGGGCAAATCCACGATGCTTCGCTGCATCAACCATCTCGAAGGCTACGATGGCGGCGAAATTCGCATCGACGGCGTCACCGTCGGCTACGACACGACATCGCGCGGGCGCAATCCGCATTCCGAAGCCGTCAACGCCCGCCTTCGCGAGCAGGTCGGCATGGTGTTCCAGAGCTTCAACCTCTTTCCGCATCGCACGGCGATCGAGAACGTGATGATGGGACCGGTGCACGTGCGCGGCGTCGCGAAGCGGCAGGCGCGCGAGCTCGCTGCGGCGTTGCTTCACAAGGTGGGCCTGTCGAGCAAGGCCGATCAATACCCCGCGAAGCTTTCCGGCGGCCAGCAGCAGCGCGTCGCGATCGCGCGCGCACTCGCGATGCAGCCCAAGGTGATGCTCTTCGACGAAGTGACCTCCGCCCTCGACCCGGAGCTCGTCGGCGAGGTGCTGCGCGTCATCCGCGATCTCGCGCAGGAAGGCATGACGATGATCATCGTCACCCACGAGATCCATTTCGCGCGCGACGTCGGTGATCGCATCGTGTTCATGGACGACGGCGTGATCGTCGAGCAAGGGCCGCCCGAGCGCATCCTGTCGAATGCCGCCGGCGCACGCCTTCGCACCTTTCTTCGCCGCTATCAAGGCGACTACGCGGCGGGTGCGTGACGCATACGAAGGGAAGCCTCGACTCGCCCGCGGCGCGGCTTCTGGCCGTGCTCTCCGCGGTTGCGCGCATGCGAAGCGCGTCGGTCTCGGGCGTGGCCGAGGCGCTCGCCATGCCGGTCGCGACGACACACCGCGCATTGAGCGAGCTCGAACGGCTCGGCTATCTCCAACGCGTACCGGGCAGCCGCCTGTGGACGGTCGCGTATCGACTCGTCGGGCTTGCTTCGGACGCGCTGACCGCGGCGACTGGTGGGATCACCGCGAACGCGATCCTGCGCGGACTCACCGAGCGCATCGGCGAGATGACGAGCTTTGCCGTGCAAAGCGGCGACGAAGTGCTCTACATTGCGAGCGTCGAATCCCCGCATGAACTGACGCTCTCGTTTCGCGCCGGAAGAAAGGCGCCGCTCTACTGCACGTCGAGCGGACGGCTGTTCCTCGCGCGCCTCGCCGATGCCGCGCTCACTCGCTACCTGAAGGCATCGCCGCTTCGCGGGTTCACACCTCGCACGGTCACCGACCCCGAAGAGCTTCTCGGCATCATCGGGCGTGTGCGCAGGCAGGGTTACGCGATGACGCATCAGGAATACGTGCTGCACGTCGTCGGCGCAGCCGTGCCCGTGCAAAGCGAAGACGGCACCTTCTACGGCGCGGTGTCGATCGCCGCGCCCGACGTGCGAACGGGCGCAGCGCGAATGCGCGCATTTCTTCCGGCGATGAAGGATGCGGCGGCGCGCCTCGCACGCGCGTTCCGCGGCGTATGATGCCCTCCGCGACGGTGCTTCCGTCATATGCCACGATCGGGAGGAAGCCATGCCGGAGATCAAGGCCGGATCGATCACGCTCAACTACGATCGCCAGGGCAGCGGCGAGCCGCTGGTTCTGATCCCCTATCTCGCGGCCGACCACGCGTGCTATGCGTTCCAGGTCGCTGACTACGCGAAGCACTTCACCTGCATCTCGCTCGATCCGCGGGGCACCGGAGAATCGGACAAACCCGCCGGGACGTACACCGTCGAGATGTTCGCCGACGACGTGGCCGCGCTGATGCAGGCGATCGGGATCGACAAGGCGCACGTCTTCGGACTGTCGCTCGGCGCCGCAACCGGCATGTGGCTTGCCGCGAAGTACCCCGAGCGCGTGAAGTCGTTGTCGCTGCATAGCGGCTGGACAGCGAGCGACGCGTACGTGACCACGGTGGTCCAAGGCTGGCAGCTCATGGCGCGTGCGCTGAACAGCGCCGCGGAAATGGTGATCCAGGGAATCTTCCCGTGGTGCTTCACACCGGAGCTCTACGCGCAGAAACCGGAGTACATCGAATCGCTCGCCCAGTTCGTGCGCGGCCGCCCTGCGCAGCCGGTCGACGCATTCGTTCGGCAATCCGATGCGGTGATCGCCCACGATGCGCGAGGCCAGCTCGAGAGGATCGCCGCGCCGACACAGATCACGTTCGGACGCTTCGATGCGATTACCTCGACGCGCTTCGCCGCACCGCTAAGGGAGGGTATCCGCAATTCGGAGCTCCATGTCTTCGAGGATTGTTCGCACGCGCCGATTTACGAAAACGTCGCGGCCTTCAACGAAACGACGCTCCGCTTCCTGAGCGCGAACAGCGGCTGACGCCATGTTCGTCACACCGTTGTATGCGGGGCTGCTCGCGTTGTGGTTCGTCGTGCTGAGCGCGCGCGTCATCAACCTTCGCCGTCGCGGCATTCCGTTCGGCGACAAGGGCGACCCGGCGATGACGCGCATCGTGCGCGCGCAAGCGAACTTCGCCGAGTACGTTCCGCTCGCGCTTTTGATGCTCGGCTTTCTCGAAGTCGGCCGGCATTCGATCTACGTTTTGCACGCGCTCGGCATCGTGCTGCTCGTCGGTCGTCTTTTGCACGGCTTCGCGCTCTCGTTCGGCTGGTCGATGCGCTTCGGCCGCGTCGCCGGCATTGCGCTGACGTTCTTCGTGCTGGTCGTCGAGGCGGTCCTTTGCATCGAGCAGGGGCTGCGCGGCCAGGCGCTTTGGGGACGATGAATTCTCTCCGGCGCACGCTTCAATGACCGAGACTCTCGCAATATCCGAAACAGCGTTGCCCGCTTACTCCGAAGAACATCTCGCGCGCCTCGACCCGGCCGCGTTGATCGATTTGATGATCGCCGACGAGGATCGCGTGCCCCGCAACGTGATCGATGCGGCGGCGCGGCTCGGCGATCCGATGGTCGCGGCGCTGCAGGATCGCCTGGCCGGGCCATGGGAGCTTTCCGATGAGCTTGGAGGATGGTGGCTCGAGCTCCACGCGGCCATGACTCTCGGTCTGATCGCCCAGGAGAACGCAGGCCTGTTGCTCGTCGAGTTGATGCGACGAATGTCGATCGAGGAGGACGACGACCTGCAAGACTGGCTGGCCGGCGAGTGGCCCGCGCTCTTCGCGAACAAGCCGCAGAGCGTCATGCCGCGTCTCATGGCGCTTTGCGCGGAACGCAACCTGGATTGGTATATCCGCGCGAATGCCGTCGAGCCGGTGCTCGCCAATGCAGCGCGGCAAGGCAACAAGGCGCTCGACGACGCGCTCGCGTGGGTTGCGACGATTGCGGCGGACGAGCAGGAGGATCGGAATTTACGCCTCTGCTGCGGCAATTCGCTGCTCGATTTTCCCCGCGAAGCGCACCGTCCCCTCGTCGAGGACCTGGCGAGGCGCCAGGGCCGCGGGATGTCGGCGCACTTCGTTCTCGACGATGTCTCGCGCGCTTATGCGAAGGGTCACGACGATCCCGCCTGGCGCGGACATGGCGATCCATGGAAGTTCTACTCGCCGAAAGCGATCACCGAGCGCCAGAAACGATGGGCCGAAGAGCGCGAGCCTTCGCACGATTCGACGGATGACGAGGTCGCTTATGCTTCGCCCTACGTTCGCGATGCGCCGAAGATCGGACGCAACGATCCGTGTCCCTGCGGCAGCGGCAAGAAATACAAGAAGTGCTGCTTGTCGATAGCCCAGGCGTAACGCGCTTCGCTCTTCACTTACGGCGCACCAATGCCGCCTCACGCCGCCGGTGGGAGCGGCGTTCTCTCGGAGAGCTCCACGCATACGTCTTCGGGTCCTCGCAGGAAGACGACCTTGCAGCCGCGAAAATCGAGTACATTGGAGCGGATCTCGACGCCGGCCTCGCGAAGTCGCCGCGCCTCGGCGTCGGGGTCGTCCACGGCCAGGCAGACATGATTGAAGCCCGTTTTGCAAAGCGACGGGATGTCGGGATCGAGCAGCGGATCGGGATAAATGTAGCGCAGGAGCTTGATCTCCATCCTCGGCGTGGCGCCGCGAAGCACGAGCGTCACGTGCTCGGCTTCGAGACCCGGGATGTGTGCTGCCTCGGCGAATTTCCCGAACGTCTCGATTTCCAGCCCGCACCGTTCGGCGCCATCTACAGCGCGCGGCTGCTGCATTTCTTGGATGGCGAACGGATCAGGATGGCCCTCGACAAGATCGTTCGCCGGCTCGTACGTGGCGGCAAGGTCTTCCGCGTGAGCGATGCGGTTTACCGGACAATCTTCAAGCCCCTGATTCCGATTTACGAACGTCGCGTCGCGGACGGCGACGCATGGCCGGGATCCTTCGCCGACGTGAGCGCCTGCATTGCGCAAGCCGTGCGCCCCGACAATTGTCCGAAGAAGATGAACTTCTTCGATCCGGCGGTGCTCACGCGCGCGCTCCGCCACGCGGGCCTTGACGTGAAAACGGCCGCGCTTTATCCGTATACCGGCAGCTTCGCGCCTGGCCGCCTCGACGGACGTGAGCTCGCGGGGGCCATCGCTCGCAAGGCGTGATGGTCGCGGGGTCAGCGCTTTTCCGTCCATTGTCTGCCGCAAGCTTCTGCCCATGAACGAGACGACGAAATTCGTAGGCGAGTCACCGTTCGACTCCGACTCGTTGCGTGACGCAATGCCGGCCCCGTTGCACTGGCGAATACGGAAGATCGCGCGCGATGTCTTCAAGGACTGCGTCGCCGGTACCATCTCGTCGGTCGTGCTGATCGCCAACATCATCTCGTTTGGCGCGCTGATGTTCCCTGGTCCGCTCGGCGACGGGATACCGATCGCCATCTGGGCGATGCTGATCGGCAGCTCGGTCGCCGGTTTGTGGATCGCGCTACGCACATCGCTACCGCCGCTTTCGGTCGGCATCGATTCTCCAACCGGCGCGGTGCTGGTGCTGCTGAGCGCGATCACCGCGTCGTCCGTCGTCGCGGCGGGCGAAACGCCCGATGTTGCCGTGCAAACGGTGATGCTCGTGTTCACCGCCGCGACCGTCGTGTCCGGGGGGTTGCTGTATTGCATCGGAATCCTTCGTTGGGGATCGTACTGCCGCTTCGTGCCTTACTTCGTCGTCGGCGGATTCCTGGCCGCGACCGGCTGGTTCCTGGTCGCCGGCGGCATTCGCATGGCCACGGGCTTTACGCTGTCGCTCGAACCCACGGGCCAATCGTGGACGATGGTTTCGACGGCCAAGCTCGGCGCGGCGGTGACGGCGTTCGGGGTGTTGTTGGCGGTTCGGCGATGGAGCAGATCGGCGCTCGCCATGCCGTTTGCGCTTCTCACGATGTGGTTGATCGGCGTCGTCGTGCTGCACAGCGCCGGTTTGTCGGCGCGTCAGCGCGGTTGGTATTTGCCGTCGCTCGGAGCGCTCGGCGCGTGGATTCCGTTCGTCGCTGTAAGGACGACGCGCTTGACCTGGCCGATCGTGATCGCGCTCACGCCGCAATTCATCGCCGTCGCGATCGTCGCGCTGATCTCGGTCGTCACCAAGGTCGCGAGCATCGAGGTCGTACGACAGACGTCGGGCAATCTCGATCGCGAATTCCGTGCGCACGGCGTCGGCAACCTCGTTGCGGCGCCGTTAGGCGGCATTGCGTCTGCGCTGCAGACCGGCCCGAGCATCCTGCTTACGCAAGCCGGCGGCGCGACGCGGATGAGCGGTGTCGCATGCGCGCTGGTTCTCGGCGTCGTCGCTTTGTCGCATTTCGATCTCGTCGGTCTCATTCCCATTCCGATCATCTCCGGTCTCGTCTTCTATCTGGGCTACACATTCTTCGTCGATGCGCTTTCGCGGCCATATGCGCAACGCGCCTGGCAGGATTTGCTGCTCGCCATCTTCATCATGCTCGTATGCATCGAATACGGGTTCGTTGTCGGCGTGCTTGTCGGCGTCGTCGGCGCATGCGTGCGATTCGCGCTCACTTACGCGCGGCTCGGGACGATACGGCGACATGCGACGCGTGTGTTGTTCGCAAGCAATGTCGACCGCTCGGCGGAAGCGTTCGCCTATTTGCGCGAGTCGGGCGAAGCGATCCAGCTTTACTGGCTTTCCGGCTACATCTTTTTCGGCTCGTCGGAAGGACTTTTCGAGCGCATCCGCGGCGACATCGAATTGCGGCCTCCCCGCACGGTGGCCTACGTCGTTCTCGATTTCGCGATGGTCACGGGCGCTGATGCGTCGGCGATCATGAGCCTGACGAAGCTGCATCACTTCTGCGATCGGCACGGCATCACGCTCGTCTACTGCGCGCTCTCGACCGGCACGCGCACGATGCTCGAACAAGGCGGCTTCTTCGCGGCGGACAGTCCCCACCGCGCGTTCGGCGACCTCGACATGGGACTCGCGTGGTGCGAGGATCGATTGATCGCGGCGCAACGTCTCGATCGCGACACGGAGGTCGCGGGTTTCGAGTCATGGCTTTCGCATCAGCTCGGCCCGTCGACCGACGTTTCCGACCTGATGGCGTATCTCGCGCGCAAGCGAACCGAAGGCCCGGAGATCATCTACCGCGAGGGCGAGCCGGCCGACACCGTCGATCTCGTCGCCGCGGGCAGCCTGACCGTGCACGTTGCACGGGGCGGTGGCGAGCTGCTGCGCGTGCGGCGCATCACGACGCATGCGGTATTGGGCGAGATGGGATTCGTGCGTCGCTCGGTTCGTGCGGCGACCGTATCGTCGGACGGCCCGGCCACCATCTTCACGCTGACCCGCGCCGCATTCGAGCAGATGCGCCGCGAACGGCCGGATCTCGCCGACGCGTTCGACGACTTCATCATGCGAACTCTCGCCGATCGGATGGAAGCGGCGAATCGCGCTGCCGCGGCGTTGGCCGGATAGTCGGCGCACCGCCGATTCATCGTTGGTCAGGCCGAAAGGCACAACGTCGCGACGGACCGGATGCGCACGACCCGGCGCACGCCGTGAAACACACCTTCAGACGAGCGCGTCCTTCGTGCTCGTGACGAGAACGCACGTGCAGCCCGTTTCGCTCCACACGCGCCTGTCACCGGTGCCCGGGTGACCCCGGTTGTAATCTCCGGGATAGAGCTTCCTTTCGTCGATCCACAACTCGCCGTCGAGCAAATGAAGCTCCTCGACCCCGGCGTGGCGGTGCGGCGGATAGTGGGCGCCGGGCGCCAGACGCACGAGCATGCTGACGCGGTGATGCTCCGTGTCGGTCGCGAGCAGCTTGCACGAAATGCCCGGCGCCACCTCTTCCCATGGCGGCTCGCGCCACTGGCGCGAAGCGGGCACCATCGACTGCGATCCCTCCTCCCATGCGATCTCATGAGCGAGGCGCGTGCGCAACGAGACGGGCGGACGCAGGACGTCGTTGGGCAACGAGATGAAAGCGTCGACGACGGACGTCAGCGCATCGAGCTCGCGCGCACACTCGATGCATGACGCGAGATGCGCTTCGATCGCGGCGACGTCGGTCGCCGGCAGTGCACCGAGCGCGTAAGCCGATATCTGCTCGGCGTGCTCGCAATGTCCCTCACTGCGCTTCGCGTTCATGACTTGGCCGCCTCCGCCGCCAGCGCTCGTCGCAACTTGAGCAAGGCCGAACGGATGCGCGTCTTGACCGTTCCAAGCGGCTCGTTGAATTTGGCCGCGACCTCGACATGCGTGAGCTCGGAGAAGAAAGCCGCTTCGATCACGCGCCGCTCATCGCCGTTGAGCACCGCGAGCGCGGCGTGCAGCGCGCGCGCCTGCTCCTTCGCCTCGACAATGTCCTGCGCGTCAGTCGCTTCGAGCTCGGAATCTTCTTGACGCCCGAACGGATCCGCGCGCTTCTTCCGCTGGTCGAAGCGGACGCGGTCGATTGCGCGCGACCGCGCCAGGTTCATGATCCATCCGAGCACGGTGCCGTTCGCCGGATCGTAGTACGACGCGCGCCGCCAGATTTCGTGGAACACGTCGAGCGTCAACTCCTCGGCGGTCTCGCGATTGCAGCTGATCCGCATGGCGAGCGTGAAGACGAGGCGGCTGGTGCGGTCGTAAAGCTCGTGCAGCGCGCGCTGATCGCGCGCTGCAACCGCACGAACGAGATCCGTCCATTCCCGCTCGGGGACCAATGGCTGCCATGGCTTGGCGTACAGAACATCGCCGAGCGTCGCGGGCGCGGCGCCGTTCGAGCCATTGGCACCCGGGGAAGCGCGGCAATCGCCGGGTGCGGCCGCAGGCACCTGAAACGAATTGTCGCGACTGGGTGTGGAAAAGTTCACGCGGTGCCCGAAACGATGACCGTGAATCCGTGTCGCCTTCCGGGGGCCAGCGAACGCGTCGTCTTGCACCGCCATTCTGGCATGGGGCAAGCACGAACGCTACCAAATGAGAGGCCGTCGCGGAAAGCCCGCGACGGATATTTATAACGGCCGATTCGCGAGCGTTCGCCTCGACCGCGCTCCGCGACGGCGCTCGCTTAAGCGACGAGGCGAGTCAATGCGTCGAAGTCGACGGGCTTCACGATATACGCGTCGAAGCCTGCTTCCGCGGCGCGCAGCCTGTCCTCGGGACGGCCGTAGCCGGTGAGCGCTGCAACTCGGACCGACGCGCATTCCGGAATGCTGCGAAGACGCCGCGCGATCTCGTATCCGTCGGCGCCGGGAAGGCCGATGTCGAGCAGCACGAGATCGGGGCAACGCTGCGAAGCGGCGGCGAGCGCAGCGTCGGCGTCATGCGCGACGCTTGTCTCGTGACCGAGCAGCTCGAGCATCATGCGCAGCGTCTGGCAGGTGTCGTCATCGTCGTCGACCACGAGAATTCTTCGTGGGCGCCGCCGTTGCTCGGTCGACGATCGGCCTTCTCCATTGGGCTTGGCGCGACTCACGGGAAGCTTTACGACGAACTCCGAACCCTTGCCCGGACCGTCGCTTCTGGCCTGAATGCTTCCTTCGTGCATCTCGACGATCGTCTTCACGAGCGACAAGCCCAGTCCGAGGCCGCCCCCAGTGCAGTCGCTCGCGGGCGTGACCCGAGTGAAGAGCTCGAAGATCGCGTTCAGCATCGGGGCGGGAATGCCGACACCCGTGTCACGAACGCGAACGACGACGTCGTCCCCGTCGCGTGAAGCGTCCACTACGATCGTACCGCCATCGGGGGTGTATTTGATGGCGTTGTCGAGCAGATTGCAGAAGACCTGCGCGAGCCGCGTCGGATCCGCATGAACCGGCAACGTTTCCTCCGGCAGTACGACCGAGAGCGAATGCCTCCTTGCCGCGAGCGGTGGCTGCATCGTTTCGATCGCGTCGGAAAGGACGGACGCGATGTTCACGACCTCGCTCTCGAGAACCAAGCGGCCCCACCTGATGCGCGCCGTGTCGAGCAGATCGTCCACCAGGCGACACATGTGCGCGACCTGCCGTTCGAGCACGTCGCTGGCTCTCGTCAGATTGTCGTCCGAATGGGCGACCTTGCGGATGATTTCCGCCACGCTGCGGATCGGCGCGAGCGGATTGCGCAACTCGTGCGCGAGCACCGCGAGAAATTCGTCGCGGTCGCGCAATGCCTGCTCGAGCTCGCGAACCCTGCCTGCGAGCGCTTGCTCGGACTCGCCGTTCAGGAAAGGCGTGGACGCCCGGGCGCGCATGTCGATGGCCGAGGGAACGCGCGGGACCCCGCCCGGCATCGCATGCGTCGCGCGTTGTCTCGCGCTCTCGTTGGGCATCACGTCCGCGTCGCCGTCACCCAAGGACATCCTCCGTGCTCGTGAGAAGAACGCACGTGCAACCTGTCTCGCTCCATACGCGCCTGTCACCCGTGCCGGGCTCCGCCCGGTTGTAGTCGCCGGGCCGAAGCTTGCGGGCGTCGATCCACAACTCGCCATCCAGAAGGTGCAACTCTTCGACCGCGCCGTGCGTGTGAGGCGGGTAGTGCGCGCCGGGTGCCAGGCGGACGAGCATGCCGACCCTGTGTGTTTCGCGGTCCAGGGTCAACAACTTGCAAAATATTCCCGGCCCGACTTCATCCCAGTCCGGCTCGCGCGAGCGATACGCCGAAGGCGGAACGGGTTGCCCTCCCGGATCGGCGGCCAGGCGATCGGCGAGGCGCGACGCAAGCGCTCGCGGCGGCCGCAACACGTCGATTGGCCAGAAGGCGAACGCATCGACGAGCGGGCGAAACGCTTCGACTTCGTGCCTGCACTCCTGGCACAAAGCCAGATGCGCTTCGATTGCGCGCGCCTCGTCCTCGGAGGTCGCCTGCAGCGCGTGAGCGCGGGCAAGCGCCGCCTGGGGACAACGATCGGGGTCGGACGGGCGGGTCATCGACGTTTGCTTGAAAGCTCCCTCAACCACGAAACGTCGATCGCGCGTATTTGGATTGGCTTGCAACCCCGAAACCTCCGGCGGCCGATGAGCGGTATGCGACGCGTCCGAGCCGATCGCCGGAAAGCGACTGTCGCCACGCGGGGGGATGACCGGCTGCCGTTCGCCGCGTAGGGTCAGGCAACTGTTCGGTCGCGATGCGAAACGAATCTGCCGCGCGGTGCGGTCATACAGCGCCTTCTGCAGCGCGGCGCCGCGCAAGCCCGTCGCTTGCCGGCGCGCCGGTCGGCCACGACCAGCCGTCGTCTCCGATTTCGATGCGAAACGCGGGACCCGTCGCGCGCCAATCGCCAGCGCGCGGATTTTCGATGCCTGACGTCGACATGGGCCCGCGATACGGATAGACAGGCGATTCGGTCAGCGGCCACGACAACTGGACCGGGTGATCCATGAGGTTTCGCCCTACCTGATCGCTCGAATTGGTGACGCCGTTCGGCGCATTCGGTCCGCGCGACATCAGAAGAAGCTTGGGAATTTCGATCGCATGCGCCGCTAGGAAATACACTTTCGCGGTGGCGCGATGATCGCTGCCGTTCGGGCGCTGGTATCGAATCGCGCCGACGTTGCCGTCACTGCACCATGTAGTCGGCATGCCTGCGGCTTATGCGCAGTCGGGTCGATGATTTCAGCGTCGGTCCGGATTCGCTCGCCTGCGGGCTGGCGGCGTACACCGGCAAGGCGATTCTCACCGCCGACATCAAGGAGGACGAACGGTGGGCACGCTGGCGATGGATGGCCGAATGGTTCGACTATCGCGGCTGCCGGAGCTTTCCCATCCGGGCGTCGGGAAGAAAGGCCATCGGTACGTTGACCATCTATACGAGGCAGCCGCGCAAGGCAAAAGAACGAGATGTCCGTGGCGCTCGAACCATGCGCACCAAGGGAAGCCGGAGCGTCGCGATTACAAAATCGTGAACGTCGTAACGCGCGGTGATCGCGAATGCGACGCGACGGCGCGCCCGCGGCTAAACCTGTCGGGGACGCTCCCCGGGTCCTCCCGCGGGTGTTCCGCGCGCCGGGCACAGTCTGTCAGTGGCCGTGGGCAGCTGAGGGGCCTGCGTAACGAAGCCGGCTTTTCGGTTTGATGGCACGGTGGACGTTAAATGATCACCGCTGCGACGCGCTGCCATGCGGGGACAGCGCGCGCAGGAGCACGTCGAGCGCCGCGCCAACCGCCTGCATTCGGACCGCATCGCGATCACCGCTGAAAACATGACGCTCGACGAGCGTCTGCGCGCCCTTCGTCGCGGCCGCGACATACACCGTGCCGACCGGGTTTTTCTCATTCCCGCCACCCGGACCGGCATACCCGGTGACCCCGACGGCCCCTCCGGCCGTCGAATGCGACAGCGCGCCCTCGGCAAGCGCCTTCGTGACTTCGGCACTGACGGCACCATGCGTTCTCGAAACCGACTCGGGAACGCCGAGGCCGGTTGCCTTGGCCGAGTCGTGATACAGAACGAAGCCACGCTCGAAAATCTTCGATGCGCCAGGCACCGACGTGAGGCAACTCGCCACGAGCCCCGAGGTGACCGTTTCGGCGGTCGCGATGCGAACGTCCTTCGTTCTCGCCGCCTCGAGCGCCTTCGCGGCGCGCTCGAGCAGTTGCGCAGGAAACATGAGCTCTCTCCTAGTTCGTCACGGCACGCAACCGCTCGATCGTGCGCAGCGCGCTCGGCTTGATGTCGCGAACGTCGAGGCTGACGTCCACGGCCTTGACCGTGTGCGTCAGGTCGCCGACGGAAATGATATCGACGCCCGTCTCGGCGATCGGCACGATCGTCGATTCGTTGACCCCACCCGACGCTTCGGTCATCGCCCGGTCCTTGACGAGCTTCAATCCGTCCTTGATCTCGTCGAGATCCATGTTGTCGAACATGATCACCTCGACGCCACAATCGAGCGCTTCCTGGACCATGTCGAGCGACTCGCATTCGACTTCGAGCTTGAACGTATGCTGCGCGCGCGCGCGGAGGATCTCGACGGCGTTACGGATGCTCCCTGCGATCTTGATATGGTTGTCCTTGACGAGGATGCAGTTGGTCAGGCTGAAAATGTGATTGTGAGCGCCTCCGACGCGCACCGCGTACTTCTGCAGCACACGGATACCGGGCCATCCCTTGCGCGTGTCGGTCACGCGCACCTTCGTATGCCTGACGAGATCCACGTAACGCCGCGTCTTGGTTGCGATACCCGACAACTGCTGGATCCAGTCGAGCGCAGCCCGCTCGATCATGAAGAACGTCGACGCCTTCGCCTTTACGTTGAGCAGCGTGGTGCCAGGTCCTATCGGGTCGCCGTCCCTGACCATGTGCTCGATCTGCGCATCGGGGTCGACGAGCCTGATCGTCTCGTCGGCGAGGAGCAGCCCGCACGCTATGCCATTCCCCTTCGCATAGATCTTTGCGGTTTGCACCGGATCGTCGCCCACGAGGAACCCGCCCGTCGTGTCGCCCTGGCCGAGCTCCTCGCGCAAACCCTGCTCGACGAACGGGCGAATCATGAAACGGTTCAATTGCATTGCCTGCCCCCTGACTATGACTGAAACGTGTTGCGAAACGGTTTGCCGTCCTTGATCACCAATTTGATGCGCGAACGCTGTTCCAGCACGCGGATGTCAGACAGTGGATCGCCATCGACCGCCAGCACGTCGGCGATCCTTCCGGGCACGATCGTGCCGAGGTCGGGCCGTTCGATGCATTCGGCGGCGCGGCGCGTGGCCGCAACGATTGCCTCCATCTCGGACATCCCAAGCCGGTCCACCATGAACGCCAGTTCCACCAGATTCTCGCCGACGAGCAGCCGGTGGGACTGATCGGTGCCCATCGCCACCTTGATGCCCCGCTTGACCGCGTGCTTCCAGAGCGGGATCTGCTTCTTCATGGCGTCGAAGATCACCGAATCCTTGTCGTCTTCCTTTGCGAGTTGCTGGCCAGTCCACGCGGGGTCGCTCTTCCGGCGCTCGATCGACAGCGGCACGAGTGCAAGCGTGGGCACCCACCAGATACCACGCTCCACCATCTTCTCCACGCACTGCTCGTCCAGGAACCAGCCGTGCTCGAGCGAATGGATGTTCGCTGACAACGCCCGGCGAATGCCTTCGATCCCTTCCGCATGCACGGCGACGCGCTTGCGCTTCCCGGCGGCCTCGGCGACTGCCACGCCGATTTCCTCGGTCGTGAATTGCGGCTCGTCCCAGCTATCGGTCACCGACGTGATGCCGCCGCTCGTGCACACCTTGATGAAATCCGCGCCCTGCATCAACAGCGTGCGCACCAGCTTGCGCATCTCCTCTGCGCCATCGACGACGCCGCTCGGCAGCCAGGCGCGCTTCTGCAAGCGGAGACCCGCGGGAACCCACGAGTCGCCGTGTCCACCGGTCTGCGAAATCATCACGATCGAAACGAGCAGACGCGGTCCGGTCACGTAACCTTCGGCGATCGCGTCGCGAAAGCCCGCGTCCGCGCCGCCCATGTCGCGCGCCGTCGTTACGCCGCATGCCAGCGTCTCTTCGAGAATTCGCGTAGACCTCAGCACGTTGTACGTCGGCGCGTTCAGCAGATGCTGTCGCATGTCCCGTGCGCGATAGGTGGCGTGCACGTGACAATCGATGATGCCGGGCAGCATCGTGCAGCCGCCCACGTCGATCACCGCGGCTTCCCGCGGAACGCGCACCTCCTTGCCGACAGCCGCGATGCGGTCGCGCTCGATCAATACCGTACCGTTGGCGATGGGGTCGCGACCAAGCCCGTCGATGATGCGTCCACCGACGAGCGCAAGGGTCGAGGTCTCAGGCGTCACGCGCGGCCCGTTCTCGGGCTAGCTCTTTTGCCGCCAGCGCACCGGGTTCTCCTTGGGATCGGCAGGCGGCATGAAATCCTTTTCGACCACGTCGGCGGCGTACGTCTTGACGGGCTCGTAGATCGGGATCGGGAAATCCTTAGTCGTGGCGCCCTTGCCGATGTAGTAGGACTGCACGGCCTGGTGATCATAGGCACGCAGCAGGATAGGCCCCTTGATCGTGTCGAAGGTCTTGCCTTCCATCGCCGCGATGACGGCATCGGCGTCGGTGCTCTTCGCGTTCGCAATCGCCGAAAACAAAACCTGGGCCCCGATGTAATGGATGCCGGCCGCTTCGGAATACCCGTTGTGCTTGTCGTAATACGCCTTGACGAATGCGCGGCTCGCCGCCGAATCCGCGTTCGGATACCACATCACGAAGGAATACGTGCCGTCGAACACGCCGGGCTGCATGCCGGTGACCTGTTCGGTGTTGGCGACGGCGAGACCGACCGCCATCTTGCTCTTGAGGCCCATGCTCGCCGCCTGGTTGAGGGCGACGGTCGCGTCCCGACCGTATTCAACCATCCACAATACGTCCGGGTTGCCGCTCGACGCCTGCTGCAAGTGCGACACGAAGTCCGTCGTACCGAGCGCCGGAAACGCTTCCGAGACGATCTCACCACCGAGCTTCGGCACGAACCGGTGCAGATGCTTCGAGTAATCCTGCCCGTACGCATAATCGGCGGCCATCACGCCCCACTTCTTGCCGATGTTTTTCGTCACGTAGTCGGCGGCGATCGCGGCCTGGATGTACGCGTTGCTGTACGTACGGAACTCGTAACGGGTGCCCCGCGTGCCGGTCACCGCCTCCGGCGAGCTGTACGGCGTCACCATCACGGTCTTCTCGCGATCGGCGACTTCGAGCAGCGCGAGCGTCGATGCGCCGCTGATCTCTCCCATCAGGAACTGACAACCATCCTGCTTGATGAGCTTCGTCGCCTTGATGACCGCCGTCTGCGGCTTGAGCTGCGAATCCTCGACCAGCACCTCGACCTGACGCCCAAGCAGGCCGCCCTTGGCATTGGTCTGCTCGGCGAGTAGCTGGATGCCGCGAGCGCCCGCGGTGCCCTGCGCCGCATAAGCGCCGGAGAGCGGGAGCACGACGCCGATCCTGATCGGTGCGTTGCCTTGGGCGAAGACACGAGAGACGCCCAACGTGCCGGCGAACGATGCAGCGCCCGTTGCAGCGAGCGCCTTCAACGCACGTCGACGGCTCGTTTCATTGCGCGTGGTCATCTTCGCTCCTCGAGATTGGAACCGGGATTCGACTTTGCGGATCGGCGCCCCCGGACGGCCCCCGCATGCGCAGCGGCCGTTACCCACCCACGCCTCATGCGTCCGAAAATGCCTACGAGTCCGGCAGGCTCGAAGACGATTATAAGAAAGAAGAGCAGGCCCATGAACAACGGCCAGTGCTCGCCGAGCCGCGCGACCGGAATACCGGCGATCACCGTGCCGCTCGCGGACCAGCTCGATATGGCATCGCGCAGTACGACGAACAACGCCACGCCCGCGAGCGGGCCATAGAACGCTCCCGAGCCGCCCATGATCGCCATGATGATGACCTGCCCGGAAAACGTCCAGAAAAGGACGTCGGGCGACACGAAGCGAATGAACGGCGAATACAGCGCCCCCGCGATACCGCTGAAAGCCCCCGAGATGATGAAGGTCAATGCGCGGTAAACGTTCGTGTTGTAACCGATTTGCGTTGCGCGACGCTCGTTCTGGCGAATTGCCTGGATGACATGTCCAGCCGGCGAATGGATCGCGCGATGCAGTGCGGCCAGCGCGAGCGTGACGATCGCGAGCGTGAACAGAGCGTAACGTCCCGGCGCATCGAGGAACGCCGGGCGACTCACGGGCAGTCCGTTGTCGCCGCCCGTGAAATCCGTCCACTTGATTGCCACCACGTAGACAACCTGCGCGAGCACGAACGTGAGGACGGCGTAGTAGACGCCGCGGGTACGGCGCAGGATGACGCTCATCGCAGCGGCGAAGAGTGCACCGAAAATGAAGCCGCCGGCGAGCGCGAGCCCGAAAGGCCATCCGCGCTGAGCAAGCAGCGGGACGGCGAATGCACCGACACCGAAGAACGCCGCATGGCCGAACGAGATCTCTCCCAGATAACCGTACACGAGATTATAGGAAACCGCCCATAGCGACAGGATCACGATCTCGGTCGCCAGGCTTACCGCGTAGTCGCCGCCCAGTTCGAAGGCCAGCCCGAGCGCGAAGGCGCACCAGGCGATCGCCAAGACGGCGATGCATGCATGGCTGCTCGCGAACGAGCGTCCCTTTTTCATGCGCGCCGCCATCCGCCGAAGATGCCCGCGGGGAATACGACGAACACGGCAGCCATCAGCGAGATCGCGAGCACGTCCGAATACTTGCCGACGGCGAGCAGACCGAGGCTTCCCGCTTCACCGATCACGAGGGAGGCCAGAATCGTCCCGCCCACGCTTCCGAGTCCCCCGGCCGTGACGACGAGAAAGGCGACCGTGATGAGCTCCTCCCCCATGCTCGGATAGACGCTGAAGATCGGAGCCGCGAGCACGCCGCCGAGGGCGGCAAGGGCGCTGCCGCCGGCGAAGACAAATGTCGAAACCGCGCCGGTGTTCACCCGCAACAGCGCAGCCATTTCCGGGTCCTCGGACACGGCGCGTATGAGGGCGCCGATGCGCGTTCTGCCGAGCAAGGCGCCGAGCGCAACACAGACGAACGTTGCCGCAGCGACGATGAATACGCGATACGCGGGAAACCGGACCGAGCCGACACTCAGGCTTCCGGCGAATACGGATGGCAGCGCAACGGGATAGGAATCGTTGCCCGCGACGATCCGTATCACCTGCTCGATCACGAGCGCAACGCCATAAGTTGCGAGGAACTGGATGAGGTGCCTGCGCTCGGAGAGCGGCCGGATTGCCGTGCGTTCGATGACAACCCCGATCAGGGCGACGCACGCGGGCGCAGCGACGAGCGCAAACCAGAAATTGCCGGTGAGCGTCGCAAAAAGATAGCCGAAGTACGCGCCCAGCGCGTACAGCACGCCGTGCGTGAAGTTGAGCACGTTCATCATGCCGAAGATCATCGTGAGCCCGAGCGAGACCAGCACATAGATCGACGCCGTGGAGAGCCCGAGGAAGAACTGGTTGATGATCGACTGCCCAGTCACGCCGCGCTCACGCCGTGACGCCGAGGTATTGCTCGACGAGCGCCGGATTCGCCCGCAGCCACGGCGACGTGCCGTGCAGGACAACCTGCCCGTGATCCATCACGTAGTGGTAGTCGGCGACGTCGGTCAGCCACTTTAAATTCTGCTCGACGAGCACGACGGTCATCTTGCCTCGCAGCGCGCGCAGCGTGTCGGCGATGCGTTCGGCGATGATCGGTGCAAGCCCTTCGAGCGGCTCGTCGATCAGCACGAGCGTCGGGCTCGCGACGAGGGCTCGCGCGATGGCGAGCATCTGCTGTTCCCCGCCCGAGAGGCGATCACCGGCGCGACCGAGGTAATTCTTCAACGCGGGAAACCACACGAGCGCTTCTTCGACGGCGCCCGCGCGCGCGCCGGCTGCGAGCAGAATGTTTTCGCGCACCGTCAGCGAGCTGAAGATTCGGCGATCTTCCGGAACGAGCGCGATGCCACGGCGCGCGATCACATGCGCGGGCAGCCGCGCCACGTCCTCGCTGCGCAAGAGGATACGGCCGCGAGCGGCGCGAACGATTCCGCATATGGATTTGAGCGTCGTGCTCTTGCCGACGCCATTACGTCCCATCAGCGACACGACGCTGCCCGACGGAACCGTAAGCGATACGCCCTGCAATGCATGGCTCTGGCCGTAGTAGGCGTGAACCGAATCGAGTTGGAGCAGCGGCTCGTCATTCATAAAGACTGCCGAGGTACGCGCGGCGCACGGTCGAGTCGACGCGAACTTCCGCCGGCGACCCCTGCGCGATCACCTCGCCCGACTGCATCACGACGATCGACCGGGAGATCGCCATGACGAATTCCATGTTGTGCTCGACGAACAAAACCGTACGGTCGCACGCAATGTCGTGCAGCAACGCCATCGTCGCGCGCGCTTCTTCGCGCGACATCCCGGAAGTGGGCTCGTCGAGCAGCACGAGAGCCGGATCGGCCGCGAGCACGATGCCCACCTCGAGTCGCCGCTGGTCGCCGTGGGAGAGAGTACTCGCCGGGGCTCGTTGGTAGCGCCCGAGTCCGATCGTCTCCAGGATCTGCTCGGCCGCCTGCCGCGTGTCGACGAGCGAAACGGCGCGGCGAACGAAATCGTAATCGCGATGCAGCCGTGCCTGGATCGCGATGCGCACGTTCTCGAGCACCGTCAAGCCGCGAAAGACGTTCGTGACCTGGAACGAGCGTCCGATGCCGAGATGCGAGA
The DNA here is from genome assembly GCA_035308425.1 of Casimicrobiaceae bacterium. Classification (GTDB taxonomy): domain Bacteria; phylum Pseudomonadota; class Gammaproteobacteria; order Burkholderiales; family Casimicrobiaceae; genus VBCG01. The sequence continues at coordinate 18,332 of DATGGP010000017.1, read as the reverse complement.
GGCGGTACGTCGGGAGCTGCGCGATGTTTTGTCCACGATAGAGAACGCGCCCGCGCGACGGCTGCAGCTGCCCCGAAAGCATGTTGAAGAGCGTCGTCTTCCCGGCCCCGTTGGGACCGATGATCGCCGTGAGGTCGCCCTGGCGGACGTCCAGCGATACTTCCCGCACCGCGGTGAAATTGCCGAAGTCCTTCCCCAGGCGATCGACACGCAGCAAGGGCTCGCGCGTGCCCGTTCCGGCGTGCGGAGGACCGCGCTCCGCCGTCGCGTTCGGCTCGGCTGGATTACCGGGCGGGCGCGTCAACGACCGCCCTCTACCGTTCGCGCGTCTTGGCCGGCGAGGCCGGTTCATCGGCGAGATCGATGAACACGTTCTTCACTTCGGTGTACAGGTTGAGCGCATACATTCCGAGCTCGCGTCCCAGGCCCGACTTTTTGTACCCACCGAAGGGGGCATATGTGCCGTAACGGCTCGCGCTGCCGTGCGAGTTGATGCTGATCATGCCGCTGCGAATATCGCGTGCCACACGGAGTGCACGACCGATGTTCCGTGTCCAAATGGATCCGTTCAGTCCGTATTCGCTCTCGTTCGCCATCTGCACGACTTCCTGCTCGGAGTCGAAGGGGATGACGACCACGACCGGTCCGAATATTTCCTCTTGGGCGATGCGCGCGTCGTTGCCCAGCCCGGTGATGATCGTCGGCGAAAAGTAGCTGCCGGAGTCGAGACCGGATGGCCGGTCGCCGCCCGTGACGATGTGGCCGCCGGCGGCGAGACCGTCATCGACCATGGCCTTGACGTTCCGCCATTGCGTCGCTGAGACCAGGGGACCCATGTCGGTGGCCGGATCGAGGGGATTGCCCACGCGATAGCGAGCCGTGCTCTGCGCGAACTGCGTGACGAACGCATCGTGCGCCGCACGTTCGACGAAAACGCGCGTACGTGCCGAGCAACTCTGGCCCGCGTTGCCGAAGCCCGCCTTGACCGCGGCGTCCGCTGCCTTGGCGATATCGGCGTCCACGAACACGATGTTCGGACTCTTTCCTCCAAGCTCCAGCGAAACACGCTTGATTGCGTCGGCGGACGCCTTCACGAGTTGTGCTCCGGTCCGCGTCTCTCCGGTGAATGCAATCTTGTCTATTAGCCGATGCGCCGCGATGTGATCGCCGAGCACTGCCCCGGGTCCCGGCAACACGTTCAACACGCCGTCCGGCACGCCGGCTTCGAGCGCGATGCGGCCAAGCAGCAGCGTGGTGAGCGGCGTGTAGCTTGCCGGCTTGAGTATCACCGCGCAGCCGACGGCGAGCGCCGGTGCGGCTTTCCACGCGGCCGCAAGAAATGGAAAGTTCCACGGCGTGATCTGCGCGACGACTCCGATCGGCTCGCGCAGCGTGAAGTCCAGCACGTCGTGTCCCATCGGGATCGTTTCCCCGAAGAACTTGTCGGCTGCGCCGGCGTAATACTCGAACACGCGCGAGGCGGCTTCGACCTCGTTACGCGAATTGGCGATGGTCTTGCCGCCGTTGCGCGTCTCGACTTCCGCAATGTCATCGATGCGCTGTCGGATGCCGTCGGCAATCCTGCGAAGCACGCGCCCGCGCTCGGCGGGCAGCGACTTCGGCCATGGTCCGTCGTCGAATGCAGACCGCGCCGCGGCAGCAGCACGATCGACGTCCTCGATGCCCGCGCGTGAAACCTCGGCAAGCGCCGCGCCGTCGATCGGGCTTGACGTGGTGAACGTTGCGCGGTCGGCGGCGTCGGTGAACTGCCCAGCGATCAGAAGGCGCGTCTCGATGTCTCTCACGAGCGCATTCTCACGCATCGAGATGCTCGCGACACCATGGGAGCAGCTCGCGCAGGTCGAGGATATGGCCGTCGGCATCCGCAGCGTCGGCCGATTGGCTGCGTGGGGCGAACCAGAGCGCACGCATGCCCACCGCTTTAGGTCCCCTGACATCGTTCGCCAGATTATCGCCGACGAACAGCGCGCGCTCGAGCGCCACGTCGATCCGGCGCAGCGCTTCCCGGTAGATGCCGGGGTGCGGCTTGGTGAATCCCCATTCGCCGGACACGACTATCGCCGAAAAGCACTCCAGCAATCCAAAGCGTTCCATGCTACGGGCCACGAGCGGTGCGCAGGGATAATTCGAGACGATACCGAGCCGGTAGTGTCGCGCGAGCTCGGGCACTACCTCGCGCACGCCGTCCACCAGCGTCACATCGGCCACGATGTGCTCGCCGAGCAAATCGACCAGGGCCGACAGCTCGCCTGTCGACGGCCTCTCGATGCCGAGCTGCGCGAGCGTGCCCGCGAGCCGGTCTTCGAACGAGTGCTCGCGTCCGCTTTCCGTCGAGCGCGCGATTTGCCGCGCGACTTCCTGAAGATAAGCCTCGCGAAACGCCGGCCACGCGATGCCATAGCGTTGCGCCGCGCACTTCGTCGCGCCGCTAGAGTACATTCGTTCCACACACGCCAGATGACGCTCGGCGCTGTGGATCATGCCCGGCACGTTGACGAGCGTTTCACCCCAGTCGAACAGAATGCCGGCAACCGGCCGTTTTTCAGCCATCTATCCTCGATCGACCTCGCTTATCCGAACCGCAACGCTTCGGCGGCAAGCTCGCGCGCTGCCTTCGCGGGATCCGCCGCAGCATAGATCGCGCGTCCGGCGACCGCGTAAACGCGACACCCGGGCGCCGCCGAGAACGCATCGTGGATGCTACCGCCCGATGGGCCGATGCCGGGCACGAACAGCGTCGGCTGCTCGAGCTTCTGCACGAGCCAGCGGGCGTGATGGCGCACCTTGTCGGGCGTGTTACCCGGGATGACAAAGTGATCGACGCCGATTTCAATCGCCTTGCGAAAAATCTTGTCGAGCGCATCGTCGATGACGTACCCGCCGCCCGATGCGTTGTAGTCGGGGAACGGCAGGTCGCCGCCGACTATCGGCATCAATCGCTGGTTATAGGCATTGCCGGCGAACTCGACGACCGCGCGAGGTCCGGCGATCGGAAACAGGATGAGGCCGTCCACGCCCGCTTCCTTGCAGGTGGCCGCGAATTTCGCCGCCATCTCGGGCACATCCGGGCCGGCCTTCTGATGGTCGTACACGAGCGGCAGGTCGGTCACCGCACGCAAATGCTTCACGGCGCCCGTGAGACCCAGGCGAAGCGCTGCGGTAAGCCCGACCTTGTAGCCGACGATGCCTTCGATGCGCGTCGTCGCGTCCACCACGCGCCGCATCTCGTCGAGCGATTCCACGTCGAGCGCGATCAGAATGCCATGCGTGGTCTTGAGCTTCACGTCGTGCAGTTTGGCGAGACCCGCGCGGGACAGGCGGCCGTCGGCGAGACGCGCCGAGTCATCGAAATAGATGTGACGAGATGGTGATTCAGCCATGCGGATGTCCCTCGTTGCCGGCCGCCGTGCCGGTCCAAATTCCCGATCTCGGTCCGCCGCACGATTTCGAGCTTGGCGACCTCGGGGATCGTTCCCACTCGGCGCGGCGCAGCTTGCGCCGTCTCGATGGTAACAAAGCACTCCCGATCAGCAGACGCGATCGTGCGTCATAGCTCAGACCAGAAACGCGGCGTGTCGGAAATGCTCGAACTGCATGCTTCAGAGAAAGTCCTTCGCCGCAATCATTGACATACCGTACCCGGGTGCGCGGAACACCTGGCCCTTTTTCGACTGGCCTCGTTCACGCCATCCCCAAGGTCGACTTCGCAGGCAAACGTGCCGCTATTGCCGTTGGCGAAGCTGAACGTCGCCGTGCCCACCGCCTTGCGCACGACCTGTGCCGGATCGAAGGGCAGCGAGTCGAACGACGGTCCATGCGTCAGATACAGCGTCCGGACATAGGTGTTCGGCTGCGTTTGAACCGCAGTCACCGACAGCCACAACGGATCGTGATTCGCGTCGTACGAAAACCAGGTTCCGAAGATCGCCGCAGCCTTGCTGCGAGAGGTTCACACTCCATCCAGATTCGGTTCCCGCCGGCGCCGCCCACCACGGATCCTGGTAGTTGGTCCGCCAGTGCAGGGTCGGCTTGCGCATCCGTATGCACGACGGCGCCGGACCGAATACCTCGCGCGTGTTGTGCCTGGTTTGTGTGACGTCGTGCCGCTGAGGGCATCGCCGAAGTTCAAGTGCCAGGACCGACGTTGGCTTCGGTGACCTGCGCATGCTCGAACGGCACGGCATTGAACCCCGGACCGGGGGTCAGGTAGAGGTTACCGACATAGAGGTTGTCCGCGACCTCGTTCGCGATCATCGACAACCACCAGTTGGTGCCAGCGAAGTCGTAGGTAAACCAGGTCGCGAAGATGACGGTGCTTTGATGGGCTAGGTGCAAGCCAACCTGATTCGGATCCGTACGGAGCGCTCCACCACAAGCCTTCATAATTCGGTGCTCGCACCGAGCGGCGGAGGCGCGACGCCAGGAACGGCGAACGCGGACAGGTGACTCGAGCCATCGGCCACGTAGACCGTGCCGTTCACGACGACCGGGCTTTGCCAGTGGATGGAGCCGATCGGTGAACTGCTCCAGAGTGTCGTCCCGTTCACGGGATCGACAGCACGCAGCGTCCCGCTCGAAGCGAAATAAAGCACGTTGTTCGCGAGGAGCGGCGAGGAGCCGCCGACACGATTCTGCCATCGCACGACAAGCGACGGATGGCCGCCTGCGTCCAATTCCAGGCGCAGCCCTGAAGCGCCGATTCCGTTCACGACGAAGATCCATGTGCTGCCGTCGATGGGATTTGTCCAAACCGCGGGCTGGGTGAGAACGACACCTCCCTGCGGAACGTCGATGACGGTTCCGACCTCTCCGCCTGTATGACCCGGGCCGTTCTGCCCGCTCAGATTCGCGAGGTTCAGCAGTCGAAGCTTGCCGTCCTTGCCTGCCTGGAAGGCGAGGTGTGCAACGGCAGAATTCGCGGGCACTGGCAATGGCGCGGGCGCCGTGCTGCCGAGATCGACATCGCCTGCTTCGAGCGACGCCTGGCTCGCGGGCGTGTACGCATCGAGAGGTCTCCCCCCGGAGCCGGTACCGTCGGGATTGAGCGCCAGGACCGAGTCGCCCCAATGATTTCTGGCATCGTCGAAATCGCCATTGCCCGTGGCCATGTAGATTCGGTTTGTGCCGGCGTCGTAGATGACGCCGGGCCGCGCCCAGATCGCCGATCGAACCGCGGGACAGTCGGGCGACGCATTTGCATGGAGGAAATGAAACGCTTGGTCGCTGCACAAAGCGTTGAACACGTTTTGCACACCTGTGCCGAGATTGATCGCCGTGAGATGGCCTTGATAGTCCCCGTTGTCGCCGGGGTAGCCTCCATGCGCCACGTACAAGTAGGTCTCGCCGTTCGACGTCGCGATGGCGAGCGCAGAAGCGGCCTTTTCATCGAATCCCTTGGTCGTCGCGAGTTCCGGCCAACCGCCCGTGACGACTTCGGTTCCATCGCCCACCTTCAGCTTGTGCACGTACCCATCGAGGCCGTACGTGTAGACGTAGAAGCGATTGGGATCGACCGCGGGTGACGATGTCGTGAAGCAAGCGTTCGATCCGCCGTTGACCTTGCAACTTCCCGGGCCAAATTGCCGGATCCATGCCGTGCTGCCAGTCTGCGAATCGATGGCCAGGATATGGCCCGCGATCGTCGTCACAAACAGCAGGTCCTTGACACCGCTCGGCGTCGACACCGCTTGGAGAAGCACGGGAGCGCCGTCCGCAATTGCGGGCAGCGTCATCTGATACTTGAGCGTCAACGCAGCGACGTTGCTGCGATCCAGCAGCGTCTCCATCGAATTGTTGCCGCTGTGCTGCGCGTTCCCGTCGAATTGGAGCCAGTCGTCGGCGGAAGCGGGTGGGACGACACAAAGTCCGAACCACGTCGCGAAGGCGGCGAGATACCAGCGAGTTTGGTGCGCAATCATGTCTTTCGAATGCACCGCCGCGCGGAGCCGCGACCGGCTGCACGCTGCATGGCATGATATTCGACCGTTACGCGCGTAACGGAGCGACCGTGTCCTCGTATCGCCAATTGCACTACACGCTGCGCCAGCCGAGCTATTTCGTCGTTGCGGCCGAGGTCCTGTCATTCACGGCCGCGTCGAAGCTGCTGCACATCTCGCAGCCTTCGATCTCGACTGCCCTTGCCAAATTGGAGTCCTCGTTCGGCGTTCCACTCGGCGCAACCCGAGGTCGTCCGTGGAATGGTCGCCGACGGGCTCGGCTACAGCATCCTCAACTTTCCCCTCAAATCGACGCAGACCGTCGACGGTGGCGAGTTCGCGATTCGCCCATTCAAGGAGGAACTGCGCGCGATGACGCTGGGAATCGCCCGGATGGGAGCGTCCAGCCGCGCCGCGTCGTGCAGCGCTTCGCGCAGTTTTGCGCAGCGAGGATCAGTCGATCCGCACCTCGCACAGGCGGGGACCTGCTGAATGGCCTTTATCAATAGCGAAGCTTCTTCCTATCCGAGTCGCCGGCGGCTGTCGAACCTGCGCTTGGCCAAGCGGCCCTGATCACCTTGGCGCTCGAAAGCGCACTGGCAGCACCTCTCGAAGGTCCCAGTCCATAGTTGAAACACATCCACTGCATGTTTAGAAAATTTTTGCAAATGCGTCGCGGCCGCCATAAATTGACTGGCTTCGGCGAGCGGTCAGCGGTCCTTGGGACGGGCCTTGTCCCCGCTCCTTCAGAGAGAAGGCTTCCCTAGCAATGTCAGTCGAGAAAACCGAGGTGCTCGTCGTAGGCGCCGGCCAGGCCGGCGTGGCGATGAGCGAGCATTTGAGCCGGGCGACCATCCCTCACCTGGTGCTCGAGCGCGGCCGCATCGCCGAACGCTGGCGCAGCGCCCGCTGGGATTCGCTGGTCGCGAACGGACCGGCGTGGCATGACCGATTCCCCGGCATGGAATTTCGCGGCGACCCCGACGGCTTCGTTCCAAAAGAGCAGGTCGCCGACTATTTCGTCGCCTATGCGAAGAAGATCGCCGCACCGATCCGCTGCGACGTCGAGGTGAGGCGTGTGGAGCGTAACGTCGGCCGGTCGGGCTTTCGCGTCGAGACCTCCGGCGGCACGCTCGAGGCCCAGTACATCGTGGCCGCAACCGGCCCCTTCCAGGTGCCGGTCATTCCACCCCTCGTCCCCGAGACGGCGAGGATCGCGCAACTGCATTCCGCCAGCTATCGCAACCCTCGCCAACTGCCCGACGGGGCGGTGCTGGTGGTCGGCGCCGGCTCCTCCGGCGTGCAGATCGCCGACGAGCTCTCGCGCGCCGGCCGGCGCGTCTACCTGTCGGTCAGCACGCACGATCGTCCGCCGCGCAGCTATCGCGGACGCGACTTCTGTTGGTGGCTTGGCGTCCTCAACAAGTGGGATGCAGAGGCGACGTCGGGCATCGAGCATACGACCATCGCGGTGAGCGGCGCTTACGGCGGCAGGACGATCGATTTCCGGCGTCTTGCGCGGCAAGGGATCACGCTCGTCGGCCGGACCGAGGCGTTCGAGAGCTGCGCGTTGCACTTCGCCGCCGATCTCGCGACGAACATCGAGCGCGGCGATGCGAACTACCTGTCGCTCCTCGACGAGGCGGACGCCTTCGTCGCACGAAACGGCTTGGCCTTGGCCGATGAGCCGGAGGCGCGCGACCTCCTGCCGATGCCCGCATGCGCGACCCACCCGATCCTCAGGATCGACCTCGAGCAGGCCGGTATCGGCTCGATCGTGTGGGCGACCGGTTATTCCGTCGACTACGGCTGGCTGCAGGTCAACGCCGTCGACGAGAACGGTCGACCGCGGCATCAGCGCGGGGTATCGTCCGAGCCGGGCGTGTATTTCCTCGGCCTGCCCTGGCAGTCGCGGCGTGGATCCGCTTTCATCTGGGGCGTGTGGTATGACGCCGAGTACATCGCCGACCACATCACCAAGCAACGCCGTTACCTGGCCTACGCGCCCTCGCCCGAATGCCAGACCGAGACTGCATGACCCGTCGACGGAGACCGTATGGCTCACACCCGGATCCGCAAGTTCAACACGCGTGACACCTACCCCGAGCAGAAGCTCGACAACGACCTCTGCCAGGCGGTGGTTGCCAACAACATCGTGTTCCTGCGCGGTCAGATCGGGCAGGACCTCGACACGCGCGAGTCGGTCGGCATCAGCGACGTGGCGGCGCAGGCCGAGAAGGCGATGGCGAACATCAAGATGCTGCTCGAAGAAGCGGGCAGCGAGCTCGGCCACATCTGCAAGATCACGATCTATCTCGTCGACGTGCGCTACCGCGAAGCCGTCTACAACGTCGTCGGCCGGTGGTTGAAGGGTGTGTTCCCGGTTTCGACGGGCATCGTGGTGTCGGCGCTCGCGCGACCCGAGTGGCTGGTGGAAATCGACGCCACCGCCGTCATCCCCGACAAGAGGTAAAGCGAGATCATGACGATCTCGCTCGCGGGCCGCTGTGCGCGCACCGGCGCGGTGGGCGGCGTCATCAGCAGTTCCAGCCCGGCGGTGGCGAGCCGCTGCCTGTGGGTCGGCGCCCACGGCGTGGTGCTGAGCCAGAACGTGACGGATCCCGTGCTGGGCGTGCTCGGCCTGGAGCTTCTGGCGCGGGGCTATGGTGCGCTAGGCGTGCTGTCACAGTTGACGGCCGCGCGCGCGAATTCGGAATGGCGGCAACTCGGCGTGCTCGACGCCGCCGGCCACGGCGCGCTTTTCACCGGCGCCAAGGGTCTGGGGGTGACCGCCACGGCCCAGGGGCGTGATTGCGTGGCCGCGGGCAATTTGCTCGCGAACACCGATGTCGCCGCCGCCATGGTCCACGCGTTCGAGACAAGGCCGCAAGACTCAATCGCCGACCGATTGCTGGCCGCGCTCGAGGCCGGAATTGCCGCGGGCGGCGAAGCCGGTCCCATGTACTCGGCGGGCATCGCCGTGCACGAACACGATCTCTGGCCCTACGTCGATCTGCGCGTCGATTGGTCGGAGCGCTCGCCGCTTGCCGATCTGCAATTGCTCTGGAAACGCTACCAGCCGCAGATGCAGGATTACGTGAATCGCGCGCGCGACCCCGAGCGGGCGCCGTCCTACGGCGTACCGGGCAATCCGTAAGCTCGGCATTCCGGGATGACCCATCCCTCGCTTGCCTGCGCGCTCGCACCCATGCCAGCTTCCCCCATGCCAGCTTCCCAAGAACAGCCTCGCAAGCTACGCTCCACACCCCAGGTGTCCGACGCGGCTGCGGCCGTGCTCACCAAGTTGCGCGACTCATCCTCGCGGCCATTCGAAGAGGCGCGCGCGATGCCGCCGGAAGTCTATACGTCGCGTGCTTTTCTCGAGCTCGAAAAGCAGAGCATCTTCTCGCGCGAGTGGCAATGCGTGGGGCGTGCCAGTGCGCTGGCCAAGCCGGGCGATTACCTGACGGCCGACATCAATGGCCAGCCGGTCGTGGTGCTGCGCACGCCCGAAGGCACGCTGCATGCGATGTCCAACGTTTGTTTGCATCGCATGTCGGTGCTGCTAAACGGGCGAGGCAATGCGCGCGTCATCGTGTGCCCTTATCACGCGTGGAGCTACACGCTGACGGGTGAACTGCGCGGCGCGCCGCAGATGGCGAACCAGCGCAATTTCTGCAAGGAGACCTACAAGCTGCCGCAGGTACGCTGCGAGGTCTGGCAAGGGTGGGTGTACGTCACGCTCGACCCCGACGCGCGTCCGATGGCGGAGCGGATGGTCGATCTCGATGCGCTCGTTGCGCCGTACGACATGGGCAACTACATCGAGACGTTTTATGAAGAACACGTCTGGGACACCAACTGGAAGCTCCTCGCCGAGAACTTCATGGAGAGCTACCACCTGCCCGTGCTTCACCGCGCGACCGTCGGACCGCATTCGAAGCTCGAAGACATGGAATGCCCCCCCGGACACGAGACCTTCAATTACCACTGGATCACAAAAGAGGCTACGCTGCCGATCGGCAACGCACACCCGAGCAACGAACGCCTGAAGGGGCATTGGCGCAATACCACCGTGCTGATGACGATTTACCCTGCGCATCTGATCACGCTCACGCCGGGCTATTTCTGGTATCTGTCGCTGCAGCCGCAAGGCATCGACCGCGTGCATATGCGTTTCGGCGGCGGATTGGCGCCGGAGTTCATCTCCGATCCGCGAGCGCACGAGTATCTGGCCAAGCTCAAGAAGCTGCTCGACGACGTGAACGCCGAGGATCGCCGTGGCGTGGAAGCCGTGTTCCGCGGCGTGCAGGCGCCGCTGGCCCGGGCCGGGCAGCTCAATCGATTGGAGCGGCCCAATTACGACTTTGCGCGCTACATCGCGGAGTGCGCATCCGCATACGCTGCCTGAACGCACGATGCTGATGGCCGCCATGCCGGAGGCAGCACCCTTCATCGCGTTTCACGACGTCGCGAAGACCTACGACGGCACGCAGTTCGTCGTTCAGGGCCTGAGCCTCCACGTCGTGCGCGGTGAGTTCCTCTCATTGCTCGGTCCCTCCGGCTCGGGCAAGACGACGACGCTGATGATGCTCGCCGGCTTCGAGACGCCGTCGCGCGGCCACATCCTCCTCGACGGCCAGCGCCTGGACCACAAGCCGCCTCACCAGCGCGATATCGGCATGGTGTTCCAGAACTACGCACTGTTTCCGCACTTGACGGTCGCGGAGAACGTGGCCTTTCCGCTCTCGGTGCGGCATAGGTCGAAGACCGAGCAGCAGGCGCGCGTCCGCCGCGCACTCGACATGGTGCAACTCGCGCACCTTGCCGGCCGTCGGCCGGCGCAGTTGTCGGGCGGCCAGCAGCAGCGCGTGGCGCTCGCGCGGGCGTTGGTGTTCGAGCCGCGCGTGGTGTTGATGGACGAACCGCTGGGCGCGCTCGACAAGCGCCTGCGAGAAACGATGCAGTACGAGATCATCCGGCTGCACCGCGAATTGGGTCTCACGGTCGTCTACGTGACGCACGACCAGGGCGAGGCGCTCACGATGTCCGACCGCGTGGCCGTGTTTTCCGATGGCTGCGTTCAGCAGCTCGCGACGCCGACCGAGTTATACGAAAACGCCGTCAACGCGTTCGTCGCGAACTTCGTCGGCGAGAACAACAACCTGCGCGGACGCGTGACCGAGCTGACCGACCACTGGGCCACGCTCGCGTTGGACAACGGCGGCTTCGTGCGCGGCCGCCGCAGCGACGGCTTGCGCGCCGACAGCCTTGCGACGCTTGCCTTGCGCCCGGAGCGCACGCGCCTCGGCATCGACGATACGACGACGAGCAACGCGCTGTCGGCGCGTGTGCAAACGCTGATCTATTGCGGCGACCATTATCGCGTCGAAGTCAGCCTGGACGGCGGCGTCAGCATGATCGCCAAGGTGCCCAACGTGAAGCACCACGAATTGCCGTCCGTCGGCGAAGACGTCAAAGTCAGTTGGCGCCACGACGACTGTAAGGTTCTTCAACTGCCTTCCGGTGGCGCGAGAATGTGACGCGCCGGACAGCCACTATCTCTTTCCACCCCTGAAAGGAGGTTCGCCGTGTCGCCTCGTTTTCCTTCCGGCCGCCTGCTCGGCTCGACCCTCGCATGCGCATTCCTGACTGGCGCCGTTCACGCCGAAACGCTGTCGGTCGTGGACTTCGGCGGCGCCTATGAAGACGCCGCCAAGCACGCGTATTTCATGCCCTTCACCCAGAAGACCAAGACCGACTTCACGTTCGAGTCGTACGACGGTGGGATCGCCAAGCTGCAAGCGATGGTGCAGGCGAAGAACACCACGTGGGACCTGATGGACCTCGAAACCAATGACGCGATTACGGCCTGCGATGAAGGCCTGCTGCAGAGGTTCGACGCAAGCAGGATCGGCGATACGAAGGATTTCCTGCCGGGCGCCATTTCCAAGTGCGCCGTCGCCAGCATGGTGTGGTCGACGGTCTACGCATACGACAGCTCGAAGCTGAAGACCGCGCCGACGACGATCGCCGATTTCTTCGACCTGCAGAAATTCCCGGGCAAGCGCGGCCTGCGGAAGGCGCCCAAGGTCGCGATGGAATGGGCGCTGCTGGCCGACGGCGTGCCGAAGGCCGACCTCTACAAGGTGCTCGGAACGCCGGCGGGTGTCGCGCGCGCATTCAAGAAGCTCGACACGATCAAGAGCAGCATCGTCTGGTGGGAGGCCGGCTCCCAGGCGCCGCAGCTTTTGGCCGACGGCGCGGTGGCGCTGGTCATGGCCTACAACGGCCGGATCGCCGACGCAGTCAAGAAGGATGGCAAGCCGTTCAAAATCGTGTGGGACGGCCAGGTGTACGACTACGAATGGTGGGCCGTGCCGACGGGCGCGAAGCACGCGAAGACCGCGGAGGATTTCATCGTGTTCGCTTCGCAGCCAAAGCCGCTTGCCGACTTGAGCAAGTACATTCCGTACGCCCCGCCGCGCAAGGACGCGATCCCGCTCGTGGATAAGGCGCGGCTCAACGATCTGCCGACGGCGCCCGACAACTTCAGGAACGCAGTGCAGATCAACGCGGCGTTCTGGGCCGACAACGGCGACTCGATCGGCAAGCAGTTCCAGACGTGGATGGCGAAGTAAGAAGGCTGGTCTGATCGACTGCCGGGCGGCGCATGACTCCGGAACTCTCGGTCCGCACCTTCCCTGCCGATTCCATCGGCGCGAGGGGAAGCGGCGCCGAGGGTTACCGGCAGGCGAAGCGGCGCGCCGCCCGCGATGCGCTGTTGCTCGCGTTGCCTTTATTTCTGTTCCTGCTCGCGACGTTCATCACGCCTATCGGACTGCTATTGGCGCGCAGCGTCCAGAACTCCGAGATGGCGGACGCGCTGCCCAATCTGACTCGCGCCCTTGCAAGCTGGAGCGGTCAGGGCGTGCCGGACGAGCCGGTCTTTGCCGCATTGGGCGCTGACTTGAGCGCTGCGTCGCAATCAGGAGCCCTCGGTACGGTGGCGCGCCGGCTCAACTTCTACCTGCCCGAGATGCGGAGCCTTGTGATGCGCTCCGCGCGCAGCCTGCCGGACAGCACGCCCACCGCGTGGAAGGCCGCGCTGACAGGCATCGATCCTCGCTGGGGCGAGCACGAGACCTGGCGCGTCATGAAGCGCGCGGCGCAATCGCCGACGCCGGATTATCTGTTGACCGCCGTCGATGCCCAGGTGAACGACCGCGGCTCCATCACGCGGGTCGCTCCCCAGAGCGCCGTCTATCTGGCCGCCTTCGGCCGCACCGTGTCGATCAGCGTCCTCGTCACGCTGATCTGCCTGCTGCTCGGTTACGCAGTGGCGTGGCGACTGGCGGCGCTACCCGCACGCCAAAGCGCACGGCTGATGCTGCTCGTCATCATTCCGTTCTGGACCTCGCTGCTGGTGCGCATTACTGCGTGGTACGTGTTGCTCCAGCCGGGAGGCGTCGTCAACAGCCTGCTGCTCAGTTCGGGAATGATCACCCGGCCGCTGCCGCTGGTGTTCAACCGCATCGGCGTGCTCATCGGCATGACGCACGTGCTGCTGCCTTACATGATTCTCGCGATTTATTCGGTAATGAAAGGCGTACCGCCCACGTACATGCGCGCGGCGCAATCGCTCGGCGCGCACCCGGTGACCGCTTTTCTGCGCATCTATCTGCCGCAGACGCTGCCGGGCGTCGGGGCGGGTTGCTTCCTCGTTTTCCTGCTGGCACTCGGCTACTACATCACGCCCGCCCTGCTCGGCGGCCCCGGCGACGAGATGATCAGTCAGCTCATTGCCCAGCAGACGAACGAGCTCCTCAACTGGGGGCTGGCCGGCGCGTTATCGTTGTACCTGGTGGCCTTCACCGTGGTGTTCTATCTGATTTTCAACCGGCTGGTTGGCATCGACCGGTTGCGTTTCGGCTGATGACGTCCATCGCGAAGAGCGCCGACAACCGCCCGCTGTCGGCACGGCTCGCCCTCGTCTGGACGAACTGGCAGACGGGAATCGTGTTGACCTTTCTGATCGCGCCCGTGCTCGCGATCATTCCGCTGTCCTTCAACGCCGGCTCGTATTTTTCTTATCCGATGACCGGGTTTTCGCTGCGCTGGTACGAAAAGGCGCTGCTCAACCCCGACTGGCAGCGCGCCTTTCTCAACAGCCTGGGCATCGGTACGATGGCGACACTGATCGCCACCGTGCTCGGCACGCTGGCGGCGCTCGGGCTGTCACGCTCGAACTTTCCGTGGCGCTCGGTCATCATGCCGATGCTCATTTCACCGATGATCATTCCGGTGGTCGTCGTAGCCGTCGGCTTCTACATGGTGTTCGCGCCGCTGGGCCTCACCGACTCCTACGCCGGCGTCGTGCTGGCGCACGCGGCGCTGGGGACACCCTTCGTGGTGATCACCGTCACGGCTTCGCTGCTTTCGTTCGACCGCAACCTCGTGCGCGCTGCCGCCGGCTTGGGGGCGCCGCCGTGGGCGGCGTTTCGGCGCGTCACGCTGCCGCTCATTTCGCCGGCTGTCGCGACTGGGGCGATCTTCGCGTTCGCCACTTCGTTCGACGAAGTAGTCGTGATTCTGTTCATCGGCGGACCCTCGCAGCGCACCGTGCCGCGGCAGATGTGGAGCGGCATTCGCGAGGCCATCGACCCTTCGATCCTGGCCGTCGCCACGTTGCTGACACTTTTCGCGATCGCCCTGTTCGTCACTCTCAATTGGTTGCGAAGCCGCACGACCGCGCAGAGCAGCGTGAGAGTTTGATCGGACGCTGCGGCTGCATGCCGGGACACGATCCGCGGGAGACGGCTTTCGCTGGCGAGCGAGAACAAGGGTCGGAGCCTTGCTCTCGCTGGGCGCTATCGCAGCCAGTGCCTGCTCGGGGCCTGCGCTTTCACGCGCCGCGTATGGTGTGCTTTGCCAGTCAGAGTCGTGCGGACGCCAAGCTCCAGTTCGCGGCGAATATGCTTCCACACAGTGGATTCAGTATCGTCGTAGCGGTAATCCATCGCCTTTTCGGCCAGGTCATCGATAACACGCCCTGGATTGCGTATAGAGCAATAGGTCGTGCCGAACTCCTCGAGCACGTTGCGGGTGGGCCATGATTTGCTGCCCGCCATCCCGAGTGCCAGCACGTCTTTCTTGATATAGACAGTCGTGCTGACCAAATCATAGACGGGTGCAAGCCGCGCGTCGTTTTCCGCGGTTTCCGGATTGCCATAGAGAACGCCAAAATTCTTGAGATGCGCGTCTCCGTTACGAATGAAACAACAAAGGACAACGAGTCGAAACAGTGCCTCGAGCGACGCGGTACGATTCCGCGGCGCCACGAAATCGCCTACGGCTCGGGCAACGACGCCATAAGTCCCGTCGTACTTTTCATTGGGTTGTCGACCGGTGAGCGCGGCAAGATCCTCGAATCCCAGGTAACCGCCTGGCGCCAGGTCAAACCGGCGTATCACAAAAAGACGACGATCGTCCGAGAGCCAGAATTCGGGAGTGTGCAGGCCAACGTGTTTCGCGATTGACATGCAGATGAATTCATTCTCTGCGAGACCCCGATACTCTTGTCCCGCTGATTTGATGATCAGGTCGGGCGACTTGGCGGCTGACTTCTCGACCATTCCGGATTCGGACTCGCTGCGTTCGACTACGACCACCTTCGGCTGAATTCCGGATATCGAAGCGGTGCCATATTTCTCCAGGAGTTCGTCGAAAAGATCGTCCGTCCCCCGATAAGCGAGAATCTCTTTCAGTGAAACAGGGTCGCTTGCATTCGCGACCACGCTGTCCAGGGAACTTGCCCAAACACGGCCGGCGGATCGTGTGGACGTGACTGCCAGCAAATTCATTTCATCATCGATATCGAGAATCTTCCGATAGCGATCGATTACGCGGCTAAGCAAGAATCCTTCGGGCAGATTCATCGCCAACACGGGCGTCAAACGATTCGTGCTATAGCCTTGTGCCCGCGGCGGCATGGTGAGTGAGATAGCCAGCTCTGGCCGCGCCAACGCCTCATCGTTGTGGCGAACGACGAACTGTGACTCGCGCAGCAGCGTGCCGGAATGACCCTGTGTCGTATGCAGAAGAAGCGCTTTGATGCGGCCGCGTTTGCTCAGCAAAGTCATGTCCTTCGACGGGCTCTGCGTCGGTTTTTGCTTTCCTGCCTCTGATATCGATCAGCCAATTCGTCCAGTGTGGGCCTGCGCGCGGCCTCTCTCGTGGCGAGTTCCAAACCCACCGAACAAAGAAGGCGAGTGAGGTTGTTCAAGCTCGTTCGGCCCCGCCCATTCTCGAACTCGCTCACGGTCTTGCGAGTTACTCCGGCGGCGCGCGCCGCCTCTTCCTGCGTCATGCCGAGCTGAATGCGCTTATCCCGAAAATTTCGCTCGATCCACATAATGCGCAATATTATATACGTTATAGTATTGTATATCCATAACGAGTAAAATATGATACTTTACTTCGATGACCTTCCCCGGCTTGTCGACAATTATGGGTATTAAATCACTCATTATACCCGACAATTGCTACGTCGCTGAAGGCGATGCAGGTTCACGGCCGCCAAAAACTCGTGCGGTGAGCGAACAAACTGCTGAAGATCGACTCGCGCAAAACGCGACTGTGAGTGGACGGGATGGAGCCGTTACGAAGGCCGAGACGGCTCAACGTTGCGCGGCTCGATCGATAGCAACCTCGCGATTCCAGCCCGCAATCAGCGCCCCGGGGCGCGAAAATCGCAAACCATGCGCGAAGATGGAGCCGACGATCACATCGAAGCGACCGAGAAGCAACCGCGATGCGATCAACTCGGCGCCGGGTGCAGCAATCAACCGAACGGAACCCGGTATGACGCCTAAGGCGTCTTCGGCGTCTTGTATTCGACTTCCTTCTGGAACGGTTTCCAGAGGGTTTCGTAACCGACGAATCCTTTTTCGTTAGGCGCCTTCTGACGCGTCGTATAGAAGGGCGTCTTGCCGTCGGGTACCTTGGCGATCGGCTTTGGCTCGCTCATTACTCACCCTTTTTCCGTGAAGTCGGGATTGCAAAACGGTCTCGTCATCGACGCATCGACGTTCGGCGCCGCGCCGATTGCTCCACCGGCTCTCATCTCTTCATCGGTCGCGTCGCGCACCGTCAATATCTCGAGCCTGAAGACGACCTCCCTGCCACAAAGCGGATTGTTGCCGTCGACGGTCAGCGTCTTGTCGGTAATCCGCGTCACGATGAAGCTGCGGGTATGGCCCTTGTCGTTCTCCATGAGGATGGAGGTACCGACCTGCCGATACTCCTCGGGGACATTCTCGAGGTGATCGGTAAAGATCAGCGACTCGTCTCTCGGGCCGAAGATGCGCTTGCCGTCGATGGGCACCTCGATTACGTCGCCCGCGGACTTGCCCGCCAGCGCCTTATGGACGGAAGGAGCCAGGATTTCATTGTGTCCGTGAACGTAGCCCAACGGGAATTCGACGCATGTGAGGAGGTGCCCCGATTTCCTGTCGGTCACGTTGTAGGTGAGCTCGACGAACTTGCCGTCCCGGATGGCTTCACTCATGTCGCAAAAGCTCGTTGCTCAGAAGATGGACGCCGCAAAAATCCGGACCTCGCCATCCTCGTAGCCGAGGACCAGCCTGCCAAGCCATTCGCCAGGCTTTTTGGTGCTCCGTTGCCGGTAGAGCACCGTCGCGTGTTCGCCGCGGCGAATGATGCCGAGATAGTCGAAATCGTCAGACAGGTTCCTCGCCAGCTCGCTGTTGGCGAACTGGTGATTCACCACGACCTGATTCATCGCGAGTGCCAGCGATTTCGCGAACTTCTTGACGAACTCCCCGTACTTGCATTCGTTGGAATACTTGAGGAGATCGCGCCACAGGGGATCCGCCATGGCGCGTATTTCCTCGTCGGTTCTTTCGACAATCTTCACGCCGAGAGCTGCTGCGCCGGCGCTTGCGTGCTCGTTGTCACCTCGTCGTCCGTCACCAGGTGATAGCAGGGCGCCCTCTCCATCGTGTATTCACCGGTTTCAGGATCGCGACGCGAAACGGTCAACACGTGCCAGTTCTCGTCGTCCACCTTCATGGCATCGCCTCTGTAGTAGTAGCCGGGCCAGCGCGTCTCCTTGCGGAACAGCGTGTGCTGCGTGACGCATTCCGCAGCGCGATGACGATGCTTGAGCTCCCACGCACGCAGCAGCTCGTGGAGGTCCTTGGCAGCCACGCTTTCGAGATCTTCCTCCATGATCTTGAGCTTCTTGAGGCAGATATTGAGGAGCTTTTCGTTGGTCATGTAACCAACGGTATAGCCACCGCAATACTCGTCCATGAGCTTCTGCAGACGGTCCAGTCCCTGCTGGGGATTGAT
>DATGGP010000016.1:0-19083 GCA_035308425.1 Casimicrobiaceae bacterium | reverse complement strand
ACACGGACAGCGGCGTCCGACCGGCGGGCGCGATGTAGCCGACAGTTGCGGCGAAGACGGCAGGCGCTTAGCGCACCGACGCGCAATACACGGCGTAATCGCCGGCATCGTCGTCGAACGTGCGCACGCGCGAAAACCCGGCGCGTTCGAGCATCGCCTCGAACTCGGCGGGCGCGTACTTGTACGAGTTCTCCGTATGGATGCGCTCGCCCGCCTCGAATGTGCGCTCGATGCCGTCGATAATCACGGTTTGCCGGCTGCGTGCCTCGAGATGCATCTCGACGCGCGAATCGCGTGCGTTGTAGAACGCGACGTGAGTGAACGCGTCGGAAACGAAGTTCGTACCGAGCACGCGGTTAACGTGCGACAGCGCATTGCGATTGAAGGCAGCGGTCACGCCGGCAGCATCGTCGTACGCGGCTTCGAGTCGCGCGACCTCCTTCTTCGTGTCGACGCCGATCAGAAGACCGCTGTCGTCATCCCGGCAATGGCGGCGAATCGAATGCAGAAAACGCGCGGCCTCGAGGGGCGTGAAGTTGCCTATCGAGGACCCGGGATAGAAGAACGTGACCGCGCCGCCCGAGAGATCGCGAAAAAGATCGAGGCCGTGCGCGAAATCGGTGACGACGCCGCGAACGTCGACGTCCGGGAAAGCGTCCGAGAGGCGCGCGACGGATTCTGCGAGCTCGTCGGCGGCAATGTCGACAGCGAGGTAACGCCACGGCGCAAGCGACGGCAGCCAACGCGCGCCCTTCGCACAATCGCCCGCACCCAGATCGACGAATTCCTTGCCGGACCCGATGCACGCCGCGATCGCATCACGATGGCTCTCGAAGATCGCTGATTCGGTGCGCGTCGGATAGTATTCCGGCAGGCGACAGATTTGCGCGAAAAGCGCACAGCCCCTCGCATCGTAGAAATAGCGCGGCGCAACCGACGCGGGGCTCGCAAGAAGCCCGGCAACGAGCGCGCGGCGCTCGGCGGCCGCGTGGTGCGTGCGGCGATCGACCACGCGGCCGTCGCGCAATGAAGCTCGCAGGATCGCGTTGGCGTACGAGGGCTGTGGTACGGGGCGCATGAGTTTCTGTTCTTCCGTCTTTGTAACGTTTACCTGTGCAGTCGAGGTACGACTCGCCTTCGCAACGCCCGGTTCCGTCACACGTCGCTGTCAGCGACATGATAAGCGGGTCCCGGCACGCGGTTTGCAATGCCGGCACAATGCGCTTTCAGCGTTCAGCCAAGAGCATGAAACGCACGATCGCCTCGATTGCAATCGCTATGCTGTTGACGGCGCTTGCCGCCGCGCCCGCGCGCGCGCAGATCGATCCGGTTCGCCGCGATCTCGTCGAGGTTGGTTACGATCAGCCGTTGCAAGGCCACGCTCCGATCGGCGCGTACGTTTTCTATTACGCGTCGCGCCCGCAGTTCGGCGATGCCGATCATGCGCTGCGTGTTGCGGTGTCGCCCGTCTATCTCGACGGCGAATGGGAGGTGCGCGACGCACTCGGCAAGAACACCGATCTCGGCATCGGCATCAGCGGCGGCGGCCTCGCCGACGATTACAGCGAGATCAGCGGGGGCCGCTGGCTTCGCGACCAGTCCTTCAGCGGGCAGGATGGCGGCATCGACCTGTCGCTCTACCACCTTTTCAATCCCGGGCAGCGGCTGCCGGTGAACGGCATCCTGAGCGGCGGCTTTCGCTACGTCGCGTTCGAGCGCACCGGGCGCAATCCGCCGTCGTTCGAAGTCCCGAACGACCAGCCGATCGCGCACGTGCGCGCGGGACTTCGCGCAGGCGGCGTCGAGCCGGTGCTCGCGCCGGCGCTCGCCGCGGAGCTCTCCGTCTGGTACGACGCGCAAGTTCGCTTCGACCCGGGCACGTATGGCTTTGCCGGCGATCGCGATGTGCAGAAGACAGTGCAGAAATTCTTTGCGCGCGCGCTCTTCGACTATACGCTGCCAAATCTGCATCACCGGCTATCGCTGTCGGTGATGGGCGGCGCATCGGTGCATCCCGATCGGCTGAGCGCGTTTCGCATCGGCGGCGTGCTGCCGCTCGAAGCGGAGTTTCCGCTGCTGCTGCCTGGTTACTACGAGGGCGAGTTGTCGGCGAGAAACTTCATCCTGTTCGGCGGCGACTACGCGATACCCATCGATCCCGGCGAACATTGGCAACTCGGCGTCGGCGCGGCAAGCGCGCGAATCGATTACACGCCCGGTCTCGCGCAGCCGCACGCGTGGAACACCGGAATGAGTGCATCGCTCGGTTACGTTCCGAGCACGAAGGCGTGGAAGGCGTTTCTCGTCTACGGTCACGGGTTCGATGCAATACGTCATGACCGCCGCGGCGCGGACAGCGTCACGCTGCTGATGGAGCTCGACCTCGAACGGCTCGGTTACTTCCGAAGCGATACGAAGTCGTGAATTGATTCGAGGGTCGCGTCGCGAGCACGGCGCATCGAGGCGCGGCGCCGTGCCGGTTGAATCCTGGTGCTGGTCTATACTTGCCACGCGCAAGTCGTCGACTTGGAGATCCCGTGCGTGCGATACCTGAAGGAGCGCAAGGCTCCTTCGCGCTTGTCGTGTCCTTCGATCACCTAGCCAATCGATTCAAGGATGCGACGCTTCCTCCCGTGCTCGCGACGCCGGTGATGATCATGGCCATGGAGAACGCCGCACTGAACGCGATCAAGCCGTACTTCGACGGCGGCGAGAGCGCCGTCGGGACGCGCGTCGATGTCGAGCATCTTGCCGCGACACCGGTGGGTCGCCACATCACCGCGTTTGCCGAAGTGACTGCTGTCGTCGGTCGTCGGATAACATTTCGGGTGTCTGCCGCCGATGGCGACGAGGAAATCGGCCGAGGCACGCACGAACGGATGGTGATCGATCTCGGCAAGTTCTCGGAGCGGCTGGTCGCCAGGTTCGCGAACGAAGCTCGCTGAAAGCCGTTCCTTCGCTCTCGCAAGTGTCCTCCGTCATTCCGCAGCCGGTCGTCGCGCAGCTGACGCGGGCGGCGATCTTTCTCGTCCTTAACGTAAACTCCGAGCCGGAGCATCGGAGCGCGGTGCGAAGCTTTTGCGCCGATCTGGCCGCGTTCATACGCGCCGTGAGATTTCGCGACTTGCAAGGCCGCCTGTCATGCGTAATGGCGTTCGGTTCCGACGCGTGGGATCGCCTGTTCGGATCGCCGCGACCGAAAGACCTGCATCGCTTTCGCGAGATTCATGGGCGTCATCATGCCGTCGCGACGCCCGGCGACATCCTGTTCCACATCCGCAGCGCGCGCATGGACCTGTGCTTCGAGCTCGCGACGCTGATCATGACGAGGCTCCGCGGCGCGGTTTCCACCGTCGATGAAACGCACGGGTTCAATTACTTCGACGACCGCGACCTGATCGGCTTTGTCGACGGAACGGAGAACCCGGTGGAACAGGCGGCGCTCGACGCCACGCTGACAGGCGACGAGGACACGCCATTCGCCGGCGGCAGCTACGTCATCGTGCAAAAGTACCTGCACGACCTGCAGGGATGGAACGCGCTGCCCATCGAGGCGCAGGAAAAGATCATCGGCCGAAGCAAGCTCTCCGACCTCGAGCTCGACGATGCGGTGAAGCCCACGTCGGCGCACAACGCGTTGACGACGATCGTCGAAGATGGAAAGCAACTGGAAATCCTGCGCGACAACATGCCGTTCGGCGACGTGGGCAACGGAGAGTTCGGTACCTATTTCATCGGTTATGCGCGGTCTCCGCACCGCATCGAGCAGATGCTCGTGAACATGTTCGTCGGCCGGCCGCCGGGCAACTACGATCGGCTGCTCGACTTCAGTCGCGCCGTGACCGGCACGCTGTTTTTCGTGCCGTCCGCGACATTCCTGGCGAACGTCGCGGCCGCGAACGAATCCCCATCAGCGCCCGGCATGTCCAAAATCGAACAGACAAGCGCAGCCGAATCGTCATCGTCGCGGTTCGTCGGTGCGCTCGGCATCGGTTCGCTCAAAGGAGAACGCGGGAATGAATAACCTTCATCGGGAGCTCGCTCCAATCTCCGAATCGGCATGGGGCCGGATCGAGGAGGAGGCGTCGCGCACTCTCAAACGCCACCTGGCAGCGCGGCGCGTCGTCGACGTCGAGGGTCCGAAAGGTTTTGCGTTGTCGGCCGTCGGCACCGGTCATCGACACCAGATCGCGACACCCGGCGAGGGAATCGAAGCATCGCAACGCGACGCGAAGCCGCTCGTCGAGCTGCGCGTTCCATTCGAGCTGACTCGCGGTGCGATCGACGATGTGGAACGCGGCGCGAACGATTCGGACTGGGCGCCGTTGAAGGACGCGGCGCGCAGGATCGCATTCGCCGAAGATCACGCCGTGTTCGAGGGTTACGCGCCTGGCGGGATACAGGGCGTCCGCCAGGCGACGAGCAACCCGGTGTTGACGCTGCCTGCCGAGCTCGACAGCTATCCCGACGCAGTGACGCACGCGGTGAGTCAGTTGCGCCTCGCCGGTGTCAACGGTCCCTACGCACTTCTGCTGGGCGGCGACGCGTATACCGCGATCGCCGGTGCGAGCGACGACGGATATCCGCTGCTGCGCCATATCCAGCGCCTCGTGGATAACGACATCGTATGGGCGCCGGCGATTGCGGGAGGCGTGGTGTTGACGACGCGCGGCGGCGATTTCGAGTTGCACATCGGCCAGGACATCTCGATCGGCTACCTGAGCCACAGCGACAATGCCGTGCGGCTTTACCTGCAGGAGACGTTCACCTTCCTGCCATTGACCGGCGAAGCCGCCGTCGTGCTCGCGTCAGCGGGCTAGGGACTGCTTCGGGATCGCTTCGAAACACTCAAGCGTCGGCGCGATCGCGCCGCGCTCCGAATCGCGGCATCAGCCTCGAATCAGCCGCAACGCCTTGCGCTTGTGCACGGCGACGTAATCCGTCTTGTCGCTTTTGATCTCCTATTGCGGATCGTCTTCGCTCGCGTGATGCACTTAGCCCTTGTAGGTCACGTCGCTCGTGTGCACGCGCACGACGTGTCCGCTGACCCGGCCGGCTTCCGAATTCCAGCTGACGTGATCACCGACCTTGAACATGCCAACACCCGCTACCGCTTGCCCGCCTTTCGTCGCACCGGTTCGGCGGCCTCCGGCTCGGGCATGACCTTGCGCGCGCCCTTGCGTCCCTTGGCCTCCGCGGCGACCGCTTCGGTCGCCTTCGCCGGTGCGCGTTTCGCGACGGTCTTCGCGAGGCTCGCGCGCAATGCTTCCATCAAATCGATCACCTGCGCGCCGGGTTCTTCGACGCGCGGCGAAATCGCGATCTGCTCGCCCTCCACTTTCTTCTGCACGGCGGCTTCGATCCGCTTGCGCACGTCGTCCTCGTAGCGCGTCGGATCGAACGCTTCGGCCGAGATCTGCCCGATCAACTGTTTGGCGAGCGCGAGCTCGGTGTCGCGCACCGGCGCCGTTTCGACACCGACGTCCGCGATCGTGCGGACCTCGGGCGCGTAGAGAAGCTGCTGCATGACGAGCCCGCCTTCGACCGCGCGAATCTGCACGATGTACTGCTTGCCGCGCGCGGCGTAGCGGCCAACGGCCGTCTGCCCGGTCTGGCGCATGCTTTCCGCGAGAAGCGCATACGGCTTGGCGCCGCCCTTGTCGGGACCGAGGAAGTACGCCTTGTCGTAGTAGATCGGATCGATGCTCGATGCGGGAACGAACTCGCTGATCTCGATCGTCTGGCTGCCCTTCTCCTCGAGCTCCTTCAATTCCTCGGGCGTGAACGTGACGTACTGGTCCTTCGCGAACTCGTAGCCTTTCACCATGTCAGTGCGCTCGACCACGACACCTTCGCGGGCGCAGAGGTACTGCTGCTTCAAGCGCGAGCCGCAGTCCTTGTGCAAAAGGTTGAAGGAGATGCTTGCCTGCGCCTGCGTCGCCGCGTAAAGCTTCACCGGGATCGACACCAGGCCGAAGGTCACCGTAAGCGATGCCAATGCACGAGCCGCCATGCGCGCCTCATTCAAGGAGAAAAAGGACGAAAACCCCGTCCGATGATCCCATCGTGCCAAAATGCCGCAAAAGGATCAAGGAACCGCGCTTCCCCCAAGCACCGAAGCGGCGGCCGTGTCGCTTTTTGCGTCGAAACGGCGGCTGACGGAGACAACGACCGATGGAGCTTCTGGCCGGCACGAGTGGCTATTCGTACAAGGAATGGCTCGGCCAGTTCTATCCGCAAAAGCTGCCCGCGGCCGAGATGCTGCGCTATTACGCGGAGCGCTTCGCGACGGTGGAGATCAACAACACCTTTTACCGGATGCCGCCCGAGGCGATGCTCGCGCAGTGGCTCACCCAGGTGCCCGAGCGCTTCACCTTCACGCTGAAGGCGCCGCGCCGGATCACCTACGACAAGCGCCTCGTCGACGTCGAATCGCACGTTGCCGAGTTTCTGCGCCGCGCCGCGATTCTAGGGCGTCGCCTTGGCGTCGTGCTGTTCCAGCTTCCGCATTACCTGAAGAAAGACCTGCCGCGGCTTCGCGCGTTCCTCGAATTGCTGCCCGCGGGTGGGCGCGTCGCGTTCGAGTTTCGCAACGAGACGTGGCACGGCGACGACGTGCTCGACGCCCTCGCCTCGCGCGGCGCGATGCTGTGCGTCACCGACACCGACGAAGGCGAGACGCCGTTCGTTTCGACGTCCGATTGGGGTTATGTCCGGTTACGCCGGACGTTCTACGACGACGCCGATCTCGATCGGTGGGCGGCGAAGATCGCGGCCAAGGGGCTTTCGCGAACCTTCGTCTACTTCATGCACGAGGACGAGGCGCTCGGCACGCGGTTCGCCGGGAAGCTGATGCAGTTGTGGGGAACGCGATGAACGTTGCCGCAAGGCGCTTGATCAGCGTGCAGCGACCCCTCGAATCGCGATGCGATATGCGACGAAGGCGGCCACGCTCGCGAGCGCGATCGTGTAAAGCGCGACACGCCGCGTTTCGTCGAGCGTGAAGAGCAGCGTCACCGCGACGGGCGCGAACGCCTTCAGGATGAATTGCGGCTGCGCGAGGCGGCCGAGCAGCGCACCGTAGTCGCGCGATCCGAACAGTACGCCGGGGGCGGTTCCACGCACGATCGTCATCACGCCGTTGCTCCACCCGTAGAGCAGCGCGAAGACGAGCGCCAGAATCCACACGCCGCGCACGAGGCAAAGCACGATCAGCGATGTCGCGAGCAGCGTGAACGCGAGCGTGCCCACCGTGAGCGGCGACCAGCGGCTCGAGAACGCGAATTCCATCACGCGCCCCGCGACCTGCATCGGTCCGATCAGGGCGCCCACCAGCACGGCGTCGCGTGCGGCAAGTCCGCCGGACGCGAGGAATACGACGAGATGCGCGGACACCGCGGATGATAGAAACGCGGCGAGCGAAAACGCGGCGGCGAGCCAGACGAACGTTCCCGGCCTGGCCACCACGTCGGTCGTTGCGCCGCTCGGTGTCGATACAGTTGCGCGATGCGCCGCCGACGGCACGAAAACAAGATGCAGCGGCATGCATACGACGAGGTTCAATCCCGCATGAACGGCGAATGCGAAGCGCCACCCGTGCGCTTCAAGCAGATACTGCGAGAGCGGCCAGAAGACCGTGCTCGCGAACCCGCCGAAAAGCGTCAGCGCGGTCACGGTACGCCGATACGATGCGCCGGACACGCGAAAGAGCGTCGCGAATGCGGGATCGTAGAGACACGCGGCCATCGCGAGCCCCGCGACGAGCCAGCCGGCGAGCATCATTGCGCCATCGACCGATGTCGCGAGAATCACACACGCCGCCGCCCCGAGCACCGAGCCGGCGGCCAGCACGTTGCGGCCGCCGCGACGATCGATGCGCCGGCCGACCCACGGCGATGCGATGCCCGACAGGAAGAGTCCCGCCGTGAAGCTGCCGTAGAGCATCACGTCGCTGACGCGAACATCGTGCGCCATCGGCGGCCCGAGCACCGCGATCGAATAGAAAAGCGTTCCCCACGAGATGATCTGACCGATCCCGAGCGCCGTGACGAGCGGCCGCAGCGCGACCGTGGACGTCGCTTTCACGCCCGCGTGGAAGCGCCGGCCGCGAGCAGCGTCGCAAGCGCGAGCGTGACGGTGTCGGTTGCTCGATGCAAATCGGAAAGCCGCAATTGCTCGTCGGCGCGATGGCCGTTCGCCTCGGCAAGCGTGCGTGGCCCGGCGCCATAGAGGACCGTCGGGACGCCGGCCGCCGTGTAGTGCCGCGCGTCGGTGTAGATCGGCACGCCGTGTCGCGGAAGATCGCTGCCGAAGCGCTCGCGCGCCGCCCGCGCAAGCGCATCGACGAGCCGTTCCTGTCCGGGGATCGGGACGAAGCAGCGCGCGAGCAGAATTCGCCGCACGTGCACTTGCACGTTGGGCCACTGACGCGCGAAGACGTCGATCTCGTCGCGAAGCGTCGCCTCGACGACGTCGGGATTCTCTTCCGGAATGATGCGTCGATCGAGGCGAAAACGAACGCGATCGGGAACGACGTTCGTGTTGATGCCGCCCTCGATGAGCCCGACGACAAGCGTCGGATGCGAAATGCCGTTGATCGTCGAACGCGTTTCCGCGTACGCGCGCCGCAGTGCGTAGAGATCGCTCAGGATGCCGTTCGTCGCTTCGAGCGCATCGACGCCGCTTTCGGGTTCGGCCGCGTGCGCGGAGCGCCCGCTGACTTCGACTTCGAGATGCAGGCAGCCGTTGTGCGCGGTCGTGATCGCGTGCGCGAAGCCGGGGCAGATCGCGTAATCGGGCTTCGAAAGCCCTCGCGCGAGAATCCACGCGGGACCAAGCTCGCCGCCTGACTCCTCGTCGTGCGTGAAGTGCAGCTCGACCGTGCCGTCGAGCGTCGCGCCGCGCTCGTGCGCGATACGCAACGCGCGCAACGCAAATGCATAGGTCGCGAAATCCGATTTCGATACCGCGACGCCGCGTCCGTACATGACGCCATTGCACACCTCGGCGCCATAGGGATCGGCGGTCCAGTGCTCGCCCGGCGGCACGACGTCACCGTGCGCGTTGAGCGCGATCGTCGGCCCTCGGCCGCTGCCGAACTTCTGTCGCACGATCAGGTTCGTGCACGACGTCATGCCGTGCGCACGCACCTCGTCGTCGGGTACGCGATGGCGCTCGACGTCGAAGCCCATCGATTCCAATAGCGCTGCCGCCCTGTCGGCGTGAGGCGCGCAATCGCCGGGCGGATTGTCGGAAGGCTGGCGGACCAGCTCGGCGAGAAATGCTTCGGCGTCGGCGCGATGCTCGTCGAGCCAGCCGAGCATGGCTGCGTGAGCGTCGTCGGTCATATCGCGCGGCAACCCTGCTGCCGTCGACACTCAGCGATTCCGAAACTCCGGCTTGCGCTTCTCGACGAACGCGCGCATCCCCTCTTTCTGATCGTCGAGCGCAAATGTCGAATGAAATTCGCGTCGCTCGAACGCGAGGCCCTCGGTCAGCGACGATTCGTACGCGCGATTGATCGCTTCCTTGATCTTCATCACGACGGGCAGCGAGAACGACGCGATCTTCGTCGCCAGCGCGAGCACTTCTTTCTCCAGATCGGCCGCCGGCACGACGCGCGCGACGAGCCCTGCACGCTCTGCCTCATCCGCAGTGACCATGCGCCCCGTCAAACACCATTCCATCGCCTTCGCTTTACCGACCGCGCGCGGCAAGCGCTGCGTGCCGCCGAAGCCCGGCATCGTGCCGATCGTGATCTCGGGTTGTCCGAAGCGCGCGGTGTCGGCCGCGAGGATGATGTCGCACGCCATCGCGAGCTCGCATCCGCCGCCGAGCGCATAGCCGCCCACCGCCGCGATCACCGGCTTTCGCACACGACGAATGCCTTCCCATTCGGCGGTGATGTAATCGTCGGCGTAGACCTTCGCGTAACCCCATTCGGCCATCGCGCCAATGTCCGCACCTGCCGCGAACGCTTTGTCGTTGCCGGTGACGGCAATGCAGCCGATCGCCGGGTCCGCGTCCCATGAGAAAAATGCATCGCAGATCTCGCGCGCGACGTCGTTGTTGAGCGCGTTCATGCGCTGCGGACGGTTGATGCGCGCGAGTCCGACGCGCCCGTGCGTTTCGAGAAGAAGATGTTCCGGCATCGCTTTCGCGTCCTTTGTCAAAGCGCGGCCGGTGTGCGGCGAGTCGCTCGCACGCGCCAGCTCCGACCGCGACGTCGCCATATCGCATAATAACGAATCGGACACGAGCAAAGGATGATGCGATGAACAAGGTCTACGCCAACGCGCGCGAGGCGCTCTCGGGACTTTTGCGCGACGACATGACGATCGCTGCCGGCGGCTTCGGCCTGTGCGGCATTCCCGAGAATCTGATCCAGGCGCTCGTCGACAGCAACGTCAAGGGCCTGACCATCGCCGGCAACAACGCCGGCGTCGACGACTTCGGCATGGGCCTTCTGCTCCAGGGCCGTCAGGTGAAGAAGGCGATCGCCTCGTACGTCGGCGAGAATCGCGAATTCGAGCGCCAGGTGCTCGCGCACGAGCTCGAGCTCGTGCTGACGCCGCAAGGAACGCTTGCCGAGAAGCTTCGCGCAGGCGGCGCCGGCATCCCGGGCTTCTATACGCCGACCGCGGCGGGAACGCTGCTCGCCGAAGGCAAGGAGACGAAGACGTTCGACGGTCGCGAATACGTGCTCGAGGAAAGCATTCGCGCCGACCTTTCGATCGTGAAGGCGTGGAAAGGCGATCGCGCCGGCAATCTCGTGTATCGCGAGACCGCGCGCAACTTCAATCCGATGATCGCGACCTGCGGCAAGGTGACCGTGGCCGAGGTAGAAGACCTCGTCGACGCAGGCGAGCTCGATCCGAACGAGATCCACACGCCGGGCATCTACGTCGATCGCATCATTCAGGGGGCGAAATACGAGAAGCGCATCGAATTTCGCACCGTTGCCGGGACAGCGGGCAAGAAGGATTCGCCGGTGCGCGAGATGATGGCGCGGCGCGCCGCGCGCGAGCTTCGCGACGGCTACTACGTCAATCTGGGCATCGGCATACCGACGTTGGTCGCCAATTTCATTCCACCGGATGTCAACGTCACGCTGCAATCGGAGAACGGCTTGCTCGGCATCGGACCGTTTCCGACCGAAGCGCAGATCGATCCGGACCTGATCAATGCCGGCAAGCAGACGGTGACGACGCTTCCCGGCAGCAGCTTCTTCTCGAGCGCCGACTCGTTCGCGATGATCCGCGGCGGCCACGTCGACCTGTCGATCCTCGGTGCGCTCGAAGTCGCGCGAAACGGCGACCTCGCGAACTGGATGGTGCCCGGGAAGATGGTGAAGGGCCCGGGCGGTGCGATGGACCTGGTCTCCGGCGTCAAGCGCGTGATCGTGCTGATGGAGCACACGGCGCGCGACGGCAGTCCGAAGATTCTCGAGCGCTGCACGCTGCCGATCACCGGCAAGGGTGTCGTCGACATGATCGTCACCGATCTTTGCGTATTCGACGTGCGACCCGACGGTGCGGGACTCGTACTGCGCGAGCTTCACCCCGGCGTGACGCTCGACGACGTCAAGGCGAAGACCGGCTGCCCGTTCGACGTGGCGCTCGCGCGCTGAGCGGCGAATTTCGCCGACGCGCGCCGTGACCTGGTCGGCTGCCCAGTACACGGCGTTCGAGCGCGAGCGCACCCGCCCGGTGCGCGACCTTCTGGCAGCCGTTCCAACGCGCGACGTGCGAACGGCGGTGGACATCGGTTGCGGGCCGGGCAACTCGACCGAATTGCTTGTCGCGCGCTTTCCCGGCGCGATGGTCAGCGCCATCGACAACTCGCCCGACATGCTCGCGGCGGCGCGCAAGCGACTGCCGAACGTGCGCTTCGACGATATCGACATCGAGCACTGGCACGATTCGGGTCCGTTCGATCTGATTCTCGCGAACGCGGTTCTGCAATGGATTCCCGATCATCGGCGGGTGTTCGCGAATCTCATCGAGAAGGTAGCCGATGGCGGAACGCTCGCCGTGCAGATGCCGGACAATCTCGACGAACCCGCGCACCGTTTGATGCGCGAGGTTGCCGCCGAGGGTCCGTGGGCCGCCAAGCTGGCGCCTGCGTCGCGAAGCCGCGAAGCGCGCCACGATGCCGCCTGGTACTACGAACTCCTTCGCGAATCGTGCAGCGGCATCGATGTATGGCGCACGACGTATCACCATCCGCTTGCCGGCGGCGCGGTGGGCGTCGTCGAATGGTTCAAGGGCAGCGGCCTTCGACCGTTCCTCGATCCGCTCGACCCAACGGAACGCGACGCCTATGTCGCGCGCTACACGAGCGCAATCGCGAACGCACATCCGGCGCTTGCCGACGGAAGTGTTTTGCTTCCGTTTCCGCGGCTCTTCATCGTCGCGACGCGTTGATCGGCATGGGCACGTGACCGCCGAATGGGATCGCGAGCTGTCGGTTCGCGAAGCGTTTCGGCAGGTCTTCCCCGGCGTGATGGTCGCGATGTTTCTCGCGGCCGCGGACCAGACGATCCTCGCGAGCGCGCTGCCGACGATCGCGAGCCATCTCGGGGGCTTCGAATACGTGTCTTGGGTCGTCGTCGCCTATCTTCTCGCCGCGACGATCGCCGCGCCGCTGTACGGTCACCTCGGCGACCGCTTCGGCCGCAAGACGATGCTGATGATCGCGCTTGCCGTGTTCACCGTGGCGTCCATCGGTTGCGCGGCCGCGCCAACGCTTTTCGCGCTTGTCGTAGCGCGCGCTGTGCAGGGAATGGGCGGCGGAGGCTTGATGACGCTCGCGCAGGCCCTGATCGGCGAGCACGTGCCGCCGCGCGATCGCGGGCGCTTCCAGGGCTACTTCGCCGGCGTGTTCGCGCTGGCGTCGACGTCGGGTCCGATCCTCGGCGCGTATCTGACCGAGCATGTGACCTGGCGCTCGATCTTCGCGATCAATCTGCCGCTCGGCCTGCTCGCCGGCTATCTCGCGCGGCGCATTCCAAGCATGACGCCTCCGCGGCGCGGCGCTTACAAACCGGACGTCGTCGGGATGCTCCTGTTTTGCGTTGCAACGCTCGGACTGCTCTTCGCGTTTTCGTCCGCGGGCCATGCGCTGCCCTTCGATTCGTGGGGGCTTTATGGCTTGATCGCGCTCGTCGTCGTCGCGTACGGAGCGCTCTATCAATGGGAGACGCGAAGCGATCACCCGATTATCCCGGTACGTTTGCTGCGGCGTCCCGAGATTCTGCGCGCCGATGCAGTCGTCGTCTGTTTCGCGGCGACGCTTTTCGCGACCGTGCTCTACCTGCCGCTCTATCTGCAGATCGGACGTGGCCTCGGCATCGGCACGTCGGGGACGTTGCTGCTTCCGATTACGCTGTCGATGGTCACCGGCGCAACGGTCACCGGCAAGCTCGTGTCGCGCACAGGCAAGGTGACGATCTTTCCAATCGCCGGACTCACGCTCGCGACCGTCGCGCTGATCGCGCTCGGCGCAACGATATCGATGGCGCCGACGTCGATCGTGCTTCTGCTTACCGCGCTGATCGGCATCGGACTCGGCATGATCATGCCGGCGATGCAGGTCGCCGTGCAGCAGGCGGCGGGACGCGAATCGCTTGGTGCTGCGATCGGCTCGATGTCGCTCTGCCGTTCGATCGGCGGTGCGATCGGCGTAGCGATCGTCGGCGCGATCGTGTACCTCGCGCTCGGCCGCTCGCACAGCGGGGTCGGCGCGATCATCGCGCGCGTGATGGAGGAAGGGCCAGACTATCTGAGCAAGGTCTCCGCGTCGGACCGAAACGCGATCGGCGTGGAGCTCGATCGCACGTTTCGCATCGTTTTCTTGAGCGTCGCGGTGATCACCGGCATCGGGACCTTCGTCGCGACGACGGTGCCGAAGCCCAAGTTCTGACGCGTCAGCTCGTTCGATAGACGAGAAGGCGCGCGGGTGAAGTGCCCACGGCCGGAGCCGCCACGTAGAGCCTGCGCTCCGCCGCGACGAACAATCCGGTGCGCGCACGCGGCGCGGTATCGATCGATGCTTCGACGGCGTACCGATGGTGCGAATGGACGCCGATGACATCGACCTTGCCTTCGCCGCAGATCACGTACAGGCGCCGCTGCTCGCCGTCGAAGAATACATCGTCGGCATCGTTACCGAGCGGAACTCTGGCAACGGCGCTTCCCGTCTCGACGTCGTAAACCAGCAGCACCGGCGGTGAACGTGCGCCGACGAACAGCTTGCCTTCGGCTTCGTCGAGCGCCATCGGATAATTTTGCGTCGCCCACGGCGTTTCCCAGCGGGCAATCGCGCGGTGCGTGACGCGGTCGACGACGATCACCGCGTGCGCGGACGGCACGTTGACGAACACACGATTCCCGGTCTGCTCGAGCTGGAACGACTCCGGGTGGCCCGGCAGCGCAATTTCGCCGCGCCGAGTGCCGTTCGACGGGTCGAGCGCGCGCAGGGCGCCGGCGCCGAAGCCGACCCACGCGATGCGGCTCCGCTCGTCGTAGCGAACGTTGTCCGCGTCATCCATACCGGAGATGTGCATCAGCGTCGTGAGCGAAACAGCGTCGACGAGATCGACGCCGCCACCTGCGTTGGCCACGACGAGACGATCGAGATCCGAAACGTAGAACAGGCCCTGTGGCTCGCGCATGCCGCGAATCGTGCGTACCTCGGAGGTCACCGTGTCGACCACTTCGACCGTATCGTTGCCGAGCGCCGCGACGAAGAGGCGATGGTGCGCGGGGTCAGCCGACAGGTGATCGATGCGACCCTTGACGCCCGGCAGGTCGATCGTTGCGATGCGCGCGATCGGCTGCGCCGAGCATGGGCCCATCATCACGAACATCGCGAGACCGCTCGTAGCAATGGCGCGAAAGATCATGCTGCCGCTTCGGCGCCGCGCGTTCCGTAAGCTTGCGGATTCCATGTGTGCACCTCGTCCTGTCCTTCCCTGCACCAGCGATAGAGCGCGTCGTAGATCACCATGCCGTGTGCGAGCATGTCGTGGTCGTCCGTGAAATTGCGCGACAGACCGAGCGAGATGGCCGCGAGGCCGGCCGACTGTGCGGCGAGATCGAGATGCGCGGTGTCGGCGCCACGCACGATCAACGCTAGCCGCGCAAGCGCAGGATCGTGCAGCCTGTAATGTGCAAGGAACGCATCGAAGGTACAACGCTCGCCGTCGTGCGAAAAATGCACGTCTGCAATATCGTAAGGAATCGCATCTTTGTCGGCGGCCGTTGCGAGTACCTGCGATGCCGGAACGTAAAGGAACTGCGCGTCGGGATCGATGAACCGCGCGATGAGCCAGGGACATGCGATGCGATCGATCTTCGGCCGTTCGCGCGTGACCCAGCGCGTCGCGGCGCCGCGCGGCTTCGCATCGACGGCGCCGTGCGCCGAGATCCATGCGGCGAGACCACCCGCGAGGTAATGTGTGCGAAGACCGCGCCCGAGCAATGCGGCCGCGGCGCGCTGGCTCACCTCGTGCCCATGGACGCAATACACGACGAACGTGTCGGCGGCGGGCAACGTCGCCGCCCAGTCCCCGACGTTTTCGGGCGAGCGCCGCAGCGCACCCGCAACCATCTGGGTCGATTCGATGAACGCTGCCCGGCGTCGCGCGTCGATGACGATCGGCGGCTGCGTTTTGGAAAGCGCGTCGTGGAGCGCGGCGACCGAAATCGACGGAACAGCTTCGTTTTCCAATGATCTTCTCCTCGTTTCAATGATGCACAAGCGGATGGACGACGAGGCCGACGAGCGCCGCGACGGCAACGATCATCGGCTCGCGCACCTTGCGAAATCGCCACAGCAGGAACAGCGCGACCGCGGCCACGATCGCGGTCGGGAGATCCACGATCGAACGTCGCGCGAGGACGATCGTCGCGCCCGCGATCGCACCGACCGCGGCCGCCGTGACACCATCGACGAACGCGATCAGCGCGGGCCGCTTGCCGAACTTCTTGAAGTACGGCGCCGGCAGGATCGTGAAGAGGTAGCACGGCAGGAACGTGCCAAGTGACGCGACGCACGCGCCTGGCAACCCGGCGACGAGATAGCCGATGAAACCGACGGTGATCACGACGGGACCGGGAGTGATCATCGCCACGGCAACGGCGTCGACGAACTGTCGCTCGGTGAGCCAATGATGCTCGGTCACGACGCCGCCGTAGAGAAACGGCACGATCGCGAGGCCCGAGCCAAAGACGAATGCACCCGCCTTCGTGAAGAACAATCCGATCTGCGCGAGCAGCGACCCATCGATCGCGGATGCGACGCCGAATGCAGCCGGCGTCTGCATTGCCAAGGCCGCGCTCATGCCGCTCGAAGGAAACCTGCGTGGAGGCGCGCGCCAAAGCCACGTCAGAATGCCAGCGCCGACAAAGAGCCACGCACTTTCCGTTTCGGTGACGACGGTGGACGCTGCGGCGATCGCGAAGATCGTCCAGAGCAGCCGATCGTTTCGTACGGTTCGCGTCGTCAGCTTGTATGCGCTCGTCGCGATGATGCCGATCACCGCGGCGCCGACGCCGTAGAACACCTCCTGCATCCATGCGAGGCCACCGTAACGAACGTACGCATGACCGAGCACGACGACCATGACGAACGACGGCAGCACGAACGCGATACCGACGAGCGTCGCGCCGACGATCCGGTAATGCACGTAGCCGAGGTACATCGCGAGTTGCGCCGCGAGCGGACCGGGCATCAACTGCGCGAGTGCGAGACCTTCCTTGTAGTCGGCATCGGAAATCCAGCCGCGATCCTCCACGAGATCGCGTCGCATCGCGCCGGCGAGCGCGACCGGGCCGCCGAAGCCCAGCGTGCCGAGGCGCAGCATGTAGCGCGCGAGTTGCGCGAGCGAATACGCGGGTTCGATGCGGGGCGGAATCGAGGAATCGGGAACGGTGTCCATTGCGAGCCCATGAAAAGGCCGCAGATTTGGACGGGACACCGTCTGGGCCCCAGAGGGCCGCCGGGGATCTGCTTAGAACCCGGACACCGGAATCTTACGCCTGCCGGCGACTCCATGTAAACGGCTATCGCGTCCCGGTGCTGACCAACTCGTCGCGCATCATCCACACGCCGTTCTCGCGCCGCAGGAGCGCCTCGCCATGCAGGTGGTCGATCGTCTTGCTGCGCCCGTCGTACAGCACGACCGCGCGATCGCCGCGCACGAACCCGCCGGTGACCGACACCGATTCCATCGACGAATGGAAGTCGCGCCATTGCACTTCCATCACGTCGACGCCTTCCTTCTGGTACTTGTCCCACAGGCTTTTGTGCCGCGCGTCCAGCACCGCGTACACGCGCTTCCTGTCGCTGGCCTTCAGCGCTTCGTGATACGCGAGATACACCTTCCCGGGCTCGCCGCCGCCGGCGGGGAGCACCTGGCCGCGATCCTTCGACGGAATTGGAACGTCGAGGTCGATGTCGAATGTCGGCTTCGCATTGGCGCGCTTGAACGCGATCTTCCCCTTCAGACGGCCATTTTCCGGATGCACCGTCGATCGAACCGCGGAATCGAAGCAGTATCCGCAGTTGTCGCCGGACGCGAAGAAATACGAAAGGCCGCGATACTTGCCGTCGGCGTCGAACTCGAAGTACACGACCTTCGCCTGGTCGTCGACGAAGATCTTGTCGATCGCGTGCTCGCGATCGTAGAAATCGTCGAAGAAGCCGTCGGTGAATTGGGCGTTCGAGACCGCCACCTTGATCACCTCGTCGCGGCTCGGGCCCGCGGACTTGCCCCAGAAGCTGTACGCGCCGTCGGCGTCGAGCCTGAGCTTCGCCGTCGCGAATTGCCCGGTCGCCGAAGCGTCCACGGCGTGCGATGCGCCAAGCGCCACTGACAGCACGCAAAGCGAAGCGATCCGCGCAAGCCGGCGGCGTACGGTTCGATCGGTCAGGCGAAACAGCGGGCGTTCCCCTTTCATTTACATCCCTTCCCCAACGCATGCACCGATCCGGCGCGGCGCGCAGCATAGCGAACGCGCACCGGCCGGGCAAGCGACGGTCGATCGCCGGTTATCGGCGTCAACGGCGGGAGATGCGTGAACGACGCTACTATTATGGCCATGCATCCGACCATCCCCGCAAATGTGCAGGCCGCGTTCGATCGCGAGCGTCGCGATGCGGGTGCGCGTAAGCTGGCCGAAGCCCCAGTTGCGCGAGCGCAGACGATTCGCATGTACGATCGCCTCGCGACGTTGCAGCACGAAGCAATCGTGAAGCAGAAGGTCGACGTCGCATGCGCGCGCGGCTGCAGCTACTGCTGCCATCTGCGCGTCGAGATTCGTCCGCACGATGCGTTCGTGCTCGCTCATCACGTGCAGTCACGGTTCGACGATGCGCAGCAGGCGCGGACGATCGCGCGCATCGAAGACAATGTGCGGCGAATCGAGGGATTGACTCCCGAGCAGCACGTTCGCGCCGGCATTCCTTGCGCGCTGCTGGAGGACGGCCTTTGCACCGTCTACGAGAGCCGACCCGCAACGTGCCGCAAGTACTACTCGGTGTCGCTCGACACGTGCCGTAACGCGTTCAACGATCCGTCGGCGCCGCTCACCGGTGAAGTCGAGAACGAGCAGGTACGCCTCGCCGGCAACGCCGTCGCGCTCGGCTATGCGAAAGGCATGGAAGACGCGGGCTACGATGCGGCGCTCTACGAGTTGCACTTCGCGCTTCATCGCGCGCTGAGCGATCCGCGATGCGAGCGGCGCTATCGGC
Organism: Casimicrobiaceae bacterium; assembly: GCA_035308425.1. Lineage (GTDB taxonomy): Bacteria > Pseudomonadota > Gammaproteobacteria > Burkholderiales > Casimicrobiaceae > VBCG01. Next base: position 327 of record DATGGP010000016.1, on the reverse strand, counting down.
GAGGCAAGCGCGCGTTCGTGTGAACACGCCGGCCAGCCAGCCGCACGCTGGCGCCTACAAATTCGCCACGTACGCCACCATCCGGGCGCGTTCCTCAAGCGTCGGAAGGCGACCACGCATCGCGCCGAGGTTGTCGGCCATGTGCGCGGCGTTGCTCGTGCCGGGAATCACCGCCGTGACGCGCTCGTCGGCGAGCAGCCACTTGAGGAAGAACCGCGCCCACGTGTCGGCGAACGGCTTCGCCCAATCGGGAACGCTTTTCCCCCGCACCGCGCGAAACAGCCGCGCGCGCCCGAAGGGAAGCGCCGTCAGCACGGCAGCACCGAC